>NZ_JBWJAQ010000012.1:0-267434 GCF_056387915.1 Streptomyces sp. GLSS-08
CAAAGGAACCTCGTCCCAGCTGATGCTGGAGACGGGGTATCAACATATCTGGCGTTGATTTTTGGCACGCTGTTGAGTTCTCAAGGAACGGACGCTTCCTTTGTACTCACCCTCTCGGGCTTTCCTCCGGGCGCTTCCCTTCGGTCTTGCGTTTCCGACTCTATCAGACCGTTTCCGGCTCCGATTTCCTCGGTGCTTTCCAGGTTTCCGCTTTCGCGTTTCCCTTTCCGGCGGTTCCGACTCTACCAGATCCTCTCGGGCCTGATTCCCAGTCAGGGGGCTTGTCTTCCCGGCTTTTTGGCCGTTCCGACGAGTGAGACTTTAGCGGAATCTCGGCCCCCGAGCTAATCGGGTCGGCGTCCTTTCGAACGCGGATTCCTCATTTCGCAAGCACGCATGAAAACGACGCGACGACTGAACGTCGTTCGTTGGATGCTTGCTGCGGAATGGCCGTCCGGGGACCGACCGGAGTCGGCGCTCACGTCGGACAGCCCGGAGAACATTACGTACGGGGCAGGGGCGTGTCAACTCCATCCCTGGGGCGCCCCGGAGGCGTACTCTCGGCCCATGACTACGCATGCGTGCACCCAGCAGTGGTGGGCCGCCTGAGGGCGGCCGTGCTCACGTATGCATCCAACGGCCGCCGCCTCGGCGGCCGTTTTTTGCGTCTCCCTCCGGGAGGACCGGCCGGCGGTCGCGGCGGCCCCGAGCAGGAGGTGGAGAGATGACGCGGATCTTCAGCGGGGTCAAGCCGACCGGGCATCTGACGCTGGGCAACTACTTGGGGGCCGTACGGCGGTGGGCCGAGGTCGACCAGCACCGGGCCGACGCCCTCTTCTGCATCGTGGATCTGCACGCGCTGACCGTGGACCACGATCCGGCCCGGGTGCGCAGGCTCAGCAGGCAGGCGGCCACGCTGCTGCTGGCGTCGGGGCTGGATCCGGAGCTGTGCACGGTGTTCGTACAGAGTCAGGTGGACGAGCACACGCGGCTGTCGTACCTGCTGGAGTGCGTCGCGACCGACGGGGAGATGCGGCGGATGATCCAGTACAAGGAAAAGGCCGCCCGGGAGCGGGAACGCGGCGGGAGTGTGCGCCTGTCGCTGCTGACGTATCCCGTACTGATGGCGGCGGACATCCTGGCGTACGGGACGGACGAGGTGCCGGTCGGGGACGACCAGACCCAGCACGTCGAACTCACGCGGGATCTCGCGGTGCGCTTCAACCAGCGGTACGGGCACACCTTCGTGGTGCCGCGGGCCACCCGGCCCGAGGTCGCGGCGCGGGTGATGAACCTGCAGGAGCCGACGTCGAAGATGGGCAAGAGCGACGACGTCGGGCCGGGGGTCGTGTATCTGCTCGACGAGCCGGACACCGTACGCAGGAAGGTGATGCGGGCGGTCACGGACAGCGCGCAGGACGTGGCGTACGACCCGGAGAAGCGGCCCGGGGTCTCCAATCTGCTGGAGATCCTCGCGAGCTGCACGGGTGGTGACCCGGAGGCGTTGAGTGGGTCGTACACGTCGTACGGGGCGCTGAAGAGGGACACCGCAGAGGCCGTGGTCGAACTGCTGAGGCCCGTCCAGGAGAGGCACAAGGAGTTGTGCGCGGACCCCGCCCATGTGGCGGGGGTGCTGCGGCGGGGTGCGGAGCGGGCGAGAGAGCTGGGGCGGCCGACGGTCGACGCGGCGTACCGGGCGATCGGGTTGCTGCCTGCGGGCGGTTGACCGGCGACGGGCAGGGGTCCGGAGCCGGGGGTGGTGCGCCCCCGGCTCCGGGGCCGGGGTCAGCTGTTGCCGGAGGCCAGTGCGCGGCTGCGGTCGCGGGCGGCTTCCAGCGCGGCGATGAGGGCCGCGCGCACGCCGTGGTTCTCCAGCTCGCGGATGGCGTTGATCGTGGTGCCCGCGGGGGAGGTGACGTTCTCGCGGAGCTTCACGGGGTGCTCGCCGCTGTCGCGGAGCATCACGGCGGCGCCGATCGCGGACTGGACGATGAGGTCGTGGGCCTTGTCGCGGGGCAGGCCGAGCAGGATGCCCGCGTCCGTCATGGCTTCGACCAGGTAGAAGAAGTACGCCGGTCCCGAGCCGGAGAGCGCGGTGCAGGCGTCCTGCTGGGACTCGGGGACGCGGAGCGTCTTGCCGACGGCGCCGAAGATCTCCTCGGCGTGGGCGAGGTGCTCGGCGGTGGCATGGCTGCCCGCGGAGATGACGGACATGGCCTCGTCGACGAGCGCGGGGGTGTTCGTCATGACGCGGACGACGGGAGTGCCCTCGGCGAGCCGCTCCTCGAAGTAGGAGGTCGGGATGCCCGCGGCGCCGCTGATGACGAGGCGGCCGACGGGGACGTGCGGGGCGAGCTCGTCGAGGAGGGTGCCCATGTCCTGGGGCTTGACCGTGAGGATCAGGGTGTCGGCGGTCCTGGCGGCCTCGATGTTGCCGACCGGGGTGACTCCGTGGCGCTGGTGGAGTTCCTCGGCGCGCTCGGGGCGGCGGGCGGTCACCAGCAGGTCGGCAGGGGCCCAGCCGGCGCGGATCATGCCGCTGAGCAGGGCCTCGCCGATCTTGCCGGTACCGAGGACTGCGACTTTCTGGCTCATGTGCGGGTGCCCTCCGGGGGTGCGTCGTCCGGTGTCCATCCTCGCACCCGGGGTGCCGGGAGGGCCGTGCTGTCCGCTGGACGGGACGGGGGCCGTCCGGCCGGCACCTCCCGGGTCGTGCGGCCGCGGCGGGTGGCGGCTTTCAGTTCGTGCGCCTGCGGAGCGTGGCCGCGCCGAGCGTCAGGACCAGGAGGGCGCAGCCCGCGACGATCAGGGCGTCGCGGACGAAGGCGGCCGTCAAGTCGGGGTGCGTGAGGACCTCGTTCATGCCGTCGACGGCGTACGACATGGGGAGGACGTCGGAGATCGCTTCGAGGACGGGGTGCATGTCGGAGCGCGGGGCGAACAGGCCGCAGAGGAGGAGCTGGGGGAAGATCACGGCCGGCATGAACTGGACCGCCTGGAACTCCGAGGCCGCGAAGGCGGAGACGAAGAGGCCGAGGGCAGTGCCGAGCAGCGCGTCGAGCAGGGCGACCAGCAGGAGCAGCCAGGGCGAGCCGGTGACGTCCAGTCCGAGGATCCGGACCGCGAGCCCGGTGGCGAGTGCGGACTGGACGATGGCGAGGGCACCGAAGGCGAGGGCGTAGCCGGCGATGAGGTCGCCCTTGCCCAGGGGCATGGCGAGGAGGCGTTCGAGGGTGCCGGAGGTGCGTTCGCGCAGGGTGGCGATGGAGGTGACCAGGAACATCGTGATGAGCGGGAAGATTCCGAGCAGCGAGGCGCCGACGGAGTCGAAGGTGCGCGGGTCGGCGTCGAACACGTAGCGCAGCAGCAGGAGCATCACGCACGGGACGAGGATCATCAGCGCGATGGTGCGCGGGTCGTGGCGGAGCTGGCGCAGTACGCGGGTCGCGGTCGCGGTGGTGCGGGAGAGGTTGACGGCGCTCGGGCGGGCCGCCGGGTCCGTGCCCGGGCGGGTGGCCGTGGTGGTGCTCATCGGGCGGTCTCCTTGCCGGACCGGTCGTCGTTCGCGGCCGGGGTGCCGGTGGCGGGCGGGGTGCCTGCGGGGGTGCACCGGCCGGCGGCGACGGCCTCGTCGACCAGGTGGAGGAAGGCGGCTTCGACGGTGTCGGAGCCGGTGCGCTCGCGAAGGGCGTCGGGGGTGTCTCCCCCGGCCTCCGGCCGGGAGGTGCCCCCGGCGAGGATCCTGCCCTCGCGCATCAGGAGCAGCCGGTGGCAGCGCTCGGCCTCGTCCATGACGTGTGATGAGACGAGGAGGGTGGCGCCGCGGTCGGCGGCGATGGAGTGGAAGAGGCTCCACAGGTCGCGGCGCAGGACGGGGTCCAGGCCGACGGTGGGCTCGTCGAGGACGAGGAGTTCGGGGGTGCCGAGGAGGGCGACGGCGAGGGAGACGCGGCTGCGCTGGCCGCCGGAGAGGTTGCCCGCGAGGGAGTCGGCGTGTGCGGTGAGGTCGACGTCGGCGATGGCCCGGGTGACGTGCTCGTGGCGTCGGTCGGCGGCCGGCCGGCCGGGGTCGAGGATCGCGGCGAAGTAGTCGAGGTTCTGGCGGACGGACAGGTCGTCGTAGACGGAGGGGGCCTGGGTGACGTAACCGATGCGGGAGCGCAGGGCGGCGTCGCCGGCGGGGCGGCCGAGGACTTCGAGGGTGCCGGTCACCCCGGCCTGGGTGCCGACGGTCGCGCGCATCAGGGTGGACTTGCCGCAGCCCGAGGGGCCGAGCAGGCCGGTGATCTGTCCACGGGGTACGGCGAAGTCGAGTCCGCGCAGGACCTGACGGGTGCCGCGTACGACGGTGAGGCCTGCGGCGCGGACGGCGGGGGGCGCGGTGGGGTCGGGCGGCCGCCGATTTATATTCACCATGTGATGATTATTGCGGGCCGGAGTGCTCGCTCGTCAAGGCCTGGGACCGCCGTGCCGCAGACGCCGCGCTGACCACACGGGGTGGACGCGCGGCCTGGTCGTGGCGGTGTGGTGGGGGGGGTGGGCCGGGGGCCGGTGGGGCCGTCGGCCGGGGTCACGAGCGGGTGGCGACGATCAGCATGACGTCGTAGACCTCCTCGACCAGTCCGTCCGGGAAGACCTCCAGGAGGTGGGTGCGCTCCTCGGCGAGGAAGGCCGACGTCCCCTCCTCGCCGAGGACCAGGAAGAGCGAGTGGCTGCCGATGTTGGCGAGGTGGGTGTCGAGGGGGACCGTGCGGCTCCAGCGGATCCGGCGGTGTGCGAAGTCGGGGACGTGCGGGGCGCCGGTGAAGGCCAGCTCGGCGCGGGGGCCGCCGCCGCTCTTCTTGCCGATGCCCGCCCCGAAGCGGCGTTCCACCCGGCCCGCCTGGGCGGCGATCCACGGGACGTCCTGGGCGTCCATGTTCCACCACAGGGCGAGGACGCCGCCCGGACGCAGCACCCGCATCGCCTCCGGGACCGAGCGGGCCGGGTCGGTCCAGTGCCAGGCCTGGGCGTAGGTGAGGAGGTCGGCGCGGGCGGCGGCGAGCGGGAGCGCGTTGCCGTCGCCGCGGACCAACGGGACGCCGGGGAGGGTGCGGCGGAATTCGGCCGCCATGCCCTCGCCGGGCTCGACGGCGAGCACGTCCGCGCCCCTCGCGCGCAGCAGCGCGGTCGCGATGCCGGTGCCGGCGCCGACGTCGACGACGCGGGCGCCGGCGAGGGGGCGGCCCGCCAGGTCTTCGAGGGCGTCGAGGAGGGCGGGCGGGTAGGAGGGGCGGTTCGCGGCGTACTGGGCGGCGGCGGCGTTGAAGGAGTGGGCCCGGGTGTGGTGGGAGGAGGGGTGGGCTGTGGGGTTCGAGTCGTGGTCCGAGTCGCGTGTGGGGGCGGCCATACGGTCATGGTGGCCGGGGCGGGACGGGAGGGGCAGGTGATTTCGTGCCGACCGGTGGTGCGCCGACGGGTTTCCGCCCCCTCCGTCCCTTCCCGTCCCGGGGGCCTCGCCCCCCGGGCCCCGCGTCGCCCACGGACTCGCCCTCGGACGCCGGACGGGCCGAAGTGCGCGCGCGCCGGCCGCTTCCCGGACGGGCTGCGGGGCGCTAGCCGTGCCGCTTCCTGGACGGGTTGCGGGTGCGGCGCTCCATGCGGCGTTCGTACTGGGTGCGGGCCGCCTCGTACTCCTCGCGGTGGAGCCTCTCGCCCGGGGCCTCGGAGAGGGAGCGGAAGAAGTAGGCGAAGAGGGAGCCGATGAAGCCTACGGCGAGGAGTCCGCGGAGCGAGGCCTGCCGGTCGGGGTCGGGGCGCTCGGCGAAGGTCTCCCACGTGTGGCGGAAGGCGAGCGCGCTGCACACCGCGAACATCACGACGACCAACAGCGTGACGGCCCGGCCGACATCCGCGATCGCCAGGCCCTGGTAGGCGAAGCGCAGGACGAAGCAGGCGGCGGCCGCGGCGGCGAGGGAGCCGGCGGCCACACCAACCCGGCGGGCCGCGTAGCCGCCGTCGTGCTCCACCCACGTCGTGCCGAAGAAACGGATGGGCTCGGGCTGGGGGCCCGCGGGGGTACCGGTCTCGTCGCTGCTCACGCGACGATTATCGCCCCCGCGATCCGGTCCCCCGCGAACCCCGCGCACCGGCGTTCAGCCGCAGCGCGGCGCGACGTAGCCGTCGCTGCCCGTCTTCACGTACGCGTCCGAGACGTACTCGCCGCTCGCGATGTTGTCCCAGATGCTCGTCGTCCCGTACGGGCCGCTGATCGTCTCGCCCGGGCGCTGGCAGAAGATCGCCACGCTCGAGCCCTCGGGCAGGACCCGGACGATGCGGTACGAGGTGCCGGGACCGCTGCGGACGTTGACCGTCCGGCCCGGTGCGATCGCGTAGTACTGCAGCGCCGCTTCCGCCGTGCTCGCGGCCGCCGTCGTGACCACGGCCTTTGCCGCGGTGCTCTCGGTTTCCGTTCTCTCGGTTTCCGTTCTCTCGGTTTCCGTTCTCTCGGTCGCGGTGCTCCCGATGCGGTCAACAGCCATGAAGGCCTCCCCCGTTGAATCTGACTGGATGAATCTGACTGGATGTCGCGTCCGTCCTGCGGACGACCGTCGACATCACGCCAAGCACAGTTGTTCGCCTGTCGCACGCGGAGGCTAGCAAGCCGCCTCTGTCTCGCACGAAGCATCGACTAGGCTCCGTGCGTCGCGCGCGGACGAACAGCACGGGGGTGGGTTCCATGGCGCCACAGCCGAACGCCGGAGCGGATGCGGAAGCGGAACTTCCCGAGTACGCCGGCCGGTACCGCCTGGAGGATCGCCTCGGATCCGGCGGGATGGGCGTCGTCCATCTCGCCCGCAGCGAATCCGGGCTGCGCCTCGCGGTGAAGGTCGTACACGCGGAACTCGCCAGGGACCCCGAGTTCAGGGGGCGGTTCCGGCAGGAGATCGCCGCCGCGCGCCGGGTGAGCGGCGCGTTCACCGCGCCTGTCGTCGACGCCGACCCCGACAGCGGACGTCCGTGGATGGCCACGCTGTTCATCCCCGCGCCGACCCTCGCCGAGCATGTGAAGCGGAACGGGCCCATGGCCACCGGTCAGTTGCGCCGCCTGATGGCCGGACTCGCCGAGGCGCTGCGGGACATCCACCGGGTGGGGGTCGTCCACCGCGACCTCAAGCCCAGCAACGTCCTGCTCGCCGAGGACGGCCCCAAGGTCATCGACTTCGGCATCTCACGGCCGTCGGACAGCGAACTGCACACCGAGACGGGAAAGTTGATCGGCACGCCGCCCTTCATGGCGCCCGAGCAGTTCCGGCGTCCGCGGGAGGTGGGTCCTGCCGCGGACATCTTCGCCCTGGGGTCGGTGATGGTGCACGCGGCCACGGGCCGCGGCCCCTTCGACTCCGACAGCCCGTACGTCGTCGCGTACCAGGTCGTGCACGACGAGCCGGACCTGACCGGTGTGCCGGAGAACCTCGCGCCGTTCGTCAAGCGCTGTCTGGCCAAGGAGCCGGAGGACAGGCCCACCCCCGACGAGCTGATGCAGGAACTGCGCTCGGTGGCCGCCTCCTACGACACCCAGGCGTTCATACCGGCACAGCGGGCGGCCCTGCCTTCCGGTCCCGTGGACGCGGCCCGCGAGGGTGGCTGGGGCGGCAGTGACGGTGACGGGCGAGGAGGGCGGGGCGACGGCGGTCGGGAGGAGGGCGCGTCCGGCGGCAGTGGCCGGGGGGCGGGCGCGGTGCGCGGCTCCGCGGGGCGGCTGCGTAACCGGGTGCTCCTCGCCGTCGGAGCGCTCGCCCTGGTCGTGGGCGGTGGACTGGCCTCGACCCAGTTGGTCTTCCAGGACCGCGGCGCTCCCCGCGGTGACCGGCCGCAGCCCGCGTCGACGGTCGTCAGCACCTGGGACACCCGGCCGGCGTCCGACCCGGCGGGCTCCACCGGCACCGACGGCTCCCCCGGGGGGCATTCCTCCGGAGAGGCCTTCGGGACGCCGCAGTGCGCGTACGCGGCGGACAAGCTGTTCTGCGCGCAGCCCGGGCTGGTCTCCGCGCTGAATCCGGCCGACGGCACGGTGCTGTGGCGGCACACGTCCACCGAGCGGGCCGGCCCGGTCCCGTCGCCGGTCGTCTCCGGCGGCCTGGTGCACGTCGTGACCCACGAGGGGCGGCGGCTCGAGGCGCTCGACCCGGCCACGGGCCGGACGCGCTGGAAGCTGGACCTCTCGGCGTACGGCGGTGTCGGGCACGCGGGCGGCACCGTGCTGCTCACCGATGCCGACGGGACCGTCACGGGCGTCGACGGCGCCTCCGGCCACAAGCGCTGGCGCCACCGGCTGTCCGGGCACCTCTCACCGGCCGTCGCCGCCTTCCCCGGCGGCGGGCCCGCGTACGCCACGAGCCTGACGGCCGACGGGTCCGGTACGCACGTCACCGCGGTGGACCCCGGGACCGGGGCGGTGCGCTGGGACACCCGGCTGGCGGGGCGGCTGACCCCGGCCGGCACCCGGCACGGCGCCCTGGTCCTCACCGCCGACGACCTGAACGGTGAGACGAACGCCCTGGTCAGGTACGACCCGCGCACTGAGACATCGCGCCGGGTCGCTCTCCCGGTGGCGCTCCCGCAGGCCCAGGCCACCGTCCGCGGGGACACCGTCCATCTGCTGGCCACCGGTGGCGGGATGGTCGCCGTCGACCTGGACACGCTCAAACAGCGGTGGCGGCTGGAGACGTCGGCCAGCCGGGGCTCGGCACCCGTCGCCGACGCCCGGCACGTGTACTTCACCTCGGCCGACGGGCGGCTGCTCGCCGTGGACAGCCGCGTGGGCCGGCTCGTCGGCCAGACCTCGATCCGGCTCGGCGCCCGGTCCGACCGGGTCGTGGCGCAGCTCCCGGCGCCCTCGGTGGCGGGCGGACGCGTGTACGCGAGCGCGCCCGACGGAACGGTGTTCGCGGTGGCGGGGAACGACCCGGCGGGGTGGTGAGCGGGACGCCCGGGGTGAGCCGGGACGTGCCCGGGCCGGGAGCCGGGCGGGCGCGGGCCGGGAGCCGGGCGGGCGCGGACCGAGATGTGTCGGCGCCGGGAGCCCGGCGGGCGCGGACCCACGTGTGTCCGGGGCAGGGAGCTCGGCAGGCGATGCCGAGGTGTGTCCCGGCCGGGAGCCCGGCGGGCCCGGGTCGAGACGGGTCCGGACCGGGAACCCGGCGGGCCCGGGCCGAGACGGGTCCGGACCGGGAACCCGGCGGGCGCGAACCGGGGGATGTCGGGGCGGTGGGCTGTGGGGTGGTGGCTCGCGCCGTCCGGGGGGGTGGGAGCCGTGAAGGGGCCGCTCCCCCGAGGAGCGGCCCCTTCACGTGGACCCGGTGCCGAACGTCACCCGGGTGCGGGCGTCAGCCCAGCTTCGAGACGTCCCGGACCGCGCCCTTGTCCGCGCTCGTCGCCATCGCCGCGTAGGCGCGCAGCGCGGCGGAGACCTTCCGGTCGCGGCCCACCGGCGCGTACACACCGTTCAGCGCCGCGCGGCGGGCCGCCAGGTCGGCGTCGGAGACCAGCAGTTCGATCGAGCGGTTCGGGATGTCGATCCGGATGCGGTCACCGTCCTCGACGAGGGCGATGGTGCCGCCGGACGCCGCCTCGGGCGAGGCGTGACCGATCGACAGACCCGAGGTGCCGCCGGAGAAGCGGCCGTCGGTGATCAGGGCGCAGGTCTTGCCGAGGCCACGGCCCTTGAGGAAGGACGTCGGGTAGAGCATCTCCTGCATGCCCGGGCCGCCCTTGGGGCCCTCGTAGCGGATGACGACCACGTCGCCGTCCCTGATCTGCTTGTTCAGGATCTTCTCGACGGCCTGCTCCTGCGACTCGCAGACGACCGCCGGGCCCTCGAAGGTCCAGATGGACTCGTCGACGCCGGCCGTCTTCACGACACAGCCGTCCACGGCCAGGTTGCCCTTGAGGACCGCCAGGCCGCCGTCCTTGGAGTACGCGTGCTCCGCGGAGCGGATGCAGCCGTTCTCGGCGTCCTCGTCGAGGGCCTCCCAGCGCTCGGACTGGGAGAAGGCCTCGGAGGAGCGGACGCAGCCGGGGGCCGCGTGCCACAGCTCGACGGCCTTCGGGGACGGGGAGCCGCCGCGCACGTCCCACGTCTTCAGCCAGTCCGACAGTGACGGGCTGTGCACCGAGTGCACGTCCTCGTTCAGCAGGCCGGCCCGGTGCAGCTCGCCCAGCAGGGCCGGGATGCCGCCCGCACGGTGCACGTCCTCCATGTAGTACGTACGGTCCTTGGCGACGTTCGGCGCGACCTTGGCGAGGCAGGGGACCCGGCGCGAGACCGCGTTGATCTCCTCCAGGCCGAAGGGGACGCCCGCCTCCTGGGCCGCGGCCAGCAGGTGCAGGATCGTGTTGGTCGAACCGCCCATCGCGATGTCCAGCGCCATGGCGTTCTCGAAGGCGGCGAGGGTGGCGACGTTGCGCGGGAGGACCGACTCGTCGTCCTGCTCGTAGTAGCGGCGCGTGACGTCCATGACCGTGCGCGCGGCGTCCTCGTACAGCCCCTTGCGGGCGGTGTGCGTGGCGAGGACCGAGCCGTTGCCCGGCAGCGACAGGCCGATGGCCTCGGTGAGGCAGTTCATCGAGTTGGCGGTGAACATGCCGGAACAGGAGCCGCAGGTCGGACAGGCGTTCTCCTCGATACGGAGGATGTCCTCGTCCGAGATCTTGTCGTTCACCGCGTCGGAGATCGCGTCGACCAGGTCGAGCGTGCGAACCGTGCCGTCGACGAGGGTGGCGCGGCCGGACTCCATCGGGCCGCCGGAGACGAAGACCGTCGGGATGTTCAGCCGCAGGGCGGCCATCAGCATGCCCGGGGTGATCTTGTCGCAGTTCGAGATGCAGATCAGGGCGTCGGCGCAGTGGGCCTCCACCATGTACTCGACGCTGTCCGCGATCAGGTCGCGCGAGGGCAGGGAGTACAGCATGCCGCCGTGCCCCATCGCGATGCCGTCGTCGACCGCGATGGTGTTGAACTCGCGCGGGATGCCCCCGGCCGCCGTGATGGCCTCGCTCACGATCCGGCCGACCGGCTGGAGGTGGGTGTGGCCCGGCACGAACTCGGTGAACGAGTTGGCGACCGCGATGATCGGCTTCCGGCCGATGTCCGCGCCCGGTACACCGGAGGCGCGCATAAGGGCGCGTGCGCCCGCCATGTTGCGGCCGTGGGTGACTGTGCGGGACCTCAGCTGGGGCATCGTCGCTCGCTCCTTCGGAGAGTAATGACTGTCGTCGAGCCTACGCCGGTGCTCCAGGATCCGGACGGGGTGTCCGGAATGCGGGATGCGTGTCTCGGGTGGCGGTTCCCGGTTCGGGGCAGCGGGTGCAGGGGGCCGGCCGGGGGTGGGGGGCCGGTCCGGGATGCGTCAGGGGCTGGTGAGGTGGGCCTGGACGACCGGGGCGATCCGGGCGATGACCTGTTCCGGGTCCGCCGAGGCGAGCGGCTCCACCTTGATCACGTAGCGCAGCATCGCGACGCCGACCAGCTGCGCCGCCGCCAGCTCGGCGCGCAGCTCCGGGTCCGGGACGTCCAGCTGGCGGGCTATGCGGCGCATCAGCTGGGCGGTGATCAGGCGGCGGAAGACGGCCGCCGCGGTCTCGTTGTTCACCGCGGAACGGACGATCGCGAGCAGGGGCGCACGGGTCGCCGGGTTCTCCCAGACGCCGAGGACGAAGCGGGTGAGGCGTTCCCCGACGCCCTCCGGGGGGCCGTCCTCGACGGCGTTCGGGGCGTCCAGGGCGGGGGCGAAGGCGACCTCGACGGCCGCTTCGAAGACCTGTTCCTTCGTGCCGAAGTAGTGGTGCACCAGCGCGGAGTCCACGCCCGCCGTCCTGGCGATGCCCCGTACGGACGTCTTCTCGTAGCCCCGCGCGCTGAACTCCTCCCGGGCCGCGGCGAGGATGACCTCCCGGGTGGCCGGGGAGCCCGCCGTCTCCGTACGGGACGGGCGCCCGCGGCGGCGGGGGGCGGGGGCCGCCGCGGTCACGACCGGGGGACCCGGACGGACGAGGCGAGATGGAGCCGGGTGAAGGCGAGGGCCTCGGCGAGGTCTGCCTCGCGCTCCGCACTGGACATCGCGCGGCGGGTGTTGACCTCTATGACGACGTGGCCGTCGAAGCCGGTCGTCGCGAGGCGCTCCAGCACCTCGGCGCAGGGCTGGGTGCCGCGGCCCGGGACGAGGTGCTCGTCCTTGCTGGAGCCGTTGCCGTCCGCGAGGTGGACGTGGCCGAGACGGTCGCCCATGCGGTCGATCATCCCCACGGCGTCCGTGCGGGCCGTCGCGGTGTGGCTGAGGTCGATGGTGAAGTGACGGTAGTCCTCCTTCGTCACGTCCCAGTCGGGTGCGTAGGCGAGCATCTCGCGGTCGCGGTAGCGCCAGGGGTACATGTTCTCGACCGCGAACCGGACGTCCGTCTCGCCGGCCATCCGCCAGATGCCGTCGACGAAGTCCCGGGCGTACTGGCGCTGCCAGCGGAACGGGGGGTGTACGACGACGGTGCCGGCGCCGAGTTTCTCCGCGGCGGCCTGGGCGCGCTGGAGCTTGGTCCACGGGTCGGTGGACCACACGCGCTGCGTGATCAGGAGGCAGGGGGCGTGGACCGCGAGGATCGGCATCCGGTGGTAGTCGCTGAGTCTGCGCAGGGCCTCGATGTCCTGACTGACCGGGTCGGTCCAGACCATGACCTCGACGCCGTCGTAGCCGAGGCGCGCGGCGATCTCGAAGGCCGTCGCCGTCGACTCCGGATACACGGAGGCCGTGGACAGCGCGACCTTCGCATCCGGGATGCGCACCACTGGTTCTGCCACGAGGGACAGAGTACGGGGCGGGTGTCTGGCGGGGGCGCCTTGGGTGGGGCGCCTTCGCTGGGGCGCGAGGGCGCTTTCGCTTCGGTGCGGGGCGCCTTCGCTTCGGTGCGGGGCGCCTTCGCTGCGGTGCGGGGACGCCCTCGCTGCGGTACGGGGACGCCCTCGCTGGGGTACGGGGACGCCCTCGCTGGGGTGCGGGACGCCTTGGCTGCGGTGGGTGGGTCGGGGCCGTGCCGGTACATCCGCCCGTTGCATGTCGGGCGTGCACCTTGGTGACGGGGGTGGACCGGCGCTTCCTGCCCGACCTGCAACGGGCATCTGATGTACCGGCACGGCCCCTTCTGACGGAGGGCGGGTGCGGGTCGTGCCGATCGCGGCACGGACAGCCGACCGGGGCGGTGGGCGCAGGCGGGTGCGGGTCGTGCCGGCTGCGGTACGGGCCACCCACCCGGGGCGGCAGGCGCAGGCGGGCGCAGGTCGTGCCGGGTGGGCGGCGTCCCGTCGGGGCCGGGGCGCCGCTCCGCCCCGGCGCCGGCCGGCTTCACGTCGGGGGCATGTGGTCCAGGTGGCGGAGGATCACGCCCTCCCGGAGGGCCCAGGGGCAGATGTCCACCGTCTCCACCCCGAAGAGATCCATCGTGGCCTCCGCCACCAACGCCCCGGCGACCAGTTGCCCGGCCCGCCCCTCGGACACGCCGGGAAGCCCGGCCCGCTCGCCGGTGGTCATGGCGGCGAGCTTCGGCACCCACCCCTCCAGCGACTCCCGTTTCAGCTCACGCGGGACGTAGAGCCCCTCCGCGGAACGCGCGGCGCCGGCCAGGCGGGCGAGCTGTTTGAAGGTCTTCGACGTGGCGACCACGTGGTCGGGAGCGCCGAGGCGGGTGAACTCGCCGACGCTACGGGCGATCCGCGCCCGCACATGGCGGCGCAGGGACTTGACGGCGCCCGGCTCCGGCGGATCCCCGGGCAGCCACCCGGCGGTCAGCCGCCCGGCCCCCAGCGGCAGCGACACCGCCGTGTCCGGCTCCTCGTCCACCCCGTAGGCGATCTCCAGGGAACCGCCGCCGATGTCCAGAACGAGCAGCTTCCCGGCCGACCAGCCGAACCAGCGGCGGGCGGCGAGGAAGGTGAGCCGGGCCTCCTCCGCGCCGGACAGGACCTGGAGTTCGACGCCGGTCGCGGAGTGCACGCGGGACAGCACGTCGTCCGCGTTGCTCGCCTCGCGCACCGCGGAGGTCGCGAACGGCAGCAGCTCCTCCACTCCCTTGTCCTCGGCGGCCTGCATCGCCTCATGGACGACCGATATCAGCCGGTCGACGCCGTCCGGGCCGATGGCACCGTCCGGGTCGAGAAGCTGGGCGAGCCGCAACTCCACCTTGTGCGAGTGCGCGGGCAGCGGGCGCGCACCGGGGTGCGCGTCCACCACCAGCAGATGCACCGTGTTCGAACCCACGTCGAGGACACCGAGTCTCATGTACGGAACGCTACTGCCCGCCGTGCGGATGGCAGTGCCCGGAGCGGACTCCGGCGACTTACCCTGGACGGGTGCCAAAGACGAAAAAGGCGAAGCCCGACAAATCGGCCAAGGAACCTTCGCAGGCGAAGGCGTCCAGGTCCAAGAAGCTCCTGAAGGCGGACGAACAGGGGCTCGACTTCGCCCGCGCCTGGGTGGAATTCCCGGATCCGGCCGACGACGAGCAGGTGTTCCGCTGTGACCTGACCTGGCTGACCTCCCGCTGGAACTGCATCTTCGGAAGCGGCTGCCAGGGCATCCAGGCCGGCCGCGCGGACGACGGCTGCTGCACGCTGGGCGCGCACTTCTCCGACGAGGACGACGAGAAGCGCGTGGCCGGGTACGTGGCGCGGCTCACGCCGGACATCTGGCAGCACCACGACATCGGCACCGCGACCGGCTGGGTGTCAGAGGACGAGGACGGCGAGCGCCAGACCCGGCCGTACAACGGGTCGTGCATCTTCCAGAACCGGCCCGGCTTCGAGGGCGGCATGGGCTGCTCGCTGCACATCCTGGCCCTGCGGGAGGGCCGCGAGCCGCTGGAGACCAAGCCCGACGTCTGCTGGCAGCTGCCCGTGCGGCGCACGTACGAGTGGATCGACCGGCCCGACGACACCCGCGTGCTCCAGGTGTCCATCGGCGAGTACGACCGCCGCGGCTGGGGTCCGGGCGGCCACGACCTGCACTGGTGGTGCACGTCGGCGACCTCGGCGCACGGCGCGGGCGACCCCGTCTACGTCTCGTACCGGCCGGAGCTGGTCGAGCTGATGGGCAAGGCGGGATACGACCGGCTGGTCGAGCTCTGCGAGGAGCGGCTCGCCTCGCAGCTCCCGCTGTTGGCGCCGCATCCCGCGGACCCCGTGGGCTGAGCCCCGCCCGCTACGAGGACGGGCTCGGCCCCCCGCCCGGCGGCTCCGAGCCGCCCGGGTCGGGGCTCGCCGAGTCGCTGGGCGCCGGGTCGCTCGGCCGCGGACCGGGATCGGAGGGCGTCGGGTCGGGGGCGGAGGGGATCGGGGTGCCGGGCCCCGGACCCGGGTCGGACGGCACCGGGTGGCTCGGCCGCGGGTCCGGGTTCGACGGTCCCGCCGTGCCGAATCCGGTGATCGTGACCACCGCTCCCGCCGGCGCGATCGCCACCCGCGCGGTCCAGGAGCCGGCCGGCTCCCGCAGATGGTCGACGTACACCCTGACCGTCAGCGACTCGCCCGGCTCGAGCGTCCCGGAGGACTGGCTCAGGTAGAGCCAGGGGGCGCCCGTGGACGCGGACCAGCGGACCGGTGAACTCCCGCTCGCGGTCAGGGTGATGAGCGTCGTGTCGCCGGTGTTCCCGGCCGTCACCCCTAGCTCTCCCGCGCTCTTCCCGCCGCCCGCCTTCGCGCTGACGACCTCCACGGAGACGTCCGACGAGCGGTCGCCCCCGGAGAAACGGCCGTCGGGCCGGGTGCTGGCGTTCCCGGCGTTCTCGTAGCCGGACCCGTCGCCGCCGAGGCCGTCGGGGCCGTGCGCCTCGTTCGCGGTGACCGGGCGGCCGTCCGTGCCCTCCCCGGTGAGGGGCGCCCCCCGGTAGGCCGCCCACAGCGCGAGGACGGGCGCGGCGACGACCGTGGCGACCACGGTGGTCGTGACGGCACGCGCGCGGAGCCGGTCCCGGCGCGCGGCGTGGTCCTTCGGGTCCATCGGGAAGCCCCGCCGGTCGAACCGCGGACCGTGACTTCGCGCGCGCGGGACCGCCGCGAGGTGCAGGGCCGCCCGCGGTGCCTCGAGGACGGGGAGCGCGGCGGGCGTGACGCTGGTCCCCGGCCAGGCGCCGGGCACCGCGCGCTCGGCGGTACGGCGGCAGCGCGGGCAGTCGTCGACGTGCCGGACGAGTTCACGGCGCAGGGTGGTGCTCAGGACGAGCTGGTGGTCGCCGGTGAGGCGGGCGACGCTCGGGCAGGTGCCGGTCTCCACGACGGCGAGGGCGGCGCGCGTGCGCTCCACCTCGCAGGCGGCGGTGGCGAGCAGCTCCCGCGCGGCCGCCGGGTCCATCCCGAGGACCGCGGCGACCTCGTGGGCGGCGAGCTGGTGGCGCACGGCCAGTTCGAGCGCCTCACGCTGCTCGGGCGTGGTGCCGGCGGCCTCCGGCCAGGCCAGCAGGGCGAGTTCGCGCCGGCGCTGCCGCTGGACCTCCTCGGGGACCGAGCGGCTCACCACCTCGGCCGCGCGCCGGTCGGCGGCCTCCTTGAGAGCGTCCCTCCTGGGGGCGCCATCCCGGTGGGCGCCATCCCGGTGGGTCACGCGTCCGCCGGAGGCGTGCGCCGCCTGACGCCGGCGCCGGTTCTCGGCGAGCTTGCGCAGACAGGCCCAGCGCGCGAGTGCGTACAGCCACGCCCTGCGGTCGTCCGCGGAGTCCGGTCCGCGCGCCCCCCGGCGCTCGGCGAGCACCAGGACGTCGCCCAGTGCCGCGGTCGCCGCGTCGTGGTCGCAGAGCACGGACAGGCAGTACGTGAACAGGCCGTCCAGATAGGGCTCGTAGCGCGCGGGAGGGCGATGCGCCGGGGGGCGGTTCGAGGCGCCGCGGGGAGCTGTCACCCGCTTGCGAGCGTCTGGGTGCGCCCGGTGCGCGCCGGTGGTGTGCGTCGAGGTCTCCGGACTGCTGCTCTTCACCCGTGCGACCGTAGGCGCCGAGTGGTGGCCCCTTCCTCCCCCTTGAGCACATTTAATCCGTACGGGTGAAACGATCCCTCATAAGGGGACAGCGGCCCCGCATCCCGTGGCCCACACCCTCACGGGCGGCGATCACCGGCAGCGAGGGACCCGGCACCGGCCGGGGGACTGTCGGTGGCCTCGGCTACGGTTCCCCCCATGGCTGCCCGTACGAAAACCGCGAAGGACCGGCCGTCCTACCGCTGCACCGAGTGCGGCTGGCAGACGGCCAAGTGGCTCGGCCGCTGCCCCGAGTGCCAGGCATGGGGCACGGTCGAGGAGTACGGCACGCCCGCGGTCCGTACGACGGCAGCGGGCCGGGTCACCACGTCCGCGGTGCCCATCGGCCAGGTCGACGGCCGCCAGGCCACCGCGCGCAGCACCGGCGTGCCCGAGCTGGACCGCGTCCTCGGCGGCGGCCTGGTCCCCGGCGCCGTCGTCCTCGTCGCGGGCGAACCGGGTGTGGGCAAGTCCACGCTGCTCCTGGACGTGGCGGCCAAGTCGGCGAGCGACGAGCACCGCACGCTGTACGTGACCGGTGAGGAGTCGGCGAGCCAGGTCCGGATGCGGGCCGACCGCATCAAGGCGATCGACGACCACCTGTATCTCGCCGCGGAGACCGACCTGGCCGCGGTCCTCGGCCACTTGGACGCCGTCAAGCCGTCGCTGCTGATCCTCGACTCCGTCCAGACCGTCGCCTCCCCCGAGATCGACGGCGCACCCGGCGGCATGGCCCAGGTCCGCGAGGTGGCGGGCGCCCTGATCCGCGCCTCGAAGGACCGCGGGATGTCCACCCTGCTGGTGGGTCACGTCACCAAGGACGGCGCGATCGCGGGACCGCGCCTGCTGGAGCACCTCGTGGACGTCGTCCTGAGCTTCGAGGGCGACCGGCACGCGCGCCTGCGTCTCGTACGCGGCGTCAAGAACCGCTACGGCACGACGGACGAGGTCGGCTGCTTCGAGCTGCACGACGAGGGCATCACGGGTCTCGCCGACCCCTCCGGCCTCTTCCTCACCCGCCGCGCCGAGCCGGTCCCGGGCACCTGCCTGACCGTCACGCTGGAGGGCCGCCGCCCGCTGGTGGCCGAGGTGCAGGCACTGACCGTCGACTCGCAGATCCCCTCTCCCCGCCGCACGACCTCGGGCCTGGAGACCTCCCGGGTGTCGATGATGCTCGCCGTTCTGGAGCAGCGCGGCCGGATCACCGCTCTCGGAAAGCGGGACATCTACTCCGCGACGGTCGGCGGCGTGAAGCTCTCGGAGCCCGCCGCGGACCTCGCGATCGCGCTCGCGCTGGCCTCCGCGGCGAGTGACACCCCGCTCCCGAAGAACCTCGTCGCGATCGGTGAGGTGGGGCTCGCGGGCGAGGTCAGAAGGGTGACGGGCGTCCAGCGACGGCTGGCCGAGGCGCACCGCCTGGGCTTCACGCACGCCCTCGTCCCGACCGACCCGGGCAGGATTCCGCCCGGTATGAAGGTGGTCGAAGTGGCCGACATGGGCGACGCCCTGCGCGTCCTTCCGCGCTCCCGTCGGAAAGAGGCCCCACGGGAGGACGGAGAGCGCCGGTAGACTTTGCCCAGGTCTCGCCCGTCCGTACGAACCGAGGGCGACCGGAAACCCGCGACCGGAGGAGTGCAGTGGCAGCCAACGACCGGGCAGCAGCTCCCGGAAAGTCCGGTGGGAGCTCCGGTGCCGATGGCCTGATGCGCGCCTCGCTCAGCGCCGTGGCACCCGGCACGGCGCTGCGCGACGGGCTCGAGCGGATTCTCCGCGGCAACACCGGCGGACTCATCGTGCTCGGCTGGGACAAGACCGTCGAGTCGATGTGTACCGGCGGCTTCGTCCTGGACGTCGAGTTCACCGCGACCCGACTGCGCGAGCTGTGCAAGCTCGACGGCGGCATCGTCATCGACAAGGACATCACCAAGATTCTGCGGGCCGGCGTGCAGCTGGTGCCCGACCCGACCATCCCGACCGAGGAGACCGGCACCCGCCACCGCACCGCGGACCGGGTCTCCAAGCAGGTCGGCTTCCCGATCGTCTCGGTCTCCCAGTCGATGCGGCTGATCGCCCTGTACGTGGACGGTCAGCGCCGTGTTCTGGAGGACTCCGCGGCGATCCTCTCCCGCGCCAACCAGGCCCTCGCCACCCTGGAGCGCTACAAGCTCCGTCTCGACGAGGTCGCGGGCACGCTGTCGGCGCTGGAGATCGAGGACCTGGTCACCGTCCGGGACGTGTCGGCGGTGGCCCAGCGGCTGGAGATGGTGCGCCGGATCGCCACCGAGATCGCCGAGTACGTGGTCGAGCTCGGCACGGACGGCCGTCTTCTGGCGCTCCAGCTCGACGAGTTGATCGCCGGCGTGGAGCCGGAGCGCGAACTCGTCGTGCGGGACTACGTGCCCGAGCCGACCGCCAAGCGTTCGCGCACGGTCGACGAGGCGCTCTCCGAGCTGGACGCGCTGTCGCACGCGGAGCTGCTGGAAATGCCGACGGTGGCCCGGGCGTTGGGTTACACCGGCTCCCCGGAAGCCCTCGACTCGGCGGTCTCGCCGCGCGGCTTCCGGCTGCTGGCGAAGGTGCCGCGGCTGCCCGGCGCGATCATCGACCGGCTCGTGGAGCACTTCGGCGGCCTGCAGAAGCTGCTCGCCGCGAGCGTCGACGACCTGCAGACGGTCGACGGGGTCGGCGAGGCGCGCGCCCGCAGCGTCCGCGAGGGCCTCTCGCGCCTGGCGGAGTCGTCGATCCTCGAGCGGTACGTCTAGGGCCTCTCGCGCCTGGCGCAGTCGTCGATCCTCGCGCGGCCCGGGGCCCCTCGGCCCCGGGCCGCGAAGCTCCGCCCGGGGGCCGAAGCGCCCCTGGGCTCCCGTCCCGTCAGTCCTTCTTCAGCACGAAGGACGTCTGCGCCTTCGCCAGGCCCGGCGCCTTCGCCTCCACCAGGTAGGTGCCGGCGGACGCCGAACCCGCCGGAGGTGTCGCGCACTCGGGGGCGCTCGCCTTGCGGTCCCACTCCAGGGTGCGGGTCACGTGCCCGCCGGCCGGGACGCGCAGGAGGAGGCCGGCGGACCCCTTGGGGCAGTCCTTCGAGGACCAGAAGGCGTCGTCGCCGCCCGCCTGAGTGATCGTCAGAACGGTGTTCTTCGGGCTGAGATCGACCTTGCAGGCGCCGGAGGCGGAGTTCTTGACGGTCAGCTCGATGGCCGGCTTCCTGCCGGGCGCGTAGGTGTTGTGGACGCTGCGCAGCGTCAACTTGACCGCTCCGCCGGTGCAGTTGGGGAGTCCGGATCCGGCCGGGAGCTGCTCGCCCGACCCGCCGTCCTTGAACCCGCTGCCGGATCCCCCCGCGGAACCGGCGGAACCTTCGCCGCCCCCGGAGGCCGAGCCGGCGCCGCCGTCCGATCCGGAGCCGCCGCCCCCGTCGCCGGCGTCGCCCGGACCGCTCGACTCGTCACGCCCGCCCGGGTGTTGACTGATGGCGGGCCCGGAGCTGGAGGGCCCCGGGGTGATCGAGGGGGCCGGGTTCTTCCCGTTGGAACCGTCCCCGTTGTTGTTGCCGCCTCCGCCGCCGGAGGCGATCACCCACAGGACGAGGAGCGCCAACAAGCCGACCACGGACAGCAGAACGGCCCTCCGTCGCCAGTAGATGGAGGAGGGAAGCGGCCCGACCGGATTGCGCAGAGATCCCACGGCGCAAACTGTACGAGAGATCGTCCCCTTACCTTGCGCCACCCGCCGCCCGGAGCGGCAACTTTTCCGGATCATCATCCCGGTAGGGCGCCGAACACCCCCGCTTCCGCCGCGCCGAGGCTCCGCCGGTCGCAGTACGTGACGAGAACGGGCTTTCGCACACCCTCCGTAACGATCAACTCCTCCGCGGACCGGCCGGGGCACGCCTGTGCCGATCGTCGGGTCTTACGACCCACCCCCGTGGCTGGCCGCTGCCGGGCACTCCCCCGTGGCAGGATCGGTTCCGTCATGACTGCACCCACTTTGCCCACGCCCAGCACTCCGTCCGCCGCGGCGCCCGGCGCCGCCGGTGAATCCCTGCACGAGCCGGTCATCGACTGGTTCGACGAGCACGCCCGCGATCTGCCGTGGCGGCGTCCCGACGCCGGCCCCTGGGGCGTGATGGTCAGCGAGTTCATGCTGCAGCAGACGCCGGTGAACCGGGTGCTGCCCGTCTACGAGCAGTGGCTGGCCCGCTGGCCGCGCCCCGCCGACCTGGCCGGGGAGGCACCGGGCGAGGCCGTCCGCGCCTGGGGCCGGCTCGGCTACCCGCGGCGTGCCCTGCGGCTGCACGGCGCCGCGGTCGCCATAACGGAACGGCACGGCGGCGACGTACCGGCCGAGCACGCCCAGCTGCTGGCCCTGCCCGGCATCGGCGAGTACACGGCGGCGGCCGTGGCCTCGTTCGCGTACGGGCAGCGGCACGCCGTCCTGGACACGAACGTGCGGCGCGTCCTCGCCCGCGCGGTCACCGGCACGCAGTACCCGCCGAACGCGACGACGGCCGCCGAGCGCAAGCTCGCCCGGGCCCTCCTGCCCGAGGACGAGCGCACGGCGTCGCGCTGGGCCGCCGCCTCCATGGAGCTCGGCGCGCTGGTGTGCACGGCGAAGAACGAGTCGTGTCACCGTTGCCCGGTCGCCGCCCTGTGCGCCTGGCGGCTGGCCGGGAAGCCTGAGCACCAGGGACCGCCGCGGCGCGGCCAGACCTACGCGGGGACCGACCGCCAGGTCCGCGGGCGGCTCCTCGCCGTCCTGCGGGAGGCCCTCACGCCGGTCCCGCAGGCGGCGCTCGACCGCGTGTGGGACGAGCCGGTGCAGCGCGCCCGCGCCCTGGACGGTCTCGTCGCCGACGGGCTGGTCGAGCCGATGCCGGGCGGTCTCTACCGGCTGCCGCTCGGCTGAGTCACAGGGACCCACGGGTCCCCGACAGGCTCCCGGCCGCTGAAATCCCCGCGAACTCCGACAACTCGACGCCTCCCCTTACCCGTCTCCTACTTCCGTTACACAACCGACGGACAGCCGAGCGCTCGCCGCAGGCTGCTTCGGACAACCCCGTGACAACGCCTCCGTAGCTTCATTCCCGTACCGCGGGGACAGCGGCACGCAGGCGACGGACAGCCGGCAGCGATCGAGGCCGGCAACGGGGATGGAGGCGGTCAGCATGGCGCAGGGAGAGGTGCTCGAGTTCGAGGAGTACGTCCGCACCCGGCAGGACGCGCTGCTGCGCAGTGCCCGCCGCCTGGTCCCCGACCCGGTCGACGCCCAGGACCTGCTGCAGACCGCGCTCGTCCGGACGTACGGCCGGTGGGACGGCATCGCGGACAAGCGGCTGGCCGACGCCTATCTGCGCCGCGTCATGATCAACACGCGGACCGAGTGGTGGCGGGCCCGCAAGCTCGAAGAGGTGCCCACCGAGCAGCTTCCGGACGCGAGCGTCGAGGACGCCACCGAGCAGCACGCGGACCGCGCCCTGCTGATGGACATCATGAAGGTGCTGGCTCCCAAGCAGCGCAGTGTCGTCGTGCTGCGACACTGGGAGCAGATGTCCACGGAGGAGACGGCCGCCGCCCTCGGCATGTCGGCCGGAACGGTCAAGAGCACCCTGCACCGGGCGCTGGCCCGGCTCCGCGAGGAGCTGGAGAGCCGGGACCGGGAAGAGCGCACCGCCCGTGCGCTCGAACGTGAGGAGCGGGAGCGTTGCGCGGCCTAGATTCAGGGGCCACCGGGCCCGGTGGGGCCTCCAAGGCGGTGATCACGGCGACGGCCGTGTTCGCCGCCCTCACCCTTTTCGCCTCGGCGTGCGCCACCGGCGGCACCGGCGCCCGGGACGAGGGCCCGGCGGGCGCCGACTCGGTCGCGGGCACCACGACCCCGGTCTCCACGCCGAGCGGGCGGGCCGGTCGCGTCGACGCCGTCGAACTCGTCAAGGACGACCCGAAGGTCAGCACGGCGGTCAAGCGCGATCTGAAGCCGTGCGTCGCCGACGAGTACCCGGTCGACGTGTCCTACGGGAACCTGACCGGAGGATCCGCGGACGACATCGTGGTGAACGTGATGACCTGCGGCGATGCCGTCGGCATCGGTGCGTACGTGTACCGCGCGCAGGACGGCGGCTACCGGAACGTCTTCAAGGCCGAGGCGCCCCCGGTCTACGCGGAGATCGACCGGGGTGACCTGGTGGTCACGCAGCAGCTGTACGGGAAGGACGACCCGGTGTCGTATCCGTCCAGCGAAGAGGTGATCACCTACGGCTGGTCCGCGGGCCGCTTCGCCGTGCAGTCCCGGATCCACAACGACTACAGCAACGCGGTGGGCGGCACCGACTCGCCCGCCCCCGACGCGAACTGAGAGCAGAGGGATGGCAGAGCAGACCCACGTCCTGTTCGTCGAGGACGACGACGTCATCCGCGAGGCGACCCAGCTCGCCCTGGAACGCGACGGGTTCGCGGTCACCGCCATGCCCGACGGGCTCTCGGGCCTGGCGGCGTTCCGCGCCGACCGCCCCGACATCGCGCTGCTGGACGTGATGGTGCCCGGGCTGGACGGGGTCAGCCTGTGCCGCCGTATCCGTGACGAGTCCACCGTCCCCGTGATCATGCTGTCGGCGCGCGCCGACTCGATCGACGTGGTGCTGGGCCTGGAGGCGGGCGCCGACGACTACGTCACGAAGCCGTTCGACGGCGCCGTCCTGGTCGCCCGGATCCGCGCGGTGCTGCGGCGTTTCGGGCACGCGAGCGGACCGGCGGGGCCCGTGGCCGCGGAGGCGGACGGGCTCGACGGCGGTGTGCTGTCCTTCGGCGACCTGGAGATCGACACCGAGGGCATGGAGGCACGGCGGGACGGGCGGCCGGTGTCGCTCACCCCCACCGAGATGCGGCTGCTGCTGGAGTTCTCGTCCGCGCCCGGCACGGTGCTGTCCCGCGACAAGCTCCTGGAACGCGTGTGGGACTACGGGTGGGGCGGTGACACGCGGGTCGTCGACGTCCATGTGCAGCGGCTGCGCACGAAGATCGGCCAGGACCGGATCGAGACGGTCCGCGGTTTCGGCTACAAGTTGAAGGCCTGAGCAGCGGTATGCGGGGGACATTTCGGCGCCTGGTCCTGGCCGGCACGACGGTCGGCGGGGACAGAGGCATCCGCACGGGCATCAGGTGGAAGCTCAGCGCGGCGATCGCGCTGGTCGGCGCGCTGGTGGCGATCGCGCTCAGCCTGGTCGTGCACAACGCGGCCCGTGTCTCGATGCTCGACAACTCGCGCGATCTCGCGGACGAGCGCATCCAGGTGGCGCAGCGCATGTACGAGTCCGGCCGCACGCAGTCCTTCGGGGTGGAGGTCGACGACCCGACCATCCCGCGGGACCTGCTGGTGAAGGTCGCGCAGGGGCGCCGCGCCACCTACGTGGCCGAGGGGCCGGGCGGGGTGCCCGACATCTGGGCCGCCGTGCCCCTCAAGGACGGCCGGGTGCTGTCGCTGCACACGCGGTTCACCGACCGCAGCGCGACCGTGATGAAGGACCTCGACCAGGCGCTGATCATCGGCTCGATCGCGGTCGTCTTCGGCGGCTGCGCGCTCGGTGTGCTCATCGGCGGCCAGCTCTCGCGCCGGCTGCGCAAGGCGGCGTCGGCCGCGAACCAGGTCGCCAGGGGTGACACGGACGTACGGGTGCGGGACGCCATCGGCGGTGTCGTACGCGACGAGACCGACGATCTCGCGCGGGCGGTGGACGCCATGGCGGACGCGCTCCAGCAGCGGATCGAGGCCGAGCGCCGGGTGACCGCGGACATCGCGCACGAGCTGCGCACCCCGGTGACCGGGCTGCTGACGGCCGCGGAGCTGCTGCCCCCGAGCCGTCCCACGGAGCTGGTGCGGGACCGGGCGCAGGCCATGCGCACCCTCGTCGAGGACGTCCTGGAGGTGGCGCGGCTCGACGGGGCGTCCGAGCGGGCCGAGCTGCAGGACATCATGCTGGGCGAGTTCGTGTCCCGGCGGGTGGCCGCGAAGGACCCGGCCATCGAGGTGCGCGTGGTGCACGAGTCGCAGGTCACCACAGATCCGCGCCGCCTCGAACGCGTGCTGTTCAACCTCCTGGCCAACGCCGCGCGGCACGGCAGGCCGCCGATCGAGGTGTCCGTCGAGGGGCGGGTCATCCGCGTCCGCGACCACGGCCCCGGCTTCCCCGAGAAGCTCCTGCAGGAGGGCCCGAGCCGGTTCCGCACCGGCAGCGCCGACCGGGCGGGCCGCGGCCACGGCCTCGGCCTGACCATCGCGGCCGGCCAGGCCCGCGTGCTGGGCGCCCGCCTCACCTTCCGCAACGTGCGCCCGGCCGGAGCTCCGCCCGAGGTGCCCGCCGAGGGAGCGGTGGCGGTCCTGTGGCTGCCGGAACACGCCCCCACGAACACGGGGAGCTTCCCGATGCTGCCCCTGTCCGGCACGCGGGACTCGTGAGCGGGATTCAGGTCCCGCTCGGCGGGCCGAGGGCCGGTGGCCTCCGGTCGTCGGCCGACGTCGCGGAATGACCGGTCCGCCACGCACCGGCGGTGCCGCCGGGCCCGCGGCACCGCCGGTGAAGTACGGGGACGTGCTCCAGCACCCGTTCGTGGTGCGTCCGAGGGTGCGGGGCCGGGGAGCCCGGGACGCGGAAGGGCCCCCGGGGCGGACAACGCCGGGGGCCCTTCCCACCGAGGTGGACTTCGGCCGGATCAGACGGCCTCGGGAACCGCGGGCTTCGCGTCCCCGCCCGGCTTCTGCGGCCCCGCCCCCTTGAGCGGGACCTCCTTCACGAACACCGAGGCGGCCAGCGCGACCACCGCCACGACCGACCCGAGCAGGAACGCCGAGTGCGTGCCCGAAGCGACGGCGTGCTGGTACGCCTCGCGCGCCACGGCCGGCAGCTTGGCCAGGCCGGCCGCGTTCAGCTGAGCGGACTGCTCGGTCACCCGGGAGCCGATCGCACCGGCCCGCTCGGCCATCACGTCCTGCACCCGGTGGTTGAACAGCGCGCCCATGATCGCCACACCGAACGACGAGCCGAGCGTACGGAACAGGGTGGTCGTCGAGGACGCGACGCCCATGTCCTCCATCTCGACGCTGTTCTGCGCGACCAGCATGGTGATCTGCATCAGGCAGCCCATGCCGGCGCCGAGCACCGCCATGTACAGCCCGGAGGTGAGGCGGCTCGTGCCGGTGTCCATCTGCGCGAGCAGGAAGAGACCCAGCGTCATCAGCACACTGCCGGCGACCGGGAACACCTTGTACTTGCCACTGTTGGTGGTGACCCGTCCGGCGACCATCGAGACGACGAGCATGGCGCCGAGCATCGGCAGGAGCAGCAGCCCGGAGTTGGTCGCGGACGCGCCCTGCACCGACTGCTGGTACAGCGGCAGGAAGAGCACGGCACCGAACATCACGAAGCCGGTGATGAAGCCGATGACGGACATCAGCGTGAAGTTGCGGCTGCGGAAGATGTGCAGCGGCACGATCGGCGCGGCGGCCTTGGTCTGCACGAAGAGGAAGCCGACGAGCGCGGCGACGCCGATGCCGATGAGTTCCATGATCCGGGCCGAGCCCCAGGCGTACTCGCTGCCGCCCCAGGTGGTGACGAGCACGATGGCTGTGATGCCGAGCGCCAGCAGCCCGGCGCCCAGGTAGTCGATCCGGCTGTCGACCCGCTTCTTCGGCAGGTGCAGCACGATGCTGACGGCGATCAACGCGACGACGCCGAGCGGCAGGTTGATGTAGAAGGACCAGCGCCAGCCCCAGTGGTCGGTGATGGTCCCGCCGACGAGGGGTCCGGCGATCATGGCGAGCGCCATCACGCCGGCGATCATGCCCTGGTACTTGCCGCGCTCGCGCGGCGGGATCAGGTCGCCGATGATCGCCATGACGCCGACCATCAGCCCGCCGGCGCCGAGGCCCTGGATCGCCCGGAAGCCGATCAGCTCCCCCATGCCCTGGGCCATGCCGCTGAGCGCCGACCCGATCAGGAAGACCACGATCGAGGTCATGAAGACGCCCTTGCGCCCGTACATGTCGCCGAGCTTGCCCCAGATCGGGGTGGAGGCGGCGGTGGCGAGGGTGTAGGCGGTGACGACCCACGACAGGCGTTCGAGGCCGCCCAGCTCGCCCACGATCGTGGGCATCGCCGTGCCGACGATCATGTTGTCGAGCATCGCGAGCATCATCGCGATCAGCAGCGCGCCGAGGACGACCCGCACACTGCGGGGCTGCGGTCCGCTCTGTGCGGTCTCGTCCGCCGGCCGTCCACCCGTCGCTGCGGCGTCCTCTGGTCGTTCGTCGGTCTGTGCGACCGCCTCTGTCTTGTCCGCCATCGTTCCCACTCCCCTGGAACGGCCACCCCATGGTTCCGGCCGATCCCGCTCGGTCTACTTACTTGCCGACCGGCAAGTTCACTACACTCAGGAAGGTAGACGGCTAACTAGCCGGGCGTCAAGTAAGTTTCCGGTGGCTCTACCAGCCGGTCGTCAAGTAAGTTTTCAGGGAGCGCGAGGAGTACGAGGATGGGCGGCACCATGGACGGCACCAAGCGACAGCGCCGCGGCGACACCCGCCAGCGCATCCAGGACGTGGCCCTCGAACTCTTCTCCGAGCAGGGCTACGAGAAGACCTCTCTGCGCGAGATCGCCGAGCACCTCGACGTGACGAAGGCGGCGCTCTACTACCACTTCAAGACCAAGGAAGAGATCCTCATCAGTCTCTTCGAGGATCTGACGAGGCCGCTGGACGAGCTGATCGACTGGGGCAGGGGCCAGCCGCACTCCCTGGACACCAAGCAGGAGGTGCTGCGCCGCTACAGCCAGGCCCTCACCGGCGCGTCCCCGCTCTTCCGCTTCATGCAGGAGAACCAGGCGACGGTACGCGAGCTGAGCATCGGCGAGACCTTCAAGGACCGCATGCTGTCCATGCTCGACATCATCAAGGAGCCCGAGGCGGCGCTGCCCGACCAGGTCCGCTGCATCAGCGCGCTCTTCACGATGCACGCCGGGATGTTCGTCCTCAAGGACGTCGAAGGCGACCCCGAGGAGAAGCGCAAGGCCGTCCTCGAGGTCGCCATCGATCTGGTGACGCGGGCGCACGGCGCCGCCACGTCGTAGCCACCGCGCCCCGCGGCACCCACGGTGCCGCGTGGCCCTTCGGTGCCGTCCGTCAGACGGTGACGCCCTGGGCGCGCAGGAAGCTGACGGGGTCGATGGCGGTTCCGTAGTTCGCGGTCGTACGGATCTCGAAGTGCAGGTGGGGGCCGCTGGAGTTCCCGGTGTTGCCGGAGAGCGCTATGTGCTGGCCGGTGGAGACGACCTGCCCGACCCTCACGTCGACCCGCGACAGGTGCGCGTACTGCGAGTAGGTGCCGTTGCCGTGCTTGATGACGACGGCGTTGCCGTACGCGGGACCGTCGCCGGCGCCGTTGCCGCCGGTCTTCACGACGGTGCCGCCGTGCGCGGCGACGACCTCGGTGCCCTGCGGCACGGCGTAGTCCTGGCCGGAGTGCTTGTGCGACCACATGCCGCCGGCCTGGTTGAAGCTGGCCGAGAGCTTGTACTTCTTCACCGGGTCGACCCAGGAGGTGACCTTCTTGGCGGCGGCCTTCTTCGCCGCGGCCTTCTTCACCGCGGCCTGCTTGGCCGTCTCGGCGGCCTTCTTGGTCTTCGCGGCGGTGTCGGCGGCGGCCTTGGCCTGAGCCGCGGCCTGGTTCTGCACCGCACTGGCCGTGGTACCGGAAGCGGCGGCGTCCAGCGTGGTGTCGGCGGCCGCGACCCCGGCGCCCAGAGCGACCGAGGCACCCAGCCCGGCCGCCAGGACGGCCGCCCGCATACGGAGCTGGGACACACGGGAGTGACGGGGCGAGACGCGCTTCGACATGGATACCTCTTCAAGACGGGGACGGGGGCACACAGGACCACCCGGCGCACAGGCACCTGCCGGATGGACCACCCCTTGGTAACCCGCGTCCTCCCGAAGCCCCAAACCGCCTGTCTACGAAGCAATGCCGTAGTTCGCCTCAAAACTTTCGACTTCTTGACAGACCCGTCGCGAGGCGGTGATTCCCGCCCGTTTCGGTCGCAAGTAGAGGTTTAGCTACACTTCGAGGCCTCGTTTCCACGGGAGAACGGCCCTGGACGCCTCTCCTTCGCCGGCCCCGTGCCTTCGGTCCCGACCCACGGGCCAAAGGTCCTTATTGTCCGTTTCGGTTTGTCCACTAATCAGCCTAGTAACGGACAAATCGCCTGTGCGTCATGTCACCGGGGGACACGATCCAGGCCGCTGAGGATGTGACGGGGGCTACCCCGCCGACCCGAGTACGCGCACACGGAAACAGGGGCTGCCCCGGGACCGAAGTCCCGGGGCAGCCCCTGTGAAGCGAACCCGGAGGTTACGCGTCCTTGCTCAGGTTCGGACCGGCGCCGCCGGCCGCCTGCTCGATCGGCGGAACGTCGGGAAGCGCCGACTTCTCCTCACCCCGGAAGGTGAAGGTCTTCGCCTCGCCCTCGCCCTCCGTGTCCACGACCACGATGTGGCCCGGACGCAGCTCGCCGAAGAGGATCTTCTCGGACAGCGTGTCCTCGACCTCGCGCTGGATCGTGCGACGCAGCGGACGCGCGCCGAGCACCGGGTCGTAGCCCTTCTTGGCGAGGAGCTCCTTCGCGGACTGGGAGAGCTCGATGCCCATGTCCCGGTCCTTGAGGCGCTCGTCCACCTTGCTGACCATCAGGTCGACGATCTGGAGGATGTCGTCCTGGGTGAGCTGCGGGAAGACGACGACGTCGTCGACACGGTTGAGGAACTCGGGCCGGAAGTGCTGCTTGAGCTCGTCCGAGACCTTGTTCTTCATGCGCTCGTAGTTGGTCTTCGTGTCACCCTGCGCCGCGAAGCCCAGGTTGAAGCCCTTCGAGATGTCCCGCGTGCCGAGGTTGGTCGTCATGATGATGACCGTGTTCTTGAAGTCCACGACCCGGCCCTGGGAGTCGGTCAGGCGACCGTCCTCCAGGATCTGCAGCAGCGAGTTGAAGATGTCCGGGTGGGCCTTCTCCACCTCGTCGAACAGGACGACGGAGAACGGCTTGCGACGGACCTTCTCGGTCAGCTGACCGCCCTCTTCGTAGCCCACGTAGCCGGGGGGCGAACCGAAGAGACGCGAGACCGTGTGCTTCTCGCTGAACTCCGACATGTCGAGGGAGATCAGCGCGTCCTCGTCACCGAAGAGGAACTCGGCGAGCGCCTTGGACAGCTCGGTCTTACCGACGCCGGACGGACCGGCGAAGATGAACGAACCACCCGGACGCTTCGGGTCCTTCAGGCCGGCGCGCGTACGGCGGATCGCCTTCGAGAGCGCCTTGACGGCGTCCTTCTGGCCGATGACCCGCTTGTGGAGCTCGTCCTCCATGCGCAGCAGACGCGAGGACTCCTCCTCCGTCAGCTTGAAGACCGGGATGCCGGTGGCAGTCGCGAGGACCTCGGCGATCAGCTCGCCGTCCACCTCGGCGACGACATCCATGTCGCCGGCCTTCCACTCCTTCTCGCGCTTGGCCTTCGCGGCGAGGAGCTGCTTCTCCTTGTCGCGCAGGGAGGCGGCCTTCTCGAAGTCCTGCGAGTCGATCGCGGACTCCTTGTCGCGGCGCACTCCCGCGATCTTCTCGTCGAACTCGCGCAGGTCCGGCGGCGCCGTCATCCGACGGATGCGCATCCGGGAGCCCGCCTCGTCGATCAGGTCGATCGCCTTGTCGGGAAGGAACCGGTCGGAGATGTAGCGGTCCGCGAGCGTCGCGGCCTGGACCAGGGCCTCGTCCGTGATCGAGACACGGTGGTGCGCCTCGTAGCGGTCGCGCAGACCCTTGAGGATCTCGATCGTGTGCGGGAGGGAGGGCTCCGCCACCTGGATCGGCTGGAAGCGGCGCTCGAGGGCCGCGTCCTTCTCGAGGTGCTTGCGGTACTCGTCGAGCGTCGTGGCGCCGATGGTCTGCAGCTCACCGCGGGCCAGCATCGGCTTCAGGATCGAAGCGGCGTCGATGGCGCCCTCGGCGGCACCCGCGCCGACGAGCGTGTGCAGCTCGTCGATGAACAGGATGATGTCGCCGCGGGTGCGGATCTCCTTGAGGACCTTCTTCAGGCGCTCCTCGAAGTCACCGCGGTAGCGGGAGCCGGCGACCAGCGCGCCGAGGTCCAGGGTGTAGAGGTGCTTGTCCTTGAGGGTCTCGGGCACCTCGCCCTTGACGATGGCCTGCGCGAGGCCTTCGACGACGGCGGTCTTGCCGACGCCGGGCTCGCCGATGAGGACCGGGTTGTTCTTCGTGCGGCGGGACAGCACCTGCATGACCCGCTCGATCTCCTTCTCGCGCCCGATGACCGGGTCGAGCTTGGACTCACGAGCGGCCTGGGTGAGGTTCCGGCCGAACTGGTCGAGGACCAGGGACGTCGAGGGGGTGCCCTCGGCAGGCCCGCCACTGGCGCCGGCGGTCTCCTTGCCCTGGTAACCGGAGAGCAGCTGGATCACCTGCTGCCGCACACGGTTGAGGTCGGCGCCCAGCTTGACCAGGACCTGGGCGGCGACGCCCTCGCCCTCACGGATCAGGCCGAGCAGGATGTGCTCCGTGCCGATGTAGTTGTGGCCCAGCTGAAGGGCCTCGCGGAGCGACAGCTCCAGGACCTTCTTGGCACGGGGGGTGAAGGGGATGTGCCCGGACGGGGCCTGCTGGCCCTGACCGATGATCTCCTCCACCTGCTGGCGGACCGCCTCGAGCGAAATCCCGAGGCTCTCCAGGGCCTTAGCGGCGACACCCTCACCCTCGTGGATCAGGCCCAGGAGGATGTGCTCGGTGCCGATGTAGTTGTGGTTGAGCATCCGGGCTTCTTCCTGAGCCAGGACGACAACCCGCCGCGCGCGGTCGGTGAACCTCTCGAACATCGTTAATCGCTCCTCAGAGCGGTCAGGCAGTAAGGGGACGCTCCCCTCCCTGTCCTTCCGCAGCTTAGTCCCGCAAGCGGGGACCGCTCATTCCAACTGCCGACACCGTCCTTGGCCTCCTGACCCCGAACGCCGACATCTGCCTCAACCCGATGGTGCGAGACGATGTTCCCGCAGGCCAGGCAGTTACCCCCGCCATCAGTACGCCGATGGCGAACGTGAGACCGTCCTGCCTTGCGTGTCGCCCCCTCCCACTAGGGATGTCTTACCCGTACGCACGGACACTCCATGCCGCTCGCACCGGTTCCACCTCCGCTATGGGCGAACACCCTCGCGCCGGGAAGGGCTCCCGCACGCCCCCTTCTTGGCCACGCTGCGCATTCATCGAAACACCCAGCGTAACTTCGGGGTACTCCGGACGGTTGCTCCTGGCATGGTTCCCACCGTTCCCCCTCCGCGTCGGCCGCTCGGGTCCCGTACGTCCGGCGACACCGCGGATCCGGTGCGCCGTTGGTACGAGAACGAACTGGGCTGGCCAACCGTGCCCGGACCGCCGACGGGGCTGCTCACGGGTCTGCGCTTCGACGTCCTGGACGTGCCCGCGGAGGCCGGGGTCGCGGCTCTGCGGCACCTGGGCCCGGCGTCTCCGGTGGCCCTTCAGGGGGACCGGATGCGGCTGCTGGTGGCCGAGGGCAGCGCCGGCGAACTGCCGGGGCTGCTGGACTGGCTGGAGTGGGGCGCCCTGCCGCTGGATCTCCAGGCGATCGGCGCGGGCGGGCGCATCGAGGCGCCGGTGCCGCCGGGAGAGGCCGGCGGAGGCGGTCCGCAGGGGGCCGCCGTCTGGCTGCGGCCCCCCGAGCCGGGGTGCGAGGTCGAGCCCCTGCTGCCGACACTGTCGGCCGTGGGGGGCGGTGGGGTCGCCCCCGATCTCGTACGGGTCGTGGACACGATGGCAACCCACTGCCACCGTGTCCGGCTGCGGCGCGCGAGCGCTCAGCCGTTGGCCTTCTCGTAGGCCTCGCGAATGGACGCGGGAACGCGGCCACGATCGTTGACCTCGTAACCGTTCTCCTTCGCCCACGCGCGGATCTGCGCCGTGTCCTGGCTGCCACCGGAAGCGGCGCGCGTCTTTCCGCGGCCACCCGCGGCACGGCCTCCCGTGCGACGACCACCCTTCACGTAGGGCTCGAGAAGGCCGCGAAGCTTGTCCGCATTGCCAGTCGTGAGGTCGATCTCGTACGTCTTGCCGTCCAACGCGAACGTCACGGTCTCGTCCGCCTCGCCACCGTCGAGGTCGTCGACAAGAAGGACCTGAACCTTCTGTGCCACCGGATTTCCTTTCATCGATAACCATGGGGCGGAGGGCCGGCGGCGTGCGCCGCTGTTTCGCGTCCCCTTGTTATATGCAGTACTGCAGTACGTCGGAAAGCAAACCGCTTTTGCCGGAAAAACACAAACCCCTGGCGAGGACTCACGGCCCGCGAGGAGACCGGAAACATGCGCGTTTCGGACATAGGGAACCCAGGCATGCCTCCCCGCCGGAATAGTCGGCGGCGATCACAGATGCAGAAGCATCCGACTGTTGCCCAAGGTGTTCGGTTTCACTCGTTCGAGACCGAGGAACTCCGCCACGCCCTCGTCATAGGAACGCAGCAGCTCGGCGTAGACATCGGTGTCAACGGGTGTCTCGCCGATCTCGGTGAAGCCGTGCTTCGCGAAGAAGTCGACTTCGAAGGTCAGACAGAAAACCCGGCGAACGCCGAGCCAGCGAGCGGTCTGGAGCAACTTACCGAGCAGCTGATGACCAACGCCCGCGCCTCTGACCGTGGGGTTCACCGCGAGCGTGCGTACTTCCGCGAGGTCTTCCCACATCACGTGCAGCGCCCCGCAGCCCACCACCTCGGCGTTGTCGTCGCGTTCCGCGACCCAGAACTCCTGGATGTCCTCGTAAAGCGTCACGGTCGCTTTGTCGAGCAGGATGCGACGCTCGACGTACGAGTCGAGGAGGCGGCGCACCGCCGGGACATCGCCCGTCCTCGCCCGGCGGACGGTGATGGCTTTTGCGGTGGGTTCGGGATGCTCCGCGGGATGCTCTGCTGGCATGGGCGGACGCTATCGCCCGGGGTCGTCCCGAGTCGCGGCGGGGTTCTGGGTCGCGGTGGGGTTCTCGGGGCGGTCGCGGGTTTCATCCGGGGTTTCGGGCGTTTCCGGGCCCTGGACGATGGCTACGGCGTTGCGCAGCGCGAGACGCTGTTCCTCGCTCATCATCCCGAAGAAGGCCACGAGAGCGGCTGCCGGGTTGTCGCTCTGGGACCAGGCCTCGTTCATCAGGGCGGCGGCGTAGGCGGCTCGGGTGGAGACCGCTTCATATCGATAGGCCCGGCCTTCGGCCTCGCGGCGCACCCAGCCCTTCTGATGGAGATTGTCCAAAACGGTCATCACCGTGGTGTACGCGATGGACCGTTCCTGCCGAAGATCTTCCAGGACTTCCCGAACGGTCACCGGGCGGTTCCACTTCCACACCCGCGTCATGACCGCGTCTTCGAGTTCTCCCAATGGGCGAGGCACAGCCAGAACAATAGTGGGAGAAGACGCCGATGGCGTGCCGGACGTGCGCTTTTACCGGCAAACGGCAACAAAAAGGGCGTACGACTCGAAAATCAGATGAGTCGTACGCCGAGGGGAACGGGGAGGGTAAGGGCCGGCCGCGTCCGCCGCGGCCGGGCCTTCATCAGGCGTCGGTGTCCCGGGAGGTCTGGCGGGCGCCCTCGGCGCGCGCGAGCGCGGCGTCCACGACGGCGTCCTCCTTGGCCTTGTTGGCCCCGCCCTGGGTCTTCACGATCGTCACGATCAGCCCGATGAAGAACACGGCCATCACGACGGGGGGCACGAGCGCGGAGACGTAGTCCATGTCTCCAGAGTAGCTAGCCCGCCGCGAGTTCCCGATGCGGGTCCGCCGCCGGCGGGCCGCCCCGTTTGCGCTTCGGCGGGAAGACCTCGCCGGGCGTGGGGATGGGGCGGTCCGGGCGGGGGCTCTTCACCGGGGGCTGCGGTTGGGGCCGTGGCTCCGCGGGCCGTTCTCCCGGCCGCTTGGCGGGCTCCTCGGCGGGCTCCTCGGCGGCCTCGCGGACGCGCGGGGAGCCCTGGGCGGACCGGCCGCCCGGGAGGGCCAGGAGGCGGGTGCGGGAGGCCGGCACGGTGGGGGTGGCGGCGGGTGTGGCGCGGCCCGCCAGGCGGGCGCGGATGTCCTGCTCGGCGAGGACGCGGCAGCGGGCCAGGAGGGCGGCCGCGGTGGGGTTGCCGCGCAGGGCACGCAGGGCGGCGAGGTCGTCGGGGGCGGGGCGGTAGCCGGCGCCGAGGACGTCCTCGAGGAGGGCGAGGTAGCCGGTGACGGTGCCGGGCAGGGCGGCGCGGTAGCGCGCGAGGTCGGCCAGCATGAAGGCCCGGAGCCTTTCTCCCTCGCGGGTCGCCTCGTCCAGGGACTCGGCGAGCCTGAGACAGGCCTGGACGTCCTCGGCCGAGGCGGGGCTGGGGTGGAGGGCGAGGGCGAGAGCACAGCGGAGCACGCGCAGCTCCTCCGCGCCGAACGCCATGCCGCCGCGGGATCCATATGGCGTGGGCATGCGGCGACGATACGCGCTAATCAGACAAAATCCGCATAGCGGGGTGTTGTGGCGCGGTCTGGGCGGCGTCTTTCGCCCGGTGGGCGGGGTGTCTCTCCCCTGGGGTGGGGCGCTCCAGGGGCCGGTGGGTGGGCGCCTTGGCTGCGGTGGGTGGGTCGGGGCCGCGCCGGTGGGTGGGGCCCCGAGGGGCCGGTGGGTGGGTCGCCCACGGGCCGGTGGGTGTTGGGTCGCCCACGGGCCGGTGGGTGGGTCGGGGCCGTGCCGGTACATCCGCCCGTTGCATGTCGGGCGTGCACCTTGGTGACGGGGGTGGACCGGCGCTTCCTGCCCGACCTGCAACGGGCATCTGATGTACCGGCACGGCCCCTTCTGCGGGAGGGCGGGTGCGGGTCGCCCTCGCTGCGGGCAATCGTGCCGGTGCGCAGCGGGGCCTGCCTGTCCGGGCGGGCGGGGAAGCCCGCCCGCCCGGGGGCGGACCTACGTGCGGGAGACGTTGCGTTCGTAGACCAGGCGGAGGCCGATCAGGGTGAGCCAGGGCTCGTGCTCGTCGATGACGGAGGACTCGCCGAGCACCATGGGCGCCAGCCCGCCCGTCGCGATGACCGTGACGTCGTCCGGGTCGTCGGCCAGCTCGCGCGCCATGCGCTCGACGACGCCGTCGACCTGCCCCGCGAACCCGTAGATGATCCCGGACTGCATGGCCTCGACCGTGTTCTTGCCGATCACCGCGCGCGGCCTGGCCACCTCGATCTTGCGGAGCTGGGCGCCCCTGACCCCGAGCGCGTCGACGGAGATCTCGATGCCGGGGGCGATGACACCGCCGACGTACTCCCCGCGCGCGCTGACCGCGTCGAACGTCGTCGCCGTACCGAAGTCCACGACGATCGCCGGCCCGCCGTAGAGCTCGACGGCGGCGACCGCGTTGATGATGCGGTCCGCGCCGACCTCCTTGGGGTGGTCCGTGAGGATCGGCACGCCGGTCTTGACGCCCGGCTCGACGAGGACCGCGGGCACGTCGCCGTAGTACCGGCGGGTCACCTCGCGCAGCTCGTGCAGGACCGAGGGGACGGTGGCGCAGATGGCGATGCCGTCGATGCCGTCGCCGAGCTCCACGCCGAGCAGCGGGTGCATGCCCATGAGCCCCTGGAGGAGCACGGCGAGCTCGTCGGCCGTGCGGCGGGCGTCCGTAGAGATGCGCCAGTGCTCGACGATCTCCTCGCCGTCGAAGAGGCCGAGGACGGTGTGGGTGTTGCCGACGTCGATCGTGAGCAGCATCGGTCCTACTCCGCCTCGTCCGTCGACGCCTCGCGCAGGTCGAGGCCGATGTCCAGGATGGGCGCGGAGTGCGTGAGGGCGCCCACGGCCAGGTAGTCGACGCCGGTCTTCGCGTAGTGCTCCGCGTTGCCGAGGGTGAGCCGGCCCGACGCCTCCAGGAGTGCGCGGCCGCCGACCAGCGCCACGGCCTCCTCGCACTCGGCGGGCGTGAAGTTGTCCAGGAGGATCAGGTCGGCGCCCGCGTCCACGACCTCGCGCAGCTGGTCCAGGGTGTCGACCTCGACCTCGATGGGCAGCTCGGGGAAAGCCTCCCGGACGGCCTCGAAGGCCTGCGCCACACCGCCCGCGGCGACCACGTGGTTGTCCTTGACGAGGGCCGCGTCCGAGAGCGACATGCGGTGGTTGACGCCGCCGCCCATGCGCACCGCGAACTTCTCCAGGGAGCGCAGTCCGGGCGTCGTCTTGCGGGTGTCGCGCACCCGTGCGCCGGTGCCCTCCAGGGCGTCGGCCCACGCGCGCGTGGCGGTCGCGATGCCGGACAGCCGGCACAGGAGGTTGAGCGCGCTGCGCTCGGCGGTCAGCAGGTCCCGGGTGCGGGTGGTGACGCTGAGGAGTTTCTGGCCCGCCTCGACGCGGTCGCCGTCCAGGACGTGCCGCTCCACCTCGAACTCGTCGGTGCAGACCACCGAGACGACGGCCTCGGCGACCCGCAGGCCCGCGACGACGCCGGCCTCGCGGGCGGTGAAGTCGGCGGTGGAGACGGCGTCCTCGGGGATGGTCGCGACGGTCGTCACGTCCACGCCGTGGTCGAGGTCCTCCTCGATGGCCAGGTGCGCGATGTCCTCGACCTCCACGGGGTCGAGCCCCGCGTCGGTCAGGAGCTGCGCGAGCGCGGGATCGAGCCCGCACTCCAGGTACTCCTCGTCCGTGTCGGCGGCGCAGCCGCAGCCGTCGCCACAGCCGCCGCTCTGGGCGAGGGGAAGGTCGGGGGTGCTCACTTGGGTCACTGCTCCTGGGGACGGGGCGACGGCTGGGGCATGGAGATCCCTCCGGTCCGGGCTGGGCCGGGAGCCTCGGGGAGGGTCGGGGGGAAGTCTGCTGTCTCGGTGGTGCGCAGGGCGAGGGTCCGGTCGGGATTCAGCCGTACGACGATGTGGCGCCGCCAGGCGGTGTCGTCCCGGTCGGCGTGGTCCTCGCGCCAGTGGCAGCCGCGGGTCTCCTCGCGCAGCAGGGCGGCGGCTACCAGGACCCGGGCCACGCACAGGAGGTTGGTGGACTCCCAGGTGTCGACGCCGGGCTCGGACGTCTTGCCGTTCTCGTCGAGGGCGTCGCGGGCGTCGGCGTGCAGGCGCTGGAGGCGGTCGGCCGCCGCGGCCAGGGAATCCGCCGAGCGCAGGACGCCGGCGCCGTCGGTCATGATCCGCTGGATGGCGAACCGGGCCTCGGGGGCGAGCAGCGGGTGCGCGGGCTTCTCGGGGTGCGGGACGGGCGCCGGCACGCGCGCGTGGAGGGGGTCCTCCTCGTGGCGGGCGGCGATGTCGGCGGCGATGCGCTCGGCGTAGACCAGTCCCTCCAGGAGGGAGTTGGAGGCGAGCCGGTTCGCGCCGTGGACGCCGGTGCAGGCGACCTCGCCGCACGCGTACAGGCCGGGGACGGTCGTACGGCCGTGGTGGTCGGTGCGGACGCCCCCGGACGCGTAGTGGGCGGCCGGGGCGACGGGGACGGGCTCGGTGACCGGGTCGATGCCGTGCGCGCGGCAGGCGGCGAGGATGGTCGGGAAGCGGTGCTCCCACATGTCGGCGCCGAAGTGGCGGGCGTCGAGGAACATGTGCTCGGCGTCCTGCTCCTGCATGCGGCGCATGATGCCCTTGGCGACGATGTCCCGGGGCGCCAGTTCCGCCAGCTCGTGCTGTCCCGCCATGAAGCGCACGCCGCCCGCGTCGACCAGGTGGGCGCCCTCGCCGCGCACCGCCTCGGAGACCAGCGGCTGCTGGCCCTCCGCGTCCGCGCCGAGGAAGAGCACCGTCGGGTGGAACTGGACGAACTCGAGGTCGCTGACCTCGGCGCCCGCACGCAGGGCGAGCGCCACGCCGTCCCCGGTGGACACGGACGGGTTGGTGGTGGCCGAGAAGACCTGGCCCATGCCGCCGGTGGCGAGGACCACGGCGGGCGCGTGGACGGCGCCCACGCCGTCGTGCTGGCCCTCCCCCATGACGTGCAGGGTGACCCCGGCGGTGCGGCCGTCGGCGTCCGTGAGAAGGTCCAGGACCAGCGCGTTCTCGACGGTGCGCAGTCCGCGCGCGCGGACCGCGTCGACGAGCGCGCGGGAGATCTCGGCGCCGGTCGCGTCGCCGCCGGCATGGGCGATGCGGCGGCGGTGGTGGCCGCCCTCGCGGGTCAGCTCCAGGGCGCCCTCGGCGGACTCGTCGAAGTGCGCGCCGGTCGCGATCAGCCGCCGTACGGCGTCGGGGCCCTCGGTGACGAGGATGCGGACGGCTTCCTCGTCGCACAGGCCGGCGCCGGCGACGAGGGTGTCCTCCAGGTGCTGTTCGGGGGTGTCGCCCTCGCCGAGGGCCGCGGCGATGCCGCCCTGCGCCCAGCGTGTGGAGCCGTCGTCCAGGCGGGCCTTGGTGACGACGACCGTCCGCAGGCCCGCGGCTTCGCAGCGCAGGGCCGCGGTGAGCCCCGCGACGCCGGAGCCCACCACCACGACGTCGGCCTCGACGGACCAGCCGGGGGCGGGGGCGTGCAGGCGTATGCCGGTACCTGTGCCGGTCACGTGGCGGCTCCGAAGGTGAGGGGGATGTTGTCGATCAGCCGGGTCGTGCCGACCCGGGCGGCGACGGCGAGGACCGCCTCGCCGGTGAAGTCGTCCGCGATCTCGGTGAAGTCCGCCGGATCGACCAGTGCCAGATAGTCCAGGACCAGCGCCGGTTCCAGGCGGGCCGCGTCGTCCAGGACGAGCCGGGCGGCGGCGCGCACGGCGGCCGGTCCCGAGGCGGCCGCGGGGGCGGCCTTGGCGACGGCGTGCGCGTCGGCGGCGGCGCGGGACTCCCCTATGGCGCTGAGTGCCTCGGCACGCGCACGCGTGGCGGGCACTTCCCGGGCCCGCGCGCGCAGTGCCTCCTGCGCGGCGTGCCGGTCGCGGCCCGCGAACAGGGCCTGGGACAGCGCGAGCGCGGTACGGCGCTCCTCGGCGGAGAGGTAGCGGTTGCGGCTGGACAGGGCGAGCCCGTCCTCCTCGCGCACGGTGGGTACGCCGACGATCTCGATGCCAAAGTTCAGGTCGCGCACCATGCGGCGGATCAGGGCGAGCTGCTGGGCGTCCTTCTGCCCGTACAGCGCCACGTCGGGGCGGGTCAGGTGCAGCAGCTTGGCGACGACGGTGAGCATGCCGTCGAAGTGCCCGGGGCGCACGGCGCCCTCCAGGCGGCCGCCCATGGGGCCGGCGCTGACCCGGACCTGGGGTTCGCCGCCGGGGTAGACCTCGTCCACGGAGGGGGCGAACACGACGTCCGCGCCGGACACCTCGGCGATCTCCAGGTCGGCGTCGAGGGTGCGCGGGTAGCGGTCGAGGTCCTCGCCCTTGCCGAACTGGAGCGGGTTCACGAAGACGGTGACGACCACTTCGCCGTCGGCGCCGGCGAGGTCCCGGGCGGCGCGGATCAGCGTGGCGTGGCCCTCGTGCAGGGCGCCCATCGTCATCACGACGGCGCGCCTGCCGTGCCGTACGCGCGCGTGCAGCTCGTCCGCGGTGCGCAGCAGTGCGGTGCTCATCGGTGGCTCCCGTCGGCGCGCGGGACAGGCGTGGTCATCGGTCGCTCCCGTCGTCGGGCAGGGCCGCGCCGTCGGCGAGTACCCCGAGGAGGTCCTCGGCGAGTTCCGGCTTCAGCAGTCCGTGGGCGAGGGCGCGGTCGGCGGTCGCGCGGGCCATCGCCAGATAGCCGGCGACGGTCTGCGGGGCGTGCCTGCGCAGTTCGGCGACGTGGGCGGCGACCGTGCCCGCGTCGCCGCGCGCGACGGGGCCGGTGAGGGCCGCGTCGCCGGACCTGAGTGCGTTGTCCAGGGCGGCGCCGAGCAGCGGGCCGAGCATGCGGTCGGGGGCCTCGACGCCCGCGGCACGCAGCAGCTCCATGGACTCGGCGACCAGGGTCACCAGGTGGTTCGCGCCGAGCGCGAGGGCCGCGTGGTAGAGCGGGCGGTTCTCCTCGGCGATCCACTCCGGCTCGCCGCCCATCTCGATGACCAGGGCCTCGGCGGCCAGGCGCAGCTCGTCGGGGGCGGTGACCCCGAAGGAGCAGCCGGCCAGCCGCTGGACGTCCACGGGGGTGCCGGTGAAGGTCATCGCGGGGTGCAGCGCGAGGGGCAGCGCGCCCGCCCGCAGCGCCGGGTCGAGCACCCGCGTGCCGTACCGCCCGGAGGTGTGGACGAGGAGCTGGCCCGGCCGGACGGCTCCGGTCTCCGCGAGTCCCTCGACGAGACCGGGCAGGGCGTCGTCCGGGACGGTCAGCAGGACCAGATCGGCGCGCTCCATGACCTCGGCCGGGGTCACCAGCGGCACGTCGGGCAGCATCCGCGCGGCGCGGCGCACGGAGGCGTCGGAGACCCCGGAGACGGCCACCGGACGGTGTCCGGCCAGCTGGAGGGACGCGGCCAGCGCCGGGCCGACGCGACCGGCGCCGACGACGCCGACGGTCAGTCGCGCGGGGCGGTCCTTGGGCTCTGGCTGTTGGAATGTACTCACTCGACGGCGGCCTTCCCGTTCCAGTCCGCTCGGGGTACCGGACGATTTCTCGTCATGTTAACGCGATTGGTTCGAGCGCCGTCCGGTTGTCCACAGGCTGTGGGTTTCCGCGGGCCCGGCGGAGCGCGAACGCATGGGCCGGTGCGGGCCGCCCCGGGGGATGATCGGGGGATGAGCGAAACGGCGGAGCACGGCGAGGAGCGGGCGGCGCGGAACGGTGAGCGGGCGGCCGCGCCGGGGTCCGGCGGCGGAGCGGGCGGGGCGCCCTCGGCGCAGCGGCGGCGCGAGCGGCGGACGGCCGCCTACCGGGGTGCCCGGCGTCTGCTGGCCCGCGCCGGGCACCGGGCCACGCTCCGGGAGCGGCTGGCGGTCCTGGACGACGCGGCGCGCCTGTACGACCTGGACGCGTCCGTGGACGTCTACGGGAACGGGATCGTCGAGGCCCTGGAGGAGCGGGTCGCGGGACTGCTGGGCACGGAGGCCGCCGCCTACTTCCCCACCGGCACGATGGCACAGCAGGTGGCCCTGCGCTGCTGGGCCGCCCGCACCGGGAACCCGACGGTCGCCCTGCACGCGCTGTCCCACCCCGAGGTGCACGAGCGGAACGCGTTCAGCACGGTCAGCGGGCTGCGCCCGGTCCGGGTGACGGACGAGCCGCGGCTGCCGACCGCCGAGGAGATACGCGACTTCGAGGAGCCCTTCGGGGCGCTGATGCTCGAACTGCCCCTCCGGGACGCCGGTTTCGTCCTGCCCACCTGGCAGGAGCTGTCCGCGGTGGTGGAGGCCGCGCGGGAACGCGACGCGGTGGTCCACTTCGACGGGGCACGCCTGTGGGAGTGCCCCCCGCACTTCGGGCGGCCCCTGGACGAGATCGCGGGCCTCGCGGACAGCGTCTACGTGTCGTTCTACAAGTCGCTCGACGGGTACAGCGGGGCGGCGCTGGCCGGGCCGCGGACCCTCGTCGAGGAGGCGAAGGCCTGGCGGCACCGGTACGGCGGCCTGATCGTCCAGCAGTTCCCCGCGGTGCTGTCCGCGCTCGCCGGTCTGGAGCGGGAGTTGCCCCGGCTGCCGGAGTACGTGGCCCACGCGCGCGTGGTCGCCGCCGCGCTGCGCGAGGGATTCGCCGCCGCCGGGGTGCCGTGGGCGCGCGTCCACCCGCAGGAGCCGCACACCCACGACTTCCAGGTCTGGCTGCCGTACGGCCCCGAGGTGCTGGAGGACGCGGCCGCCGCCCAGGCCGAGGACACCGGGACGTACTTGTTCGCCGGCGCGTGGGCCCGTGGCGGGCCGGGGGTGTCGTGGACCGAGGTGTCGGTGCGGTCCGCGGGGCTGGAGTGGACGGCCGACGAGGTGCGGGCGGCCGTCCGGGACTTCGTCGCGCGGCTGCCGGCTGCGGGTTAGCCGGGTTCCGGGGCGGGCCGCCGGGGTCGGCGCGCCGGCCGGGTGCCGCCGGGGCCGCTCGGGCACGCCCGGGCCCGGGCAAGCACGCTGGGGACCGCCGGCCGGTGTCAGCGGCTCAGGTGCCGCCGGGCGCGCAGCCACCGGCCGGCGGTCCCCCGGATCCGCCCACGGGCCGGCCGGCCCGCCACGACGGCGCGGAAGCGCCGGACGTCGCGCAGTTCCCGCGCCGTCCGCCGGTCGTGGGCGCCCGGCGCGGGCGGGAGCGGCTCGCCGAGCTGCCGGGCCCGGTAGGTGTCCAGGAGGTACTGCTGGGTGATGCTCATGGCGGTTCGCCTCTTCGCGACGGAGAACGGCCGGGATCCGGTGTGGGCGCGGCGCTCCGGTGCTCCGGTGCTCCCAGCCTGCGCCCGTACCCGGCGTCTGTCCTGCCGGTCGACGGCCGGTGCCGATCGGCGGCGGCGTTGTCGGTGGGGCGGTGCACCATGAGGGCATGAGCGTGAGCATCGACGTCACCGGGCTGCGGCGGGAGCGGGTCGCCGTCGTGCCGTCCCCGCTGGCCGAGCTGGGGATGGCGCTGCACGCGCTGTCCGAGCCGGGGCACCATCCGGGGCTCCGGGGCTGGGCGACCACGGTGCCCGCGGGCCTCGACCCGCATCTCGCCGACCGGATGTGCGAGGCCGACTTCCTGTGGCGCACGACGTTCTCGGACCTCTTCCTGCCCGCCGCGGGCATCCCCGGTGGATCCACGCTGCCGGGGGCCACGCTCGCCGAGGACCTGGACCTGCTGGACAAGCTGACGGACGAGCAGTTCGTGGCGGCGGCGCTCGAGTTCACGTGCGCGCTGTCGTACGACGCGCCCGGCCCCGACACGCTGTCCGACCTGCGGCTGCGCGCGCGTGCCCTGGAGCTGGCCGCCTCGCGCGGGCCGCACCAGGTGCGGTTCGCCCGGCGGCTGCTGGAGGACCCGACGGGTGTGCGGGCATGGCTGCGGCAGTTCGTGGAGGACTGTGACGAGGCGTTCTTCGCGGAGGCGTGGTCGCGGCTGCGGCACCAGCTCGCGGCGGACGCCCGGCACAAGACGGACCTGTTCCGCCGCAAGGGCCTCGCCGGCGCGCTGGCCTCGGTCTCCCCTTCCGTGACGCTGGACGAGCCCGCCGGGCGGATCGTCGTGGACAAGCTGGCCGACGGTCACACCGCCACGGCGGACGGCGGCCTGCTGCTGGTGCCGACCACGCTCGGCCGGCCGCACCTGATGGTCCTCCACCGCTACGGATGGCAGCCGGTGCTGCACTACCCGGTCGGGTCGCCCGAGCCGGCCGCCCCGCCCTCGGTCGAGCAGCTGACCCTGCGGATGACGGCGCTGTCCCACCCGGTCCGGATGCGGATCTGCCGTCATCTGGCCCGCAGTGCCTACACCACGGGTGAGCTGGCGCAGGTGCACGGCATGACGGCCCCCGAGATATCCCGGCACCTCGGCGTCCTCAGGAAGGCGGGCCTGCTCACCACCCGCCGCCGCGGCCGGTACGTCCTGCACCAGCTGGACGTCACCGTGGTGGCCCGCCTCGGCAGCGACTTCCTGGAGGGCATCCTGCGCTGAGGCCTGTCCGGCCGTGGACCTTTCCTCGAAGCAGCGCGGCTCGGTGACCGTCATGGGGGCGATCACGACACCGTCGCGCCGGGCGAGGGCGAGATCGCTGGTGCGTCCCGGTCACCCGCCGGTCGCGTCCCCGGTCAGCCGTGGCCGCCCGCCCGTACCAGGCCCGTCTCGTAGGCGAGGACGACCACCTGGACGCGGTCGCGCAGTCCCAGTTTGGTGAGGATGCGGCCCACGTGGGTCTTGACGGTGGCCTCGGACAGGACCAGCCGGGCGGCGATCTCGCCGTTCGACAGTCCCTGCGCGACCAGCACCATGACCTCGCGCTCGCGGCCGGTGAGCCGTTCCAGCTCCGCGTGCTGGGGCTGCTTGCCTGCGTTGGGCAGCATCGGCGCGAACCGGTCGAGCAGGCGCCGGGTCGTGGAGGGCGCGACGACGGCGTCACCGCTGTGCACGGAGCGGATCGCGGTCAGCAGCTCGCCCGGCGGCACGTCCTTGAGCATGAAGCCGGAGGCGCCCGCCTTCAGCCCGGAGAACGCGTACTCGTCGAGGTCGAAGGTGGTCAGGATCAGCACCTTCGGCGGCTCGGTGTCCGAGCAGATGCGGCGGGTGGTCTCGACGCCGTCCAGTTTCGGCATGCGGACGTCCATCAGCACCACGTCGACGTCGGTCCCCCGCAGCACCTGGAGGGCCTCGACGCCGTCGCCCGCCTCGGCCACGACCTCCATGTCCGGCTGGGCGTCGAGCACCATCCGGAAGCCGGTGCGCAGCAGCACCTGGTCGTCGACGAGCATCACGCGGATCGCCATCGGGGTCCTTTCACAAACGTACGGGGGTCAGCGGTTCGGGCGCATACGAGGCCGGGTGGGTCCCGGACAACAGGATCGGGCACGGATCGGGCAGGGATCGGGCACGGATACGTACAGATGTGCGGCGAACGTATGTACAGGTGTCAGTGGGCGGCCTTGAGCGGCAGCAGTGCGCTGATGCGGAAGCCCCCACCGGGGCGCGGCCCCGCGTCCAGGGTGCCGCCTACCATGCCCACCCGTTCGCGCATGCCGATCAGGCCGTGGCCCCGGCCGTCGGCGCCCCCCTCCTCGTACAGCTCGTGCGGGGCACCCTTGCCGTCGTCCTCGACGAGCAGCCCGAGGCCGTCGTCGAAGTACACCAGCCGCACGCTGGCGCCCGCGTTCGGGCCGCCGTGCTTGCGGGTGTTGGTCAGGGCCTCCTGCACGATGCGATACGCGGTCAGTTCGACGCCGCTGGGCAGCGGGCGCGGGGTGCCCTCGACCTTGTAGTCGACGGGCAGGCCGGCGGTGCGCACCTGCTCGATGAGGTCGTCGAGCTGCTCCACGTCGGGCTGCGGGACGTACTCGCCGCCCTCCTGGTGCTCGCCGGTGCGCAGCACGCCGAGCAGGCGGCGCATCTCGGCGAGCGCCTGCCGGCCGGTCCCCGAGATGGTCTCCAGTGCCTTCTTGGCCTGGTCGGGGGCGGTGTCGAGGACGTAGGCGGCGCCGTCGGCCTGGACCACCATGACGGACACGTTGTGCGCGACGACGTCGTGCAGTTCCCGGGCGATCCGGGCCCGTTCGGCGGCGACCGCGACCTTCGACTGCGCCTCGCGCTCCTTCTCCAGGCGGGCGGCACGCTCCTCCAGCTGCGCGAGGTAGGCGCGGCGGGTGCGGATGGAGTCGCCGAGCACCCACGCGAGCGCGAACGGCACGGTCTGGAAGACCGCTATCAGGACGACGCCCGGGGTGCCCGCCGACTCCTGGGGCCAGCGCAGCTGGGAGAGGGGTGCCGCACAGAGTCCGCCGACCAGGGCGAACCGGGAGGCCCAGCGGGCGCCGTCCGCGGCGACGGTGTAGATGATCACCAGCAGCGCGAAGTCCGCGGGCGACACCCCCACGTCCAGGACGAGTTGCGCCACACCGGTGGCCGCCGCCAGCACGAGCATCTTCTCGGGCATCCGGCGGCGCAGCGCGATCACGAGACACAGGACGGCGGCGACCGGGAGCGCCACGGCGAGCGGCCCCCGGTGCTCCGACGCCCCGCTGACACTGCGGAGACTCACGCCGGTGATCCCGAGCAGGACGACGGCCCAGAAGCAGTCGACCCACGTGGGGTACCTGCGGAGAAAGTCATAGAGGCGCTGCACGTAACCCAGAGTAGGTAGGCGCGGTGTGTGCGGGGGTCAACCGGAGGACCGATCCGCAACCCGCACGCGTACTCCCCAAGGTGGAGGGCCCGCAGTCCTCTGCGGCTACCGGGCTCCCCGGGACGGGGCCGGCCCGGCCGTCGGGAGGGCTCTAGCCTGGGCCGGTGACGGATGAGGCGGCGGACGGCCGGGGCGGACGGCGGGAGACGGCCGACGGCCGGCGCGGGTGGCGTGCGGCGGCCGAGGAGGCGCTGTACGGGCCTCGCGGCTTCTATCTGCGTCCGGAGGGGCCCGCGGGGCACTTCCGCACGTCGGTCCATGCCTCCCCGCTCTTCGCGCGGGCCGTGGCGCGGCTGCTGTGCCGCGTGGACGAGGCGCTGGGACGCCCGGCCGATCTGGCCTTCGTCGACATGGCGGCGGGCCGGGGCGAACTCGTGACCGGTGTCCTCGCGGTCCTGCCCGGCGACGTCGCCGCCCGCGCGCGCGGGTACGCGGTCGAGCGGGCCGGGCGGCCCGCCGGTCTCGATCACCGGATCGAGTGGCTGCCGGAGCCCCCGGAGGGGACCACCGGTCTGCTGTTCGCCAACGAGTGGCTCGACAACGTCCCCGTGGAGGTGGCCGAGGCGGACGCGGAGGGCGTACCGCGGCTGGTCCTCGTACACCGGGACGGGACGGAACGGCTCGGGCCGCCCGTCGTGGGGGCGGACGCCGAATGGCTCGCGCGCTGGTGGCCGACGCCGTCCGAGGGCATGCGGGCCGAGATCGGCCTCCCCAGGGACGCGGCCTGGGCCCGCGCCGTCGCCGCCCTCGACCGGGGCCTCGCCGTCGCCGTGGACTACGCGCACTTCGCGGGCGCGCGGCCCCCGTTCGGGACGCTCACCGGTTTCCGCGCGGGCCGCGAGACCCCGCCCGTGCCCGACGGGTCTTGCGACCTCACGGCGCACGTGGCGCTGGACGCGTGCGCGCTGCCCGGCGGGCGGGTGGTGACGCAGCGGGCGGCCCTGCGGGCGCTCGGCGTGCGCGGCGACCGCCCGCCGCTGTCCCTGGCGACCACGGGCCCCGCGGCCTACGTACGGGCCCTCGCGGACGCGGGCGCCGCCGCCGAGCTCACCGCCGCGGGCGGACTCGGCGACTTCGGCTGGCTGCTCCAGCCCGTCGGCGTACCGCTGGACCTGCCGGCCGGCCCGATGGACCCCCCGGCCGGCCCGCGGGACGTGCCGTCCGCCTTCGCGGACCTACTTGTCGATGTCCCCGACCACGAAGAACAGTGACCCCAGGATCGCCACCATGTCGGCCACCAGCGTGCCCGGCAGCAGCTCGGCCAGCGCCTGGATGTTGTTGTACGAGGCGGAGCGCAGCTTCAGCCGGTACGGGGTCTTCTCGCCCTTGCTGACCAGGTAGTAGCCGTTGATGCCGAGGGGGTTCTCGGTCCAGGCGTACGTGTGTCCCTCGGGGGCCTTGAGTACCTTGGGGAGCCGCTGGTTGACCGGGCCCGGCGCCAGGTCCGCGAGGCGGTCGAGGCAGGCGTCGGCGAGCGCAAGGGCGACGTGCGTCTGCTCCAGCAGGCACTCGAAGCGGGCGAGGCAGTCGCCTTCCCGGCGCGTGACCACCTTCAGTGTGTCCTGGAGTTCCGGGTAGGCGAGGTACGGCTCGTCGCGGCGCAGGTCGAAGTCGACCCCGGAGGCGCGCGCGATCGGCCCGCTCACCCCGTACGCGTGCACGGCTTCGGGCGACAGCACACCCACACCGCGCGTGCGGCCCCGGAAGATCTCGTTGCCGAGCACCAGGTCGTCGTACACGCTCATCCGCGAGCGGACGGAGGCGACGGCCTCACGCGCGCGCGTGGCCCAGCCGGCCGGCAGGTCCTCCTTGAGGCCGCCGACGCGGTTGAACATGTAGTGCATGCGCCCGCCGGAGATCTCCTCCATGACGGTCTGGAGTTCCTCGCGCTCCCGGAAGGCGTAGAAGACCGGGGTGATCCCGCCCAGCTCCAGGGGGTACGACCCGAGGAACATCAGGTGGTTGAGGACGCGGTTCAGCTCCGCGAGGAGCGTGCGCATCCACACCGCCCGCTCGGGGACCTCCATGCCGAGCATCCGCTCCACGGCGAGGACCACGCCCAGCTCGTTCGAGAAGGCGGAGAGCCAGTCGTGGCGGTTGGCGAGCATGATGATCTGGCGGTAGTCGCGGGCCTCGAAGAGCTTTTCCGCGCCGCGGTGCATGTAGCCGATGACCGGCTCCGCGTGCTGGATCCGCTCGCCGTCGAGGGCGAGCCGCAGCCTGAGCACGCCGTGTGTGGACGGGTGCTGGGGCCCGATGTTGAGCACCATGTCGGTGCTCTCCGCGGCGCCGCCGATACCGACCATGGTCTCCGTCGTGGGAGTCATGGGGACAGTCTCTCGTACGTACCCTTGCGGCATGGAGACGGGGACCACACAGAACGCGGCGGGCGAGCCCGTCTGGACCGGCCTGCCGCCGGGCCTGCTCCGGATGCGACGGCTGCTGCTGGTGGTGTGGGCGGGGTTGGCGGCGATCACCGCGGGACTCGGCCTCGGGCTGCTCGCCGGGCCCGGCTGGGCGGCCTTCGCGCTGCTCCCCCTCGGTCTGGCGCTGTGGGGCTGGCCGGTGCTGGGGCGCAACTGGCGCTCCTGGCGGTACGCCGAGCGCGCGGACGACCTGCTGATCAGCCGGGGCGTGCTGTGGCGCGAGGAGACCGTGGTGCCGTACGGGCGCATGCAACTGGTCGAGGTCACCTCGGGGCCCGTGGAGCGGTACTTCGGGCTGGCGAGCGTGCAGCTGCACACGGCGGCGGCGGCGACCGACGCCCGCATCCCGGGGCTCGACCCCGAGGAGGCCGAGCGGCTGCGGGACCGGCTCACGGAACTCGGCGAGGCACGATCGGCGGGCCTGTGACCCCGCCCCCGCCGCCGGTCCCCTCCGACCCGGCACCTGCGGACCCGCCACTGCCGGGGCCGGGCGCTTCGGGCACATCGGCGCTGGGGACCGCAAGGGTTCCGGGCACGTCGGCGCCAGGGACCGCGGATGCGGGCACTCGGGCGCCGGGGACCGCGGGCGTTCCCGGCGCCCATGGCGTGGTGGCGCCGGCGGAGGCGTCCGCGCTCGTCGAGCAGCGCCTGCACCCCGTGACTCCGCTGCGGCGGGCCTGGGCGCCCGTCGCCGTGCTCGCCGGCTGGGCGGTGCACGACCCCGGCCAGGCGCAGGCGCAGCTGACCCGGCTGACGACGACCACGCTGCTCGTCGGGCTGGCCGTGTTCGTCCCGGCTGCCGCCCTCTACGGCTTCCTGACCTGGTGGTTCACGCACTACGCGGTGACCGCGACCGAACTGCGCATCCGCACCGGCCTGGTGTTCCGCCGCACCGCGCACATCCGGCTCGACCGGCTCCAGGCCGTCGACGTCACCCAGCCGCTGCTGGCCCGCGTCGCCGGTGTCACCAAGCTCAGACTCGACGTCATAGGGACCGACAAGAAGGACGAACTCGCCTACCTCGGTGAGGGTGAGGCCCGTGCCCTGCGCGCGGAACTCCTCGCGCGCGCCGCCGGTTTCGCGCCCGAGACGGCCCACGAGGTCGGCGAGGCGCCGGTGCGGCGGCTGCTGCACGTGCCCGCGGGCGTCCTCGCCGTCTCCCTGGTCCTGACCGGCGCCACCTGGGGAACCCTGACCGCCGCGCTCGTCGTGCCGTCGCTGCTCTGGTTCCTCACCCACAGCGCGTGGACGGTTCTCGCGACGGGTCTGCCGCTGCTCGGCGCGGCGGGCGCGAGCAGCGTGGGGCGCTTCGTCGCCGAGTACGACTGGACGGTCGGCGAGTCCCCGGACGGCCTGCGGATCGACCACGGCCTCCTCGACCGTACGCACGAGACGGTGCCGCCCGGCCGGGTGCAGACCGTGCGGATCGTCGAGCCGCTGCTGTGGCGGCGGCGGGGGTGGGTCCGCGTCGAGCTGGACGTGGCCGGATCGTCCAACTCCGTGCTCGTCCCGGTCGCTCCGCGCGAGATCGCCGACGCGGTGATCGCCCGGGTGCTGCCGGGCATGGTCGTGCCGGGCGCGCTGTCGCGTCCGCCGCGCCGGGCCGGCTGGTGTCTGCCCTTCTGGTGGCGGGGTTACGGGCTCGCCGTCACCGACACGGCGTTCGTGGCACGCCACGGGTTGCTGCGCCGCAGCCTCGCCCTCGTACCGCACGCGAAGGTGCAGAGCGTACGGCTCGGACAGGGGCCCTGGGCCCGCCTCAAGGGGCTCGCGGACGTCCATGTGGACACCGGCGCCAACAAGACGGTGACGGCGCGGCTGCGGGACGCCGGGGAGGCGGCGGCACTCCTGCAGTCCCAGGCCGACCGCTCCCGCACGGGCCGCGGACAGGCCCGCCCGGACCGCTGGATGGTGTGAAGCACGACGGGCGGCCCGCAGGGCCGGGGGCCGGGGGGCCGGAGGCCGGCGCGGGCGCCTGCGGACGGCCCGGAGACGCGCGGTGCGGTCCCGGCCCGGTACGACGGGAGGGCACCGGCGACAGTGCCGGTGCCCTCCCGTGAACTGAACCCGTGGACGTCCTGCCTCAGCGGCCGTCGTGTCTCAGGAGACCGCGCTCCGCAGTCCCGCCACGTCGATCCGCTCCGTCTCGTCGTGCGCGGTCAGGTCGATGACCTGGCCGACCCCGCGGGACTCCTCGTCCGCGGGCTTGAACTGGACGGCCTCCGACTCGGCCTTGTGCAGCGCGAGCGCCTCCTGGCCGACGACGTCCGCGAGGTCCTCGTTCTGCACGGCCTCCAACGCGTCCGGCGACGTGCCCTGCTGCGTACCGAAGAAGTCGAAACCGCCCTCGACCCGCCGACGCCGCCGGGGCGCGTTCGGTACGACCGCCACGGCCGTCGGCACGGTGAAGTGCCCGGAGGGCCGCACCGACTTGACGGGCTTCGTGGGCTTCGCGGGCGTGAGGGCCGCCGCCGCGGACGTCTCATCGGCGGGGGCCTGCGGTGCGGCGGCCTCCGGGGCGGCAGCGCCGGCCGGGCGGGCGGGTGCGGGCCGGGTGGACGGCGGTCGCACGGGCACCGGCCGGACGGTCGCGGAGGCGGTCTCCCCTGCCGAGGGCGCGGCGGCCGCGCGCCGGTGCCCGTCGGCCGCCTCGGACTTCCCCTCCGCCTCGTCCTCCTGAACCTGTGCCGGCCCAGACGCGGCCTGCGCCGGGTCGTCCTCCACCGGGCCGCGCCGCGCGGACGTGTCCTTCACCGGGCCCTCCGCGGCGGGGGCGGCCTGCGTGCCGGAACCGCCCTTGGAAGAGCGGCCTTTCGCGGCTCCACCGGGTCCGGGTCCGGGCCCGTCCGTGCCGGGACCCGGCTCGCGCTCAGCCTCGGCGTCGGCGTCGGCGTCGGCGTCGGCGTCGGCGTCGGCGTCGGCGTCGGCGTCGGCGTCGGCCTTGGCATCGGCGTCGACCTGGAGTTCGGGTTCGGTTGCGGATCCCGAGTCGGGCTCGGACTTGGGCTCGGGCTCGCGCTCAAGCTCCGGATTCGGATCGAGGTCGGTTCCTGAGTCGCCCTCGGATCCGGAGTCGGGGTTCGCCCCTCGCTCGCCCACGATCCGGTCCAGCGCCGAGTTGGCGCGCAGGAACAGTGAGGAACCCGTCGGGGAGAAGGGCTCCGAAGAGTCGACCCCCGACTCACCGCCCTCCGGGCGGGGCGGGTCCTTCAGGTCGGCGCCGGTGCGCTCGGACGCCGGAGTGGGCGAAGGCGCCGGAACCGTACGAGCCGCCTCGGCGGCCGACGCGGACACCGGACCCGCCGACGGTACCGCGGCACCGGACGCCGGGGCACCGGACACCCCCGGGGACGCCACGGCCCCGGGCGCCTGCGCTGTCCGGTCGGCCGAGGCCGCCGTCAGCGCCCGTGCGGGAACCGCCGTCTCTATCGCGAGCACACGACGGCTCTCCAGTGCGGTCGCGCGCTCCGTCTCCGCCGTGGCGTACCGCCGCAGCAGCGCCGCGTGTTCGTTGCGCAGGCCCGCCAGTTCCGCCCGCTTGGCACGCAGCCGGTGCTCCAGCTTGGTGCGCAGCTCGCGCGACTCCTCGAGGTCGGTCTCCAGTTCGGCGACCCGCTCCTCGTAGCGCCACTCGTCGCCCGCACGCGCGCGCGTGAGCTCCGCGACACGCTTGCCCGCCGAAGTGTCCCAGCGGCGCATGACGACCGAACCCACCACGGTCGTCAGCGCGGCAGCCGCGGCCAGCCCACGGAGCACCGAGGTCTCCGTGAACAGCCAGGGCCCGACGGCGCAGAGAAGCGAGACGCCGGCGATCGCCGAAGGAGGCAGCAGCCTGTGCAAGGGCGGGGAATGACGGTGACGTCCACGTGGCATGGCCAGAAACTTACCGCGCGTAGGCGAATCATGGTGCCCCGCGAGGTAAAAACACAGCCACCCCGCAGCCTTCACACGCCCCGGGCACGAACACGACCACCGCATCGCCTCGCGAAAGCGCCACAACCCCAGGGCGAAACCCCTCCCACGCCTTCGCAAAGACGTTGCAGGGGCTGCCACTTCGGCCCGCGGGAGGCCCGTCACGTCACTCCCGCGAAGAGCGCATTCCGCCGGAGAGGCGGGCCGGCTACTTCTTGATCAGCCCCTTCGACTCCAGATACTCCTTCGCCACATCGGCTTCCTTCTGGCGCTCCGCGTCGACCTTGCGGTTGAGTTCCACAAGATCATCCGTGGTGAGCGTTTCTGTCAGCTTCCCCAGGGCGTCGGCTATCGCCTGGTCGCCGGCGTCCTTCGCGTTCACCACCGGAAGCACGTTGTCCGCGTTCTGCAGCTTCTTGTCGTCCTCAAGGAGCACGAGGTCGAAGTTCTTCAGCGTCGCGTCCGTGGTCGTGGTGAGGACCAGCTGGTCCGTGCCGTTCTTGACCGCCTGCTTGGACTGGGTCGTGCTGACGCCCTTGGGGTCGATTCCGGAGACGTCGATGCCGTAGGTCTTCTTCAGACCCGGCGCGCAGAAGGGCCGCGTCTCGCATTCGTCACCGGCCGCGATCTTGACCTTGACGCCCGACTTGCCGAGGTCCGAAAGGGTCTTGAGGTCGTGCTTCTCGGCGAATTCGGTGCTGACCGCGAACGCGTTCTGGTCGACCGCCGCACCGGCCGGCAGCACCTTGAGGCCCTTCGGCCCGGCGAGCTTCTCCAGTGCGGCGACCGTGGCGTCGACATCACCGGAGGCGACGGGCTTCGCCTTCGGGCCGTTCTCCTTCACGTTGAGGAATTCCGCGAGGGTCGCCGCGTAATCGGGGACGATGTCGATCGCCCCCTTCTCCAGCTGGGGTTCGTAGATCTCGCGGTTCTCGACGGTCTTTACCGAGACGCTGTAACCCGCATTGCCGAGCACCTGCTTGTAGAGCTCGCCGAGGACCTTCGCCTCGGTGAACCCGGCCGCGCCGACCACGAGCTTGCCCTTGCCGCCGCCAGCCGCCTTGTCGGGGCCGTCGTCCTCCAGGCTGTCCCCGCCGCACGCGGTGAGCCCCGCGGTCAGCGCGCCGACGGCCACCGCCGCGACCGCCATCCGACGCGTTCTGCTGTTCATCGTTACCCCTCTTCGGAAGTCGTACGTCACGGTGCGCCCGGGAACCGGGACGTCACCGCGTATCGAGAAACTGATGTCACCGGGCGGTGCCCTGGCGGCCGCGCATCGGGTCGAAGACCCGTCCCGCCATCACCAGCGCGCCCTCGATCAGCAGCGCGAGCACGGCGACGAGGAAGGCGCCGGCCACCACCTGCGGCGTGTTCTGCAGGCTGAATCCGGCGGTGATGATCCGGCCGAGTCCGCCCTCGCCGGCCGCCGCGGCGAGCGTCGCCGTGGCGATGATCTGCACCGTCGCGGACCGCACCCCGGTCATGATCAGCGGATACGCCAGCGGCAGTTCGACCTGGCGGAACACCTGGCCACCGCTCATGCCCATCCCGCGGGCCGCCTCCACGACGGACCGGTCCACCTCGCTCATGCCGATGTACGCGTTCGTCAGCAGCGGCGGCACGGCGAACAGCACCAGCGCGATGAGCGTGGGCAGGTCCCCGTGCCGGCCGAGCGGGGTGAGGGTGAGCAGGACGAGCACGGCGAGCGTGGGCACCGCCCGCCCCACGTTGGAGAGGTTCACGGCGAGCGCGCCCCCCTTGCCGATGTGCCCGAGCCACAGCGCGAGCGGCAGCGCGACGAGACAGGCGACGGCCAGCGTGACCCCGCTGAAGTACAGATGCTCGGTGAGCCGGTGCCAGACCCCCTTGTCACCCTGCCAGTTCGCACCGGTCGTCAGCCAGTCGTACGCACCCGATACCGCGTTCACGCCGCCTCAGCCACCTTCGCCGGGGCCGCACGCCGCCGTATTCGGGGGGCGCGGGTCACCCGCGCCCAGGGGGTGAGCAGCCGCTGGAGCCCGAGCAGCAGCAGATCGGCGGCCAGGGCGAGCAGCACGCAGATCACGGACGCGGTGAGCACCTGCGCCTTGAAGTCGCTGTGGAGGCCGCTGACGATGAGCGTGCCGAGGCCGCCGTAGTCCACGATGTACCCGACGGTCGTCAGGGCCACGGTCGAGACGGTGGCGATGCGCACCCCGGCGAGGACCGAGGGCAGCGCCAGCGGCAGTTCGACCTCCCAGAGCAGCCGCGCGGATCCGTAGCCCAGACCTCGGGCGGCCTCGCGGGCCTCCTCCGGGACCGCGTGCAGCCCGGCGAGGATGTTCCTTACGAGGATCGTCAGGGAGTACAGGACGAGTCCCGTGACGACCAGGGAGGCCGAGAGGCCGAACAGGGGCAGCAGCAGCGAGAACATCGCGAGCGAGGGGACCGAGTACAGGACGGTCGTCAGACCGAGGATCGGGCCGGCGAAGGCGCGGAACCGGCGGGCCAGCAGCGCCAGCGGGAAGGCCACGACGACACCGATCGCCACGGAGACCACGGTGATCCACACGTGCTGCACCGTCGCGTCGGTGAGCTCCTGGCTGCGGGAGCTGACGTACTCCCCGCAGATCCAGTCGTTGGCCACCAGGCAGTTCTGCTCGCTCACTCCGTCCCACCTCCCCCACATCATCGAACGTATGTCAGTGGACCGCGCGCCCGCACATCGTTTTGACTTGCTGGCGACCCTAACGCCGACCACTGACAATGGCCGAGAGTCGCCGTACGAGCGAAACACTGCCTTCACACAACGTCCGCCGTCCGCGGCCACAATGGGGAGCCATGATCCGGTTCGAGAACGTCACCAAGCGGTACGCGGACGGCACCACGGCCGTCGACGACCTGTCCTTCGAGGTCGCCGAGGGGGAGCTGGTCACGCTGGTCGGCCCCTCGGGCTGCGGCAAGACCACCACGATGAAGATGGTGAACCGGCTCATCGAACCGTCGAGCGGCCGGATATTCCTGGACGGCGAGGACATATCCACCGTCGACCCCGTCCGGCTCCGCCGCCGCATCGGCTACGTCATCCAGCAGGTCGGCCTCTTCCCGCACAAGACGGTGCTGGACAACACGGCGACCGTCCCGCACCTGCTCGGCGTCAAGCGCGCCAAGGCCCGCGAGCGCGCGGCCGAACTCCTCGACCTGGTCGGCCTCGACCCGTCCGTCTACGGCGGGCGTTACCCCGAGCAGCTGTCCGGCGGCCAGCGCCAGCGCGTCGGCGTGGCCCGCGCCCTGGCCGCCGACCCGCCCGTGCTGCTCATGGACGAGCCGTTCGGCGCGGTCGACCCGGTGGTGCGCGAGCACCTGCAGAACGAGTTCCTGAGGCTCCAGCAGTCCGTGCGCAAGACGGTCCTGTTCGTCACGCACGACATCGAGGAGGCCGTACGTCTCGGCGACCGCATCGCCGTCTACGGCGCCGGCCGCATCGAGCAGTTCGACACCCCGTCCGCCGTCCTGGGCGCCCCGGCGACCGACTACGTGGCGGACTTCGTGGGCGCGGACCGGGGCCTGAAGCGGCTCTCGGTGACGCCCATCGAGGAGAGCGACCTCGACCAGCCGCCCGTGGTGCGCCTCGACGATCCGCTGCCCGGGAAGCTCGACGCGCCCTGGGCGGTCGTCCTGGACGCGAACGGCGACCTGCACGGCTGGATCTCCGCCGACCACGCGCGCGGGCGGACCGGCACGGTCAGGGAGCACGCCCGGCGCATGGAGGCCTGGCTGCCGGTGGGCGCGTCCCTGAAGCAGGCGTTCTCGACGATGCTGCAGCACGACGCCGGCTGGATCGCCGTCATCGACGAGAACAGCGAGGGCCGCTTCCTGGGCGTCCTCACCCCCGCCCGGCTGCACGAGGCCCTGCGCCGCTCGACGGCCGCGGACGCCCGGGACATCGCACGCGCGGACGTCGATCTGGAGACGGTCAGCGGCTCCTGATGCCGCCGGCCGCCCAAGCCGCGGGGCCCCCGCCGCGGGCGGCCGGGGCCCCGCGGTGCTCAGCGGTCGCTCAGCCGTCCGCTGATCCACTGGAGGGTGCCGGGGATCTCGCGCCGCCAGGTGTTGAAGTTGTGTCCGCCGCTGTCCAGGATGACCGACGCGATCCGGGTCGGCCGCCTCGACTTCACCAGCTCTATGAACTTCAGCGTGTCCCGGTAGTTCGCCTCCCCCTGCCTGCTGCTGGTGACGAGCAGTGAGGTGTCGGGCGCGGGCCGGTGCTTGAGGTACCACCACAGGTCGGCGTGGTCGCGCAGCGCCTCGTCCCCGTGGAAGAGGTCGCCCGTCGTGGGGTCGGCGGGTGCCCGGTAGTACGGCGAGAGCCCCGCCCCCGCGGCGTACGTCCCGGGGTGGTGGACGGCGAGTTTCAGCGCGCAGTACCCGCCCGTGGAGTCACCCACGACGCCCCAGCTGCCGGGCTTCCTGCCCACCCGGTAGTGGGCCGCCACGGCGTCGGGGAGGTCCTTGGCGAAGAAGGACTCGGCCTGCGGGCCGCCGGGTACGTCGACGCACTCGGTGTCCCGCGGCGGCGCCACGGTCGGCCGCAGCATGACCAGGATCATCGGCTGGATCTTCCCGTCCTTGGCCATCGCGTGCGCCGTCTGCGGGTAGTGCAGCCCCTTGATGAGCGCCTCGGCGGTGCCCGGGTAGCCGGTGAGGACGGTGACGGCCGGGAACGTCCGGGTGCGGTACCGCGGCTGGAAGTACTCCGGCGGCAGGTACACGTACGCGGGCGTGGCGATGTGGGTCGTACGGCCGACCACGTCGACCTTCTGGATCTGGCCGCCGACCTGCGGACGCGCCCCGCCCGACACGTTCACCTGCTGTGTGCCGACGACCTGGAGGGGGCCGCCGCCCGCCCCGCCGGGGCCGTGGTCGACGACCACGCCCTGACCGCTCTCCCGGCCGAACAGATCCGCCCAACTGGCGTAGAAGCCGAAGGCCTGGTTGGCGCAGAGCCCGACGGCGGCGAAGACCGCGACCTGGGTGGCCAGCAGCAGCCCGACCCGGCCGCTGACGGCCCGCCAGGTGTGCCGCGCCAGCCGCGGCCACAGCCACACCGTGCCGACGAACAGCAGCACGGCGGCCACGACCGCCGATACCAGCACCTTGTTGCTCGTGAGACCCATGGGCTCTTCCTGCCTGCGCTTTCCGGTCCCGGGCGCGCGCCACGCCTCTTCGCGGACGCTTGCCCGGGACTTTCCCTGCCTTTTGAAACGGCTTTCCGGAAGGGAGTGAACCTGTCTCCCCAAGACACCGTCCTAGAGGGCGCAATGTCGCCGGATGCCGGATTGGCACCGGATTCACGGTCTCTCGCGGAACTACGGGATGCGATGTCTGTCAGGATAGATGGGGAAATGTCCGGCGCGGTTCCGGACCGGCCGCGCAAGACGCGCCGACTGCTCCGCGGCCCGAGCGCCGAGGCCGCCCCCACGCTGGTCGCCCGGGCCTGCGCCCTCGTAGGACTCCTGGACATCTCCGCCGGTGTCTTCCCGCGCTTCCGGCACAGCCGCGTGCACACGCTGGCCGAGGTACTGCCGGGCGCGCTGGGCCCGTTCACCGCCGCGCTGTCGCTCAGTGCCGGCGTGCTTCTGCTGCTCCTCGCGCACGGGCTGCGCCGTCACAAGCGCCGGGCGTGGCGGGCCGCCGTCGTCCTGCTGCCGGCCGGTGCCGTGGCCCAGTTCGCGTACCGGCACTCCCTCATCGGCGTCGCCATCTCCCTCGCGCTGCTCGTGCCGCTGCTGCGCCACCGCGGTGAGTTCGCCGCCCTGCCCGACCCGCGCAGCCGGTGGCGGGCCCTCGCCAACTTCGTACTGATGGGCGCCGGTTCACTGGCCCTCGGACTGGTCATCGTCAGCGTCCACTCCGACCGGATGACCGGCGACCCCAGCCTCGCCGACCGCATCCAGCACGTGCTGTTCGGCCTCTTCGGCTTCACCGGCCCCGTCGACTACACGGGACCCACCTCCTGGACGGTCGCCTTCTCCCTCGGCGCGCTCGGCCTCCTGACCGCCGTCACCACGATCTACCTGGCCTTCCGCCCCGAACACCCCGCCGCGCGGCTCACACCGGACGACGAGAGCCGGCTGCGCGCCCTGCTGGAACGGCACGGCGGCCGCGACTCCCTCGGCCACTTCGCGCTCCGCCGCGACAAGGCCGTCGTCTTCTCCCCCAGCGGCAAGGCCGCGGTCACCTACCGCGTCGTCTCGGGTGTGATGCTCGCGAGCGGCGACCCGATCGGCGACGTGGAGGCCTGGCCCGGCGCCATCGAGCGCTTCATGGACGAGGCGAGGGCCCACTCCTGGACGCCCGCCGTCATGGGCTGCTCGGAGACGGGCGGTGAGGTGTGGACGCGCGAGACCGGGCTCGACGCCCTCGAACTGGGCGACGAGGCGGTGGTGGACGTCGCGGATTTCAGCCTGTCCGGGCGCGCGATGCGCAACGTGCGCCAGATGGTGAAGCGCATCGAGCGGGCCGGTTACGAAACCCGCGTCCGGCGCGTCCGTGACCTCGGCGAGGGCGAACTCGACCGGATACGCCGGGCGGCCGAGGACTGGCGCGGCACCGACACCGAACGCGGCTTCTCCATGGCGCTGGGCCGCATCGGCGACCCCGCGGACGGCGACTGCCTGATCGCCACCGCCCACAAGGCCGACGCCCGGCCGGGCCCGTACGGCGATCTCAAGGCAGTCCTGCACTTCGTCCCGTGGGGTGCCGACGGCGTCTCGCTCGACCTCATGCGCCGCGACCGTGCGGCCGACCCCGGCATGAACGAACTCCTCATCGTGGCCGCCCTGGAGGCGGCTCCCCGCCTGGGCATCGCACACGTGTCCCTGAACTTCGCGATGTTCCGCGCGGCGCTGGCCCGCGGCGAGAAGATCGGTGCGGGGCCGGTGCTGCGCGCCTGGCGCGGTCTGCTGGTCTTCCTGTCCCGCTGGTTCCAGATCGAGTCCCTGTACAAGTTCAACGCCAAATTCCGGCCCCGCTGGGAGCCCCGCTTCGTCGTCTACCGCTCCTCCGGCGAACTCCCGCGGATCGGCCTCGCGGCCATGCAGGCGGAAGGGTTCGTGAACCTCGCCCTGCCCCGGCTGCTGCGCCGCCGCACGCCGGTACCCCGCCGCCCCTGCGCACACGGGGTCACCGAGCGGGAGATGCGACCGGCGTGAGCCCCGGGAACGTGCGGGGGCGGGTCTTCCTGCCCAGGGCCCCGGGGGAGCCTCCCCCGGGGCCTCGCGTCCGCGGAGCCCGCCGACGGCGGGGACTGCCCGGTCCGCCCGAGGGGAAGCGGCGCACCCCCGGAGGCCTAGGCTGGACGCATGAGCACCAAGAGCGGGCGCGGCGAAGTCGCGGGGCTGCCGGTATGGGACCGCTGCGCGGTCATGGGGGTCGTCAACGTGACGCCCGACTCCTTCTCCGACGGGGGCCGCTGGTTCGACACGACGGCCGCCGTCAAGCACGGCCTGGGTCTGGTCGCCGAGGGCGCCGACCTGGTGGACGTCGGCGGTGAGTCGACCCGTCCCGGGGCCACCCGCGTCGACGAGGCCGAGGAACTGCGGCGCGTCATCCCCGTCGTGCGGGGACTGGCCTCGGAGGGCGTGACCGTCTCGGTCGACACCATGCGCGCCTCGGTCGCCGAGCAGTCCCTCGCCGCCGGGGCCGCCCTCGTCAACGACGTCAGCGGCGGCCTCGCCGACCCTGCGATGATCCCGGTCGTCGCCGCCGCAGGCGCCCCCTTCGTGGTCATGCACTGGCGCGGCTTCCTCTCGGGCGGCAACGCCGAGGGCTCGTACGAGGACGTCGTCTCCGAGGTCGTCGACGAACTGCACGCGCGCGTGGAGGCCGTTCTGGCGGGCGGCATCGCCCCCGACCGGATCGTCCTGGACCCCGGCCTCGGCTTCTCCAAGGCGGCCGGCCACGACCTGTCCCTGCTGGCCCACCTCGACCGGCTGCTGGCCCTCGGCCACCCACTGCTCGTCGCGGCCTCCCGCAAACGCTTCCTCGGTCGGGTTCTGGCGGGCCCCGGGGGCGCCCCGCCGCCGGCCCGCGAACGGGACGCCGCCACCGCCGCCGTCTCCGCGCTCGCCGCCCAGCAGGGCGCCTGGGCCGTCCGCGTCCACGAGGTGCGGGCCACCGCCGACGCCGTCCGGGTCGCCCGTGCCGTGGAGGGTGCCCGTGCCGGCACGCCCGCCCGGCCCGCGGGCGCCCTCCCCGGCACCGCGGTCCGGGACGCCGGCCCGCACGAGCCGGGCGGAGCGGGAGACCGGTGAGCGCGCCCCACACCGACGTCGAGCAGGTGGAGCTCGCCAACACCGCCTACTACGAGGCGATGGAGCGGGGTGACTTCGACGAAGTGTCCTCCCTCTGGATCACACCGTCGGATCTCGGCCACGACGAAGACGTCCACGACCCGGCGGACGCCGCCGTGATCTCCTGCGTCCACCCCGGCTGGCCCGTACTCTTCGGCCGCGGCGAGGTCCTCAGGTCGTATGCGCTGATCATGGCGAACACCGAGTACATCCAGTTCTTCCTCACCGACGTCCACGTCTCCGTCACCGGCGACACCGCCCTGGTGACCTGCACCGAGAACATCCTGAGCGGCGGTCCGCCGCCGGCGGACGGCGACGAGCTGGGCCCGCTCGTGGGCCAGCTCGTCGTCGCCACCAACGTGTTCCACCGCACACCGGACGGCTGGAAGCTCTGGTCGCACCACGCCTCGCCCGTACTGGCCGAATCCGGTGCCGAGGACGACGAGGACACACCCGGTTGAGTGGGTAGGCGCGCAGCGGCGGTTCGAACCACGGGGCCCTGGGTAGGGGCGGCTACCAACCCGTGAGCCGCCGTGTTCCCCATGGGAAACGCCCGGTGCAGCCCTGGCGGCGCCGCACCGGGCACCCCACCCGTGGCCGAGCACTGTCAGTGCCCGCAGGTAGATTCACCTGATGAGGCTGGTGCGCCGTCCGCACTCGGTACGCACCCGCCGCCACCGACGATTGCAGGAGTGATTCGCGTGGATCGTGTCGCGCTGCGCGGCCTGAAGGCCCGCGGGCACCACGGCGTCTTCCCCAGGGAGCGCGAGGAGGGCCAGACCTTCATCGTGGACCTGGCGCTGGGCCTGGACACCCGACCGGCCGCGGCCGACGACGACCTGACGAAGACCGTGCACTACGGCATCGTGGCCGAGGAGGTCGTGGCGGTCGTCGAGGGCGAGCCCGTCGATCTCATCGAGACGCTCGCCGAGCGCATCGCCCAGACCTGTCTGAAGCACGAAGGGGTCCTGGAGGTCGAGGTCTGCGTCCACAAACCGGACGCGCCGATCACCGTCCCCTTCGACGACGTGACCGTCACCATCACCCGGAGCCGAGTATGACCGCCTTCTTCACCGGAGGTCAGAGCGACCCGACCGTCCAGCCGGTGCCGCCCTCCGTGGTCGAGCGGGTCGACGCCGCCGACATCACCCTGAACAACCCGAAGCGCGCGGTGATCTCCCTCGGGTCGAACCTGGGCAACCGCCTGGAGACCCTCCAGGGAGCCGTCGACGCCCTGGAGGACACCCCCGGCGTCCGCGTCAAGGCCGTCTCCCCCGTCTACGAGACCGAGCCCTGGGGCGTGTCCCCGGACAGCCAGCCCGCCTACTTCAACGCGGTCGTGGTCCTCAAGACCACCCTTCCGCCCTCGTCCCTGCTGGAGCGGGCGCACGCGGTGGAGGAGGCCTTCAACCGCGTCCGCGACGAGCGCTGGGGCCCCCGCACGATCGACGTGGACATCATCGCCTACGACGGTGTCGTCTCCGACGACCCCGAGCTGACGCTGCCCCACCCGCGCGCCCACGAACGCGCGTTCGTCCTCGCGCCCTGGCACGACGTGGACCCCGAGGCGCAGTTGCCCGGGCACGGCTCCGTGGCCGGTCTCCTCGGCTCCCTCACCCGGGACGGTGTCACGCCCCGCGCCGACCTGGAACTCCGGCTGCCCGAGTAGTCGTTAAGGTCAGGACGACCGACCAAGCGGCTTACCGAAGGGGCAACGTGAAAGAGCTGCGCATCAGGACGCTGGCTGCCGTGTTCGTCGTGGCCGGCGTCCTGTCCTGGGCGGGCGCCCGCCTGTGGAACGCGGTGGGGACCCTCCCCCGGGTCCCGCTGGCCGCCCCCGTCGTCCTCGCCCTGATCGCCGTCGTCCTGCTGGCCACGGCGCTCTCGCTGCGCGCCCGCCTCCGGGCCCAGCGCGAGCGCCGGCCCGGCGCCAAGGGCGTCGACCCGCTGATGGCCGCCCGCGCCGTCGTCTTCGGCCAGGCCAGCGCCCTCGTCGCCGCCCTGGTCTCCGGGATGTACGGCGGCACGGGCGCCTTCCTGCTGGAGTCCCTGGAGGTCCCCGCCCGCCGCGACCAGGCCATCTACGCGGGCTTCTCGGTCCTCGCCGGCATCGGCGTCATCGCCGCCGCCTTCTTCCTGGAGCGGGTCTGCAAGCTCCCGGAGGACGACGACGAGAACGACGGGACGGCCGCGGCGGCCTAGGCACGCCGCGGCCGTCCCGTCGGAGCCGCCGTCTCGCGGCGGCCCGTACGCGGGTCAGCGGGCCCCGGCACGGTCAAGGGGCCCAGGCGCGGGTCAGCGGGCCATGATCAGGCTCATCGCTTCGTTGCGGGTGGCCGGGTCGCGCAGCTGCCCGCGCACCGCCGACGTGATCGTCTTGGCCCCCGGCTTGCGCACCCCCCGCATGGACATGCACATGTGCTCGCACTCCACGACGACGATCACCCCGCGCGGCTCCAGGATCGCCATCAGCGAATCGGCGACCTGCGTCGTCAGCCGCTCCTGCACCTGGGGGCGGCGGGCGTAGACGTCCACCAGACGGGCCAGCTTTGACAGACCCGTGATCTTGCCGTCGACGGACGGGATGTACCCGACGTGGGCCACCCCGACGAACGGCACGAGGTGATGCTCGCAGGAGCTGAGGACCTCGATGTCCTTCACCAGGACCATCTCGTCGTGCCCGATGTCGAACGTCGTCGTGAGCACGTCCTCGGGCTTCTGCCACAACCCCGCGAATATCTCCCGGTACGCCCGGGCGACCCGCCCCGGCGTCTCGCGCAGGCCCTCCCGGTCCGGGTCCTCGCCGACCGCGATGAGCAGCTCGCGCACGGCGTTCTCGGCACGCTTCTCGTCGAACACGCCGATCGTGCCCTCGCCGTCCAGCGTCACGGGGTCGGTCATCTGCTCCTCGTTCCTTGGCCTCTCACGCGTGTGACTCGACGCGTGATCACTCCGGGCATCAGAAATGCCGCACCCCCCAGGCTAGAACCTGGGGGGTGCGGCATCCATTCCGGGCCTGGTGAGGCCACCGGGAGCCGGACCATCAGCTCTCGGGGCGCTCCTCCGGGGCGGTCTCCGTCGAGGGGACGGACTCCGTCGCGCCGGCGATGGCGGCGGAGGCGCCGTTCGCCCCGTTCGTCAGCGACAGCTCCTTGGGGGAGAGCACCGGCGGGCGGGTGGACGGCGTGCGCCGGGAGGAACCGGTCCACGCGGGGCGGGCCGGCCGCTTGACGATGGGAGTGAAGATCTCGGCGATCTGCTCCTTGCCCAGCGTCTCCTTCTCCAGCAGCTGGAGCACCAGGTTGTCGAGGACGTCGCGGTTCTCGACCAGGATCTCCCAGGCCTCGTTGTGCGCGTTCTCGATGAGCTTCTTGACCTCTTCGTCGACGAGCGCGGCGACCTCTTCCGAGTAGTCGCGCTGGTGCGCCATCTCCCGGCCGAGGAACGGCTCGGTGTTGTCGCCGCCGAACTTGATCGCGCCGAGGCGCTCGGTCATGCCGTACTGCGTGACCATCGCGCGGGCCGTCGCCGTGGCCTTCTCGATGTCGTTCGCGGCACCCGTGGTCGGGTCGTGGAAGACGAGCTCCTCGGCCGCGCGGCCGCCCAGCATGTACGCGAGCTGGTCCAGCATCTCGTTGCGCGTGGTCGAGTACTTGTCCTCGTCCGGCAGGACCATCGTGTAACCGAGGGCCCGGCCACGCGACAGGATCGTGATCTTGTGCACCGGGTCGGAGTTCGGGGACGCCGCCGCGACCAGGGCGTGACCGCCCTCGTGGTACGCGGTGATCTTCTTCTCCTTGTCCGACATGATCCGGGTCCGCTTCTGCGGGCCCGCGACCACACGGTCGATCGCCTCGTCGAGCATGTTGTTGTCGATCAGCTTCTGGTTGCTGCGCGCCGTGAGGAGCGCGGCTTCGTTCAGCACGTTCGCCAGGTCCGCACCGGTGAAGCCCGGGGTGCGGCGCGCGACGGCGGACAGATCGACGTCCGGGGCGACCGGCTTGCCCTTCTGGTGGACCTTGAGGATCTCCAGACGGCCCTGCATGTCCGGGCGGTCGACCGCGATCTGGCGGTCGAAGCGGCCGGGGCGCAGCAGTGCCGGGTCGAGGATGTCGGGCCGGTTCGTGGCGGCGATGAGGATCACGCCGCCCTTCACGTCGAAGCCGTCCATCTCGACGAGCAGCTGGTTCAGCGTCTGCTCGCGCTCGTCGTGACCGCCGCCGAGGCCGGCGCCGCGATGGCGGCCGACCGCGTCGATCTCGTCGACGAAGACGATCGCCGGAGCGTTCGCCTTGGCCTGCTCGAACAGGTCACGGACCCGGGAGGCACCGACACCGACGAACATCTCGACGAAGTCGGAACCGGAGATCGAGTAGAAGGGAACGCCCGCCTCACCCGCGACGGCGCGGGCGAGCAGCGTCTTGCCCGTGCCGGGCGGGCCGTAGAGGAGCACACCCTTCGGGATCTTCGCCCCGACGGCCTGGAACTTCGCCGGTTCCTGCAGGAACTCCTTGATCTCGTGGAGTTCCTCGACCGCCTCGTCCGAGCCCGCGACGTCCGAGAACGTCGTCTTCGGGGTGTCCTTGGTGATGAGCTTCGCCTTGGACTTCCCGAAGTTCATGACCCGGGAGCCGCCGCCCTGCATCTGATTCATCAGGAACAGGAAGACGACGACGATGAGGACGAAGGGAAGCAGGGACAGCAGGATGCCCACGAAGGGATTCTGCTTGGACGGCGAAACGGTGTAGCCGTCCGGAATCTGCTTGTTCTGGTATTTGTCCTGGAGGGTGGTGGCGAGGGCCACACCCTGGTCGCCGATGTAGCTCGCCTGGATCTTCGAGCTGCCGTCGACCTTCTCACCGTCCTTGAGCGAGGCCTTGATGACCTGCTCGTCGCCGGTGGTGATCTTGGCCGACTCGACCTTGTTGTCATTGATCGCCTGGACGACCTGGCCGGTGTCCACTGTCTTGTAGCCGCCGGACGAGCCGACGACCTGCATCAACACGACCACGGCAAGGACGGCCAGCACGATCCACATGACCGGCCCACGGAAGTATCGCTTCACGTCCATCCATACGGAGCGGAGCCGCCCCGTCCCTCCTGCCATAGTGAGTTTGACAAAGACTTGTAAAGACTGTTCTTCGGACGGTACCCCAGCATTGTCACCCGAAGTCGCAGGGGACGACTGTCATTCCCGCCCACGCATGCTCCAACGGCGCGGAACCCGCTGGGGTTCCCGATCGTCCTGTGAAGAACGGCACCGGGCCCGTCAGCCGCCGTAGACGTGGGGCGCGAGCGTACCGACGAACGGGAGGTTGCGGTACTTCTCGGCGTAGTCGAGCCCGTAGCCGATGACGAACTCGTTCGGGATGTCGAAGCCGACCCACTCCACGTCGATCGCGACCTTGGCCGCCTCCGGCTTGCGCAGCAGCGTGCACACCTTGAGGGAGGCCGGCTCGCGGGAGCCGAGGTTGGAGATCAGCCAGGACAGGGTCAGACCCGAGTCGATGATGTCCTCGACGATCAGGACGTGCTTGCCCTTGATGTCGGTGTCGAGGTCCTTGAGGATCCGCACCACGCCGGAGGACTGGGTGCCCGCGCCGTACGAGGACACGGCCATCCAGTCCATCGTGACGGGGGTGGACAGCGCACGTGCCAGGTCCGCCATGACCATCACCGCGCCCTTGAGGACGCCGACGATCAGCAGGTCCTTGCCCGCGTACTCCGCGTCGATCTTCGCGGCCAGCTCGGCCAGCTTCGCGTCGATCTCTTCCTTGGTGATGAGCACCGACTTGAGGTCGGTGCCCATGTCTTTCGCGTCCACCCGCATCACTTTCGGTCGTCCGTCCCAACGGCCGCTCGGACCGCCCACACCCCGCGTAAGCGGTCCCCAGGAGCCACGCGAGCGGCTCCGGCGGAGGGTCCGGTTCAGCCTTGCCGGATCACCAGTCTGCCACCCTGCCGCCGGGCGACGACTTTGCCCGGGAGATTGATGGCTCCCTGACCTCGCCATCCGGTGATCAGCCGGTCCATCTCCTCGACGTGCCGGGCGAAGAGCGAGCCGGCCGGTGCGCCCGCCTCGATGGCCGCACGGCGCAGGATGCGGCGGCGCACGGCGGGCGGCAGGGCGTAGAGCTTGGCGCACTCCAGGAGGCCGGCGGAGTCGCGCACGGACGTCTCCGCCTGCCGGGCCCAGGCGTCGAGGGCGTCCGCGTCGTCGCGCGAGAGCTGGGCCGTACGGGCGAGCGCCTCGACGACCCCTTTTCCGAGCGCCTTCTCCAGCGCGGGCAGCCCCTCGTGGCGCAGCCGGGAGCGGGTGTAGGCCGGGTCGGCGTTGTGCGGGTCGTCCCAGACGGGGAGCGACTGCGCCATGCAGGCCTTGCGGGCGGTCTGCCGGTCCAGGTGCAGGAACGGGCGCCGGTAACGGCCGTCGGCCCCCGAGACCGCGGCCATTCCGGACAGGGAGCGGATGCCGGAGCCGCGGGCGAGGCCGAGCAGGACGGTTTCCGCTTGGTCGTCGCGGGTGTGGCCGAGCAGGACCGCGGCGGCTCCGTGACGTTCGGCGGCAGCGTCCAGGGCGGCGTAGCGGGCGTCGCGGGCGGCGGCTTCGGGCCCGCCGTCGCGGCCGACGGTGACGGCGACGGACTCGGCGGGACCCAGTCCCAGCTCGGTCAGGCGCAGGACGACCTCGTCGGCGCGCAGGCCGGAGCCGGGCTGCAGACCGTGGTCGACGGTGATGCCGCCGGCCCGGATGCCGAGTTTGGGGGCCTCGAAGGCGAGGGCGGAGGCGAGCGCCATGGAGTCGGCGCCGCCGGAGCACGCCACGAGCACGAGCGGCGGGGGCTGTTCGTGCGGGGTGTCCGCGGGCACGCCGGTGCCGCGGGCGCGCCGGCCGGCAGGGACCGGGACGCGGTCGCCGCTGCCGAGAGCCGCGGGGCGTACGGCGGTGGAGGAGGGCGCGCACCCGGCGCAGGAGGCGGGCGTACGCCCGGTGTCCGGGGAGGGTACGTGCTCGGTGAGGATGTCGTGGAGTACGCGGCGAACCGCCAGGCGTATCGCCGCGACCGCAGGATGGGGACCCATGTCCGGTTCCCTTCATGAAGTTTTCGGGGGGTGAACCCGGTGTCGGTCACTCAGAGTGTGTAGATGGTGACAGAACCGGGCCGTTCCCCGAGCATTGCACGCCTACTCCTGGCTCACGGTCCCTCGGACGGGTGATTGAAGGGGCGTTCGCCTGCCGTCGGCCGGATTCGTCTCACGCCCCCCCGCGGGCGGCTTCACGACTCCGCCGTGCGGTGCACCCGGGTGACCCAGTCCGCCGGTTTGGCGATCTCCGCCTTGGTCGGGAGCGTGTTCGGGGAGGTCCAGACGCGGTTGAACCCGTCCATGCCGACCTGTTCGACGACCGCGCGGACGAACCGCTCGCCGTCCCGGTACTGCCTGAGCTTGGCGTCGAGGCCGAGCAGCTTGCGCAGGGCGAGGTCCAGGCGGGAGGCGCCCGCGGCGCGGCGCTGCTGGAATTTCTCGCGGATCTCGGCGACGGACGGGACGACGGCCGGGCCGACGCCGTCCATCACGAAGTCGGCATGCCCTTCGAGCAGGGACATGACGGCGGTGAGGCGGCCGAGGATCTCCCGCTGGGCGGGCGTCTGCACCAGTTCGACGAGGGACCGGCCGCCGTCCTCGCCCTCCTCGCCCTCGGGGCGTCCGCCGACGAGGGACTGCGCGGCTTCCCTGATCCGCTCCAGGACGGTCATCGGGTCGACGTCGGTCTCCGCCAGGAAAGACTGGATTTCGCCCTCGAGGTGGTCGCGCAGCCAGGGCACGGCCGTGAACTGGGTGCGGTGCGTCTCCTCGTGCAGGCAGACCCAGAGGCGGAAGTCGTGGGGCTGGACGTCGAGTTCGCGCTCCACGTGCACGATGTTCGGGGCGACCAGGAGGAGCCTGCCGCCGCCGTTCCCACCGGCCGGAAGGTCGCGGGTGGCGGGGGCGAAGGTCTCGTACTGCCCGAGGACCCGCGACGACAGGAACGACAGGAGCATGCCCAGCTCGACGCCGGTGACCTTGCCGCCGACGGCTCCGAACACGGCTCCGCCGGCGCTGTCGCCGCGCCGTTCCTGCATCTTGTCCAGGAGCGGCTTGAGGAGTTCCCGGAACCCTGCGACGTTCGCCTGGACCCAGCCGGGGCGGTCGACGACGAGTACGGGGGTGTCGTGCACGCCGTCCACACCCAACCGGGTGAAGCCGCGGACGTGTTCCTCCGAGGCCTTCGCGTGCCGCCGCAGCTCCGCGACGACGGCCCTGGCCTCGTCGCGGCTCACCTCGGGGCCCGGCCTCACGAGCCGGGTCGCGGTCGCCACCGCGAGATTCCAGTCGACCATCTGGGCACCACCGATGCTCGTCATGCGTCAACCGTACGTGAGGGCGTCCGAGTGCGGTGAGGGGTGCGCCGCCGGGCGTGCGGCCGCCCCGTGGCCCTGGGGGTCCGTGAGGACCCGCGGTGCCTGGGGGGCGGCCGGGGCGCTGGCGCTACCGGCAGCCGCAGGCCGCCAACGCCGACGCCGAGCGGTCCAGGGCCGATTGGGCGCTCGTGCGGTCCGTGGTCCCGGAGGCGAGGAACGCGAAGGCCAGCAGGCGTCCCTCGGTGTCGACCACCGTGCCGGCCAGCGCGTTGACCCCCGTCAGGGTGCCGGTCTTGGCGCGTACGACTCCGGTGGCCGGGCGGTCCGCGCCGTCCGCGTAGCGCTGGCTGAGGGTGCCCGTGAAGCCTGCCACCGGGAGCCCGGTGAGGGCGGGGCGCAGCTCCGGGCGGGCGGGGTCACCGGCCTTCGCGAGCAGGGCGGTCAGCAGTTCGGCAGACAGCTTGTCCGAACGATTCAGGCCACTTCCGTCCGCGAAAACGGCGCCTTGCAGGGGCATGTCCAGTTTCTTCAGCTGGGCGCGGATCGCGGTCCCGCCGCCCTGGAAGCTGGCCGGTTCGCCGGAGGCGAGGGCGGTCTGCCGGGCGAGGGCCTCGGCGATGTCGTTGTCGCTGTTGGTGAGCATCCGCTCGACGAGGGCGGACAGCGGCGGGGACTCGACCTCGGCGAGCGTCCTGGAGCGGCCGGTCGCCTTGGAGGGCCCCGGCGCCGTCGTCTCGATGCCCTCGGCCTCCAGGAGTTCCGCGAACTCGCGCGCCGCGTCCGCCGCCGGGTCGGCGCTGCGTCCCGCGGCGCCGCTGGAGGAGCCGTCGAGACGGCCCTCGTCGACCATCAGCGGCGTGACCTGGGCGAGATTGCCCTCGACCCCGCTGGGCGGCTGCCCCGAGCCCGCGTACAGCGAGATGTCGTACGAGAGCGTCACCTTCTCCCGCTTGCGGGCCTTGAGCGTGCGGGCGGTGTCGGCGGCCAGGGTGCGCAGGCTCGCCCAGCCCCCGTCGGTCTTCTTCCGGGCGGTCAGGGTCGGGTCGCCGCCGCCGACCAGCACGACCTCCCCGGTGTCGGGCTCCAGGGCGGCGCGGGTCGTGATGCGGTGGTCGGCGCCTGCCGCGGTGAGCGCGGCGACGGCGGTGGCGATCTTCGTGGTGGAGGCGGGGGTCAGAGCCTCGCTGGCGCCCGTGCCGTACAGCCGTCTGCCGGTCGCGACGTCGACGACGACGGCCGAGCGCCGCGTACCGAGGGAAGGATCCTGCAGAAGCGGGTCGAGGACGCCGGCGAGGGCCCTCTCGGCGGGCGGGCGCGCCGAACCGCCGGCACCGCTCAGGTCGGCCAGGACGGACGCGGCGCTGGGCGCGGGCCGGGGTCCGCCGGGCGCCGCACCGGGGTCGCGGCCGTGATCTGTGCCACCCTGCCGGTCCCGCGCTGCGGCCCGGTCGCGCTCCGCCGTACGCTGACCCGAGGAGTCCCAGGGACCGGCCGCGGTCGCCAGCCCGGCCGCGAGCGCGAGGCCCGCGGCGGCGGCCACGGCCGTGAGCTGCACAGTCGTGACCTTCACGGGGCGCGGCCGGACGGCTCGGGTGACCCGCACGACGTGCGGTGCCACGGTTCGCGCGACCCGCGCCACATGCGGTCTCGCGGCCCGCCAAGCCCTCAGCTCTGGCACGATCACCAGCCCCTTTCGCGATCACACACCTGCGTGAGGGACACTTAACCACCAGAACTATGTGCTGATCATGGAGGAGCCACCGGTGGAGTTCGACGTCACGATCGAGATTCCGAAGGGTTCGCGGAACAAGTACGAGGTGGACCACGAGACCGGTCGGATCCGCCTGGACCGTCGACTCTTCACCTCGACCAGCTACCCGGCCGACTACGGCTTCGTCGAGAACACCCTCGGCGAGGACGGCGACCCGCTGGACGCGCTGGTCATCCTGGACGAGCCGACCTTCCCCGGTTGCCTCATCCAGTGCCGCACGATCGGCATGTTCCGCATGACCGACGAGGCGGGCGGCGACGACAAGCTGCTGTGCGTCCCGGCGCACGACCCGCGGGTGGAGCACCTGCGCGACATCCACCACGTCTCCGAGTTCGACCGCCTGGAGATCCAGCACTTCTTCGAGGTCTACAAGGACCTGGAGCCCGGCAAGTCCGTCGAGGGTGCCAACTGGGTGGGCCGCACCGAGGCCGAGGCCGAGATCGAGCGTTCCTACAAGCGCTTCAAGGAGTCCGGCGGTCACTGACCTGCCACTTCTTCGCGAGCGGGCCGTGCGACCCTGAGAGGGCCGCGCGGCCCGTTCGCGTTTCCGTACGCATACTGAGGCGTACGGAAGGTACGGGTGAGACGTACGGAAAGTACGCGTGAGGCGTACGCGCACATGCACGAGAGGCAAGGCAGGGGCTGGTGACGGACCCGCAGGCGGAAGACCGCACACCGCAGTCGGACGAGGCGAGGAGTGCGTTCGCCCCACCGGCCGGTGTGGTGGCGCCGCAGGCCCCGGTGGCCGAGGACGAGTCGTCCACGACGTCGGAGTTCGCGCTCCCCAAGGGTCTCGACGTCCCGCACCCGGTCCCCGGCGACACCGAGGGCTCGGCGTTCAACACCCCGCGCACCTACAGCGCGAAGCACGCGCCGCCCGCATTCACCCCGGCGGCCGGCCTGCCCGTGGTCAGGCTGACCAAGGACGCGCCCTGGCAGGACCGGATGCGCACCATGCTGCGCATGCCGGTGACCGAACGTCCGGCGCCGGAACCGGTGTCCAAGGAGGACGACTCCGGGCCGGCCGTCCCGCGCGTGCTGGACCTGACGCTGCGTATCGGCGAGCTGCTGCTGGCGGGCGGCGAGGGTGCCGAGGACGTGGAGGCGGCGATGTTCGCCGTCTGCCGCTCCTACGGGCTGGACCGCTGCGAACCGAACGTCACGTTCACCCTGCTGTCGATCTCGCACCAGCCGTCCCTCGTGGACGACCCCGTGACGGCCTCCCGGACGGTGCGGCGCCGCGGCACCGACTACACGCGTCTCGCGGCCGTGTACCGGCTCGTGGACGACCTCAGCGACACCGAGACCGCGATCTCCCTGGAGGAGGCCTACGGGCGCCTCGCGGAGATCCGCCGCAACCGCCACCCGTACCCCGGCTGGGTGCTGACCGCGGCGGGCGGGCTGCTCGCGGGAGCGGCCTCGGTGCTCGTCGGCGGTGACGTCTTCGTGTTCGTCGCCGCGGCGCTGGGGGCGATGCTGGGCGACCGGCTGGCGTGGCTGTGCGCGGGGCGCGGGCTGCCGGAGTTCTACCAGTTCACGGTGGCGGCGATGCCACCGGCGGCGATCGGGGTCGCCCTCCAGCTGTCGGGGGCGGGGGTGAAGGCGTCCGCGGTGATCACCGGTGGGCTCTTCGCGCTGCTGCCGGGAAGAGCGCTGGTCGCGGGCGTCCAGGACGGCCTGACCGGTTTCTACATCACCGCGTCCGCGCGCCTGCTGGAGGTCATGTACTTCTTCGTGGGCATCGTCACGGGCGTGCTGCTGGTCCTGTACTTCGGCGTGAAGCTGGGCGCCGAGCTGAATCCGGACCAGGCCCTCGGCGTCTCCGAGCGGCCGGTGCTCCAGCTCGTCGCGTCGATGCTGCTGTCGCTCACCTTCGCGGTGCTGCTCCAGCAGGAGCGCTCGACCGTGCTGGCGGTGACCCTCAACGGCGGTGTGGCCTGGGCGGTGTACGGCGCGATGCACTACGTCGGTGACATCTCACCGGTCGCCTCCACCGCGGTGGCCGCCGGTCTGGTGGGCCTGTTCGGGCAGCTGCTGTCCCGCTACCGGTTCGCGTCGGCGCTGCCGTACACGACGGCCGCGATCGGCCCGCTGCTGCCCGGTTCGGCCACGTACTTCGGGCTGCTGGCCATTGCGCAGAACGACGTCGACAAGGGTCTGGTGTCCCTGACCAAGGCGGCCGCGCTCGCGATGGCCATCGCCATCGGGGTGAACCTCGGGTCCGAGATCTCCCGGCTGTTCCTGCGGGTGCCGGGCGGGGACGCCGCGAGCCGCCGCGCGGCCAAGCGGACGCGTGGCTTCTGAGTCCGTACGGCTGCGGAGCGGTCCCCGGGCGTCCCTGCCGTCCCGGGGCGGGCGTCTAGCGTTTGGCGTGGCGGCCGCGCGGGCCCTGCGGGGGCTGGGCCGAAGCGGCCGAGGCGGCGGACTTCCTGCCCTTGCCGCGGGCCCGCAGGTACTCGACGGCGATCGGGACCACCGAGACGAGGACGATCAGGATCAGAATCGCCTCGATGTTCTTGTGCACGAACTCGATGTTGCCGAGCCAGAAACCGAGCAGCGTCACCCCCGCGCCCCACAGGACGCCACCGATGATGTTGAAGGTGATGAACGAGCGGTACCGCATGCCGCTGACGCCGGCGATGATCGGCGTGAACGTGCGCACGATGGGCACGAAGCGGGCCAGGACCAGGGACTTGGGGCCGTACTTCTCGAAGAACTCGTGGGCCTTGACCACGTTCTCCTGCTTGAAGAGGCGGGAGTCCGGGCGGGTGAAGAGCGAGGGGCCGACCTTCTTGCCGAAGAGATAACCGGCCTGGTCGCCGACGATCGCGGCGAGGCAGATCAGCGCGACGGCCGCCCACAGGGGGAAGTCCAGCTGCTTCGACGCGATCAGCAGACCGCAGGTGAACAGCAGCGAGTCGCCCGGCAGGAAGAAGCCGATGAGCAGACCCGACTCCGCGAAGACGATGAGCAGCAGGCCCCAGATGCCGAAACTGTCCAGGAGGGTGTTCGGATCCAGCCAGCTTGGTCCAAGGGCAAGCGTCGTCACGGTTCCGGGCTCCTGAGGGTGAAGGATGGGTGCGGCGGTGAGGTTCGGCCGTCCCAAAGCTATCAACGTCGGGTGTCCCCGCCAGGTTCCACGGGTGCCTCCGGGATGCACTGTGCCCCTACTGGGACAAAGCTGTGAGGCATGGGAATCGAAGACTACGGCGGCGGCATCGGCCCCCAGTCCGACGTACTGGTCGTGACGACGAACGATGTGCCGGGCCATCGCGTCGAGCAGGTCATCGGAGAGGTGTTCGGCCTCACCGTGCGCTCACGGCACCTGGGCAGCCAGATCGGGGCGGGCCTGAAGTCGATGATCGGCGGCGAGCTGAAGGGCCTCACCAAGACGCTGGTGGAGACCCGCAACCAGGCCATGGAGCGGCTCGTCGACCAGGCACGCGCGCGGGGCGCCAACGGCGTGCTGATGTTCCGCTTCGACGTGTCGGAGGCCGCCGACGTCGGCACGGAGGTGTGCGCGTACGGGACGGCGGTGGTCCTGGCCCGGGAGTGACCCCGGGCCAGGACGATCAGGCGTGCCGTTCGGCGTTCGCCGTGATCGCGTCCCGCAGGTGCTCGGCGAGTCCCGGCCGCACGGAGTCGTAGAACTCCTTGAACCGCTCGTCGGAGACGTACATCTCGCCCAGCCCCCGGTGGATCTCGTACGAGCACGCGTAGAACCACCGGGTGATGTGCCGGCGGTGCTCCTCGGCCAGGTCCATGGCCCGCTCGCCGGCCGGGGGCTCGCCCGCCGCCATGAGGGCGTCGTAGCGCGCCCCCCAGGCGGCGACCTCGGCCTGCATCCGCTTCCAGTCGTCCTTGGTGTAGCGGGCGGTCCGGCGCTGCGACTGCGCGTACGCCTCCGTGCCGCCCCAGCGCCGCCCTGCCTCCTCCGCGTGCGCCTCGGGGTCCTTGTCCCCGAAGACCTCGAATTTCTCCTCGGGCGTGAGATCGATGCCCATCGTGCGTGCCTCCATGGCGTGCTCCACGGCCGCGGCCATCCGCCGCAGCTTCTCGATCCGGGCGGTCAGCAGCTCGTGCTGGCGGCGCAGACGCGCGCGCGGGTCCGCTTTTCCGGTGGCCTGCTCGTCGAGCAGGGCCGCGACCTGGTCCAGTGGGAAGCCGAGCTCCCGGTAGAACAGGATCTGCTGCAGCCGGTCGAGGTCGGCGTCGCCGTAGCGCCGGTGTCCCGCGTGGCTGCGCTCGCTCGGTGCGAGCAGGCCGATCTCGTCGTAGTGGTGCAGCGTGCGCACCGTGACCCCGGCGAAACCGGCGACCTGGCCCACTGAGTAACTCACTTCCGCTCCTTCTCCGGTACGCCTCCAGGCTGGGGCCTCACGTCGCGTGAGGTGCAAGCCGGAATTCCCCCGGATGTTATGAGGCTTATGCCCGCTTAAGGTGTGGATCGTGAGCACCGAAGCCCCGGCGGCGCCGGGCCGGACCCCCGTCCGGCGTCTGCTGCCGCTGATCGTGCCCTCCGTCGTCGTCGGCGCCGCCGCGGCGCTGGTCCTGCTGGCCGTGAGCACGGTCGCCGGACAGCTCCAGGACGTCCTGTGGGAGACCCTCCCGGACGCCCTGGGCGTCGGCCGCTACTCCGTGTTATGGATGCTCGTGGTGCTCACGGCGACCGGTGTCGCCGTGGGGCTGGCCGTGTGGAAGGTGCCGGGGCACGCGGGTCCCGACCCGGCGGCCAGCGGCCTGGTCGACCCGCCGCTGCCGCCCGGCGTGCTGCCCGGGCTGCTCCTCGTCAGCGTCCTGGCCCTGGCGGGCGGGGTCAGTCTCGGCCCCGAGAACCCGATCACAGCCACCAACATCGCCCTCGCGTGCTGGCTGGGAACCCGGGTCGCTCCCGGCTCCCCCGCCCTGCTGTGGATGTCGCTGGCGGCCGCGGGCACGGTCGGCGCGCTGTTCGGCACCCCGGTGGCGGCCGCGCTGATCTTCTCCGAGGTGCTGGCCGGGCGGCCGGGACCCGGCGCCCTGTGGGACCGGCTGCTGCCACCGCTGCTCGCCGGCGGCACGGGCGCAGTGATCGTGACCCTGCTCGCCCACCCGAGCTTCGACCTCTCCCTGCCCGACTACCCGGGCCCGCACTGGGGCGACCTGCCGGGCGCCTTCGTCGTCGCCTCGGTCGCGGCGGTGATCGGCATGGCCGCGGTGCACGCCCTCCCGTACGTCCACGGCGCCTTCGCGCGGCTCCGGCGTCCGTGGCTGGCGATTCCCCTGGGCGGGCTGGTGCTCGGCCTGCTGGGCGCGCTGGGCGGGCATCTGACGCTCTTCAAGGGCCTGGACGAGGTGGAGGTGCTGGCCGCGGACCCCGACGGCTGGTCGGCGGGCGGGTTCGCGCTGATGGCCGTGGTGAAACTGGCCGCGCTGCTCGTCGCCACCTCGTGCGGGTTCCGCGGCGGCCGGATCTTCCCCTCGGTCTTCGCCGGGGTGGCCCTCGGTCTGTGCGCCCACGCGCTGGTGCCCCAGGTGCAGGTCACGCTCGCCGTGGTCTGCGCCGTCCTCGGGGTCCTGCTCGCCGTCACCCGGCAGGGCTGGATCAGCCTGTTCACCGCGGCCGTCCTGGCCGCCGACACGACCGTGCTGCCGCTGCTCGCGCTGGCGTCCGTACCGGCCTGGCTGCTGGTGACCGGCCGGCCCCAGATGCAACTGCGCGACGACGGGACCCCGCTCCGCTGACCCGCTCCCCCGACCTCATCCGCACCCCCATCCGCAACCTCATCCGCACGGAGGCGACATGGCGCTCCACAAAGGCCCCGGACAGTCCGAATCCGGGGACCGTCCCCTGTACGTCAATCCCTTCTTCGGGCAGGCCAACCCGGTCAGCGAAATGATCGAGGCCCCGCCCAAGCACCGGCTCCCGGACGGCCCGCTGCCGCCGACCACGGCGTACCAGCTCGTCCACGACGAGCTCATGCTGGACGGGAACTCACGGCTCAACCTCGCCACCTTCGTCACCACCTGGATGGAACCCCAGGCCGGGGTGCTGATGGCGGACTGCCGCGACAAGAACATGATCGACAAGGACGAGTACCCGCGCACCGCCGAACTGGAGCGGCGCTGCGTGGCGATGCTGGCCGACCTGTGGAACGCGCCCGACCCGGCCGCCGCCGTGGGCTGTTCGACGACCGGGTCGAGCGAGGCGTGCATGCTCGCCGGGATGGCGCTCAAGCGGCGCTGGGCCCGGCGGAACGCGGACCGGTACCCCGGGGCCCGCCCGAACCTGGTGATGGGCGTGAACGTCCAGGTCTGCTGGGACAAGTTCTGCAACTTCTGGGAGGTCGAGGCGCGGCAGGTGCCCATGGAGGGCGACCGGTTCCACCTCGATCCGAAGGCGGCCGCCGAGCTGTGCGACGAGAACACCATCGGGGTGGTGGGCGTCCTCGGCTCCACCTTCGACGGGTCGTACGAGCCGATCGCCGACCTGTGCGCGGCACTCGACGAGCTCCAGGAGCGCACGGGCCTGGACGTCCCCGTCCATGTGGACGGCGCGTCCGGGGCGATGGTGGCGCCCTTCCTCGACGAGGACGTGGTGTGGGACTTCCGGCTGCCGCGGGTGTCGTCCATCAACACCTCGGGGCACAAGTACGGGCTGGTCTACCCCGGTGTCGGCTGGGCACTGTGGCGGGACAAGGAGACGCTGCCCGAGGAGCTCGTCTTCCGGGTCAACTACCTGGGCGGTGACATGCCGACCTTCGCCCTGAACTTCTCCCGGCCGGGCGCCCAGGTCGTGGCGCAGTACTACACGTTCCTGCGGCTGGGCCGCGAGGGCTACCGGGCCGTGCAGCAGACGACCCGGGACGTGGCCCGCGAACTCGCCGGGCGCGTCGAGGCCCTGGACGACTTCAGGCTGCTCACCCGGGGCGACGAGCTGCCGGTCTTCGCCTTCACGACGGCGCCCGGGGTGACGGCGTACGACGTCTTCGACGTGTCCCGGCGGCTGCGGGAGCGCGGCTGGCTGGTGCCCGCGTACACCTTCCCGCCGAACCGGGAGGACCTGTCCGTACTGCGCGTGGTGTGCCGCAACGGCTTCTCGATGGACCTCGCCGAGCTCTTCGTCGACGACCTGAGCCGGCTCCTGCCCGAACTGCGCCGGCAGCCGCGCCCGTCGACCCACGACAAGGGCACGGCCACCGGCTTCCACCACTGAGGCTCTCTCAGGACACCGTCAGCGGCTGAGGCGGGCGAACCTCCGCACCGCCAGCGGGAAGAACACCGCGAGCAGGGCGAGCGGCCAGGCGACGGCCGCCCAGACGTGGCCCGGCTCGCCGCCCGGGCCGCCGAGGAGGTCCCGTACCGCCGTCGCCGTCCGGGACATCGGGTTCCACTCGACCGCCGTGCCCAGCCAGCCGGGCATGGCGTCCGGGGTGGCGAACGCGTTGGAGAGGAAGCCCACCGGCCACACCAGGATCTGGACGGCCTGCACCATCTCGGGCCGGCCGGCCACCATCGCCAGCTGGATGCCGATCCACAGCATCGCGAACCGGAAGAGCAGCAGCAGGCCCATGGCCCCGAGGAAGGCGTCCGGGCCGCCGTGCGCGCGCCAGCCGATCGCGTACGCGACGCCGGTCAGCACGAGCAGGGCCAGCGCCGACTGGAGCATGTCGGCGGTCGAACGGCCGACGAGCACCGCGCCGTTGGCCATCGGCATCGTCCGGAACCGGTCGATGACCCCCTTGTTGAGGTCCTGGGTGACGGCGAGCATCGTGCCCTCCAGGCCGAAGGCCATGGTGAGCGCGAGCATGCCCGGGACCAGGTAGTCGACGTAGGCGCCCGCCACCTCCCGGCCGCCGCCGACCAGGTAGCCGAACATCAGCAGCAGCATCACGGGGAAGACCAGGCCGACGAGCACCTGCACCGGCTGCCGTGCCCAGTGGGCGAGTTCGCGGCGGGTCATGGTCCAGCAGTCGCTCAGGACGTGGGATCCGGTGCGGCTGCGGCCGGTCTCGTACGTCGTGCTCACGCGGCCTCCTTCGCGCGGTGGTCGCCGGCGGTGAGGTGCAGGAACACCTCGTCAAGCGTCGGCCGCCGCAGGGCGATGTCCTCGGCCACGATCCCCGCCTCCTCCAGGGCGCGTACGACCCCGGCGAGCGCCGCCATCCGGTCGGTGACCGGCGCGCTCAGCAGGCGCCGGTCCGTGTCCACCGAGACACCTTCGGCGGGGACGGGCAACAGGGCGACGGCCGCGCCCAGTTGGCCCCCGTCGCGCAGCACCACGTCGATGCGGTCGCCGCCGGTGCGGGCCTTCAGCTCGTCCGCCGTGCCGTCCGCGACGACCCGGCCCCGGTCGACGACGGAGACGCGGTCGGCGAGCTGGTCCGCCTCCTCCAGGTACTGCGTGGTGAGCAGGACCGTGGTGCCGCCGCCGACCAGGGACCGTACGGCCGCCCACACCTCGGCGCGTCCGCGCGGGTCGAGTCCGGTCGTCGGCTCGTCGAGGAACAGCACCTCCGGCTCGGTGATCAGGGACGCCGCCAGGTCGAGCCGGCGGCGCATTCCGCCGCTGTACCGCTTGACGGCCTTGCGTCCGGCGTCCGCGAGTCCGAAGCGCTCCAGCAGCTCGCCGGAGCGCACGCGCGCCCGGCGGGCGCCCAGGTGGTGGAGCCGCCCGAACAGCTCCAGGTTCTGCCCGCCCCCGAGCTCCTCGTCGAGCGCGGCGTGCTGGCCGAGCAGGCCGATCCGGCGCCGCACCCGGGCGGCCTCGCGCACCACGTCGCACCCGGCGACCGCCGCGCGCCCCCCGTCGGGCCGCAGCAGGGTGGTGAGCACCCGCACCGCGGTGGTCTTGCCCGCGCCGTTCGGGCCCAGCAGGCCGTGCACGGTGCCCCTGCGGACCGTCAGGTCCAGGCCGTCCAGCGCCGCCCTGTCCCCGTACCGCTTCCGTAGGCCCTCGACTGCGATCGCGTCGGTCATCCGGCTCCCTTCACCCCAGGTAGTCAAACTTGACCACTTCGGGAAAGGTAACGCGCGGAACTCCGTCCGTCAAACTTGACTAGTCGTGGTCCCCGGGGTGCGGGGTCCCCGTGGCGTACGGGTTCTCCTCGCCCTCCGCCAGCACCCCGACGAACGGTTCGCCCTCACCCGCGAAGGTGTACGCACCGCCCTCGACCCGTTGGATCAGCCCCCGGGTCCACTCGGCGTCGGCGTCGGCGGCAAAGACCCACAGGTTCATGATCTCGCCGATGTGGCCGAGCTGTCCGGGGCCGCCCTCGGGCACGTAGTGCTCGGTGACCGCGGAACGCCACGCCTCGATCCGGTGGATGCGCTCCTTCAGAAGCCCCACCGCCTCGTCCCGCGGCAGTTCGACCAGGAAGCCGACCGCCGCCGACTTCACGTCCATCTTCTGGTCGTACGACGTCAGGGACTCCCGCAGGAGCGCAAGGAACTCCTCCGTGCCGCGGTCCGTGATCTCGTACTCGGTGCGCGGCGGGCCGCCCGCCGTGGAGGGCGCGATCTCGTGGGCGTGCAGCAGCCCCTGCTTCGCCATCTGCTTGAGGGCGTGGTAGATCGAGCCGGGCTTGGCGTTGGACCACTCGTGCGCGCCCCAGTACTCCAGGTCGTTGCGCACCTGGTAGCCGTGGGCCCGCCCGTGCTGACGCACCGCGCCCAGCACGAGGAGACGGATCGCTGACATGGGGTCCAGGTTAGGACCCCGCTCTCCGCCACCCCGCGTCCGGGCCGCTCAGCCCCGGCCGCCGCCCCGTTCCTCGGCGACCAGCTCGAAGGCCGTCCTTCCGTCCAGGGACTCCCTGATGATGTCGGCGTGGCCGGCGTGCCGGGCCGTCTCGGAGATCAGCCGCAGCATCACCCAGCGCATGGAGACCCGCTCGTCCGGCGGGAACCAGGGGTCGTTCGGCAGCGGGAAGGTGTCGTCGAGGCTCGGCACCGAGCGGATGAACGCCTCGGTCCCGGCCGCGACCTCCTCCCAGTACGCGAGCACCGACTCGGTGGTCTCGTCCCCGGCCAGCACGAAGCACTCGTGCCAGTTCGACTCGTCGCGCCGGACGGCGGGACGCTCGCCCCTGGCGCGGGCGATCCAGCCCTGCTCGACCTCGGCGAGGTGCTTGGCCAGCCCGGCGAGGGACAGTTCGCTCGCGCTCGGCCTGCTCGTGGCCTGCTCCGCGGTGAGCCCGAGCAGGGCCCGCCTGATGGCGCCGCGCTCGCCCTCCAGGAAGGCGAGCAGCGCGCCGCGCTCGTCGCCGTGTGCTTCCGCGGAAACGTGAGTGACCATGAAGGGCCGCCTTTCGTGGATGCCGTTGCCGTTCTTTCCGACACCCCGAACGTACGGGCCCTTGCGGACACCTGCTGTCCGCAAGGGCCCGGTGCGGGCGAGAAGAACCGGAACGGATCAGAACGGGAAGAGGCTGCGCCCGTGCTGCACGGAGATCCACTTCTGCGTGGTGAAGGCCTCGACGGTCGCCTCGCCGTTCAGGCGGCCGACACCCGACTGCTTCTCGCCGCCGAAGGCGACCAGCGGCTCGTCGTGGACGGTGCCGTCGTTCACGTGGAACATGCCGGTGTCGATCCGCTTGGCGAAGGCGACACCGCGCTCCACGTCCGCCGTGTGCACCGCGCCGCTGAGGCCGTAGGGGGTGTCGTTCACGATGCGCACGGCCTCCTCCTCGCCGTCGAAGGGGACGAGCAGTGCCACCGGACCGAAGATCTCCTGGCGCAGGATGCCGGAGCCGGCGGGCAGGCCGGTCAGCACGGTCGGCTCGACGAGGTTGCCGGTGGTGGCGCCGCGCAGGAGCGCGGTGGCGCCCTCGGCGAGCGCCTGATCCACGACTCCCGTGAGCGCGTCCGCCTGCGAGGAGTTGATGACCGGGCCGATGACCGTCTGCGGGTCGCTCGGGTCCCCGGACTTCAGCCCCCTGACCTTGGTGACGAACTTCTCGGTGAACTCGGCCTCCACCGAACGGTCCACCAGGACGCGGTTGGCAGCCATGCAGACCTGGCCCTGATGCACGTACCGGCTGAAGACGGCCGCGTCCACGGCGTAGTCGATGTCCGCGTCGTCGAGCACCACCAGCGCGCTGTTGCCGCCGAGTTCGAGCACCGAGCGCTTGAACTGGGCGGCGCAGACGGTGGCGACGTGGCGGCCCACCTGGTCCGAGCCGGTGAAGGAGATGACCTTGGGGACCGGGTGCTCCAGGAAGGCGTCACCGATCTCGGCGATGTCAGTGATCACCACGTTCAGCAGACCGCCGGGCAGCCCCGCGTCCTCGAAGATCCTGGCCACCAGCGAACCGCCGACGACCGGGGTGTTCTGATGCGGCTTGAGGACGACGCCGTTGCCGAGCGCGAGGGCCGGCGCGACGGACTTCAGCGACAGCAGGAAGGGGAAGTTGAAGGGGCTGATGACGCCGACGACGCCGACCGGGACGCGGTAGACGCGGTTCTCCTTGCCGTCGACCGGCGAGGGCAGGATGCGCCCCTCGGGCCGCAGCGCGAGCTGGATCGACTCGCGCAGGAACTCCTTGGCGAGGTGCAGCTCGAAGCCGGCCTTGAGGTGGGTGCCGCCCAGCTCCGCGATGATCGCCTCGGTGATCTCCGGCTCGCGCTCCTCGATGATCCGCAGGGCGCGCTCGAAGACGGCACGGCGCGCGTACGGGTTGGTCGCGGCCCACTCCCTCTGGGCGCGCTGTGCCGCGCGGTACGCGTCGTCGACCTCGTCGACCGTGGCTATCGTGATCGACGCCAGCTTCTCGCCGTTGTACGGGTTGAAGTCGATGATGTCCCAGGAGCCGGTACCCGGGCGCCACTCGCCGTCGATGTACTGCTGTGCCAGGTCGGTGAAGTAGGACGACATGTGATCCCTCAATCCCAGGGCTGCCGAGGCAGACATCCGATCAACGTCTGATCACACGTCATCGTACTGGTGTATCAAGGGAGTTGAGGGACGCTCGGGACAGTCCGCGGGGACTCCGGGAGACCTCGCGGACGGCACCGCCGGCCGGGTCAGGAGAGCTGGAGGAGTCCCCTGAGCAGGTCGCGGCTCTCGGACGGTCCCGGGCTGTCCTGCTGGAGCTCCTTGAGCGCGCCCTCGTACTGGGTGACGTCCTCGCGCTTGTCCAGGTACAGGGCGCTGGTGAGCTGCTCCAGGTAGACGACGTCCGACAGGTCGGACTCCGGGAAGCTCAGGATGGTGAAGGAGCCGCTCTCGCCCGCGTGGCCGCCGAAGCTGAACGGCATGACCTGGATCTTGACGTTCGGCCGTTCCGACAGGTCGATCAGGTGCTGGAGCTGGCCGCGCATCACCTCGCGGTCGCCGTACGGGCGGCGCAGCGCGGCCTCGTCCAGGACGCAGTTGAACTCGGGGGCGCGCTCGGAGACGAGGTGCTTCTGGCGCTCCATGCGCAGGGCGACCCGCCGGTCGACGTCCGCGGCGCTCGCGCCCTTCATGCCGCGCCGGACGACCGCGTGCGCATACGCCTCGGTCTGCAACAGGCCGTGCACGAACTGGACTTCGTAGGAGCGGATGACGTGTGCCGCGCCCTCCAGGCCGACGTACGTCGGGAACCAGCTGGGGAGCACGTCCGAGTAACTGTGCCACCACCCCGCGACGTTGGCCTCCTTCGCGAGGGAGATGAGGGACGTGCGCTCGGCCTCGTCGGTGATGCCGTAGAGCGTCAGCAGGTCCTCGACGTCACGCGTCTTGAAGCTCACCCGTCCCAACTCCATGCGGCTGATCTTCGATTCGGAGGCGCGGATCGAGTAACCGGCCGCTTCCCGGGTGATCCCGCGCGCCTCCCGCAGACGCCTCAGGTGCGACCCCAGCAGCATCCGCCGCACGACCGAGCCGCTCGATTCACCAGCGCTCACGTTCGTCCGCCTCCCCAACCGTTCCCAGGAGCCGCAGTCTGCCACTAAAACACTTCGAGCTGTACTCGTCCGGTTACAGAAACGGAAAGGAACCGAAGGAGCCAGGCCGGAAAAGATCAGTGAAGGACAAACACGAGGGAATTGGAGAGGAGAAGAATTGTCCAGAAAGTCGTACGGATCGTACTAATTCGTGCGCGTGCACGTGCATCTGCCCTTGCATCTGCTGACCGCTTTCGGAACCATGGCTCCCGCGCCACCGCTGCATCGCCACGACCGCGAACCCCGGGAGTGCCTCGCATGGGGACGAATGGATCGACCATGCTCGAGCCGTTACGGCAGGGGCTTCCGCCGCTCGACCCGACGGCCGTGTCCGACGCCGCCTCGTGCGCCCTGCCCGCCCGCTACGAAGCGGTGCGCGAGGCACGGCAGTTCACCCACAGAACGCTCGACCAGTGGGACATCGGCGACCGCTTCGACGACGTCTGCCTGGTGGTCTCCGAACTGGTCACCAACGCGCTGCGGCACGCGCTGCCCGCGGACACGCCGCCGCGCCCCGGCGAGCAGGACCCGCCCGTACGGCTGCATCTGATGCGGTGGACCACGCGTCTGGTGTGCGCCGTGCGCGACCCCAGCGGCGAGAGTCCCGCCGCGCGCGACTCGGACGACGCGGCGGAATCGGGACGCGGCCTGTTCCTGGTCGACTCGTTCGCCGACGGCTGGGGCTGGCATCCGCTCGCGGGCAGACTCAGCGGCAAGGTCGTGTGGGCGCTGTTCCGGTTGCCACCCGCCGGGGCCACGACGGAGTGAGGGACCGCGGCGCTTTTCGGCGCCGCGGTTCTACGCGCGTCACTGTACGTTGTTCAACCGTTACGGAAAGTTAGGCGGGTGGGTGGGCTCGGGTCGGCCCTGCGGGCGTCCCGAGCGGGCGATTCTCTGCGGGCGACCGTGCCGGCGTTTCGAGCGGACGTCTCCGGAACGGCCGTGCGGGCCTTCCGGGCGGGCGGCTTCAGGTCGGCCGTGCGGGCCTTCCGAGCGGGCGGCTTCAGGCCGGCCGTGCGGGCGTTGCCTTCAGGCGCCCGCTATCAGGTGATCGAACTCGCCGTCCTTGACACCCAGCAGCATGGCCTCGATCTCGGCGCGCGTGTAGACGAGCGCGGGCCCCTCGGGGAAGCGCGAGTTGCGCACCGCCACCTCACCGCCGGGCAGCCGCGCGAACTCCACGCAGGAACCCTGCGAGTTGCTGTGCCTGCTCTTCTGCCAGTTCACCCCATGCAGCGCCGTGGCCGCCATGCCGTTGTACACGTCGTCCACGTCGCACACGTCGTGGTCCACAGGTCGCTCCCCGGGTGGTGCATTGGCTGATGTGGCCATTGATGCAGTGGTCAACTGTTCCGGATCATAGCTTTGTTCATGTGCAGATGCATGGGCATATGCACGTGCACGCCGGGTGGTGACCCGGTTACAGCTTTTACCGGTTCTTGACTACTGCGCGCTGTCCCCGCGACTACAGCCCGTCCAGATCCCGCCCGAGAGGACACGGCACCCGCGACCGCCCGGCCCCCGCCCGTGATCTTCCACGCCCTCGTCCGCGCGGGGTTGTCCGGGTCGAATCCCTCGTGCACTAGGAAGAGACGCGTGCCGCGGCGTTCCTGTTCCACTGTCCGCGTGAAGGTCCGGACCGCGGGACCGGCGGGACCGGTCCCGGCCCGCTCGACGCACGGCGTCGGCCGCTCCCCCGGTGCGAGAACGTGCACGTCGGCCACGCCGCAGACGTCGGCGTCCGGCGTGGGACGGAGGTCAGGGGCATCGGGCCAAGGCCTTCGGCCGAAAGTTTTCGGAGCCCGGCGAGTGCTCGTCCACGGTTCGGCCGCCCGGCGGCCGAACCGTGGACGAGCACTCCCGCTGCTGTCCGCGCGCCTTCGGCTCTCCCGGGTCGACCCGCGTGAGCAAGCGCACGCCGGTTTCCACCCCGGGGTCCGCACGTCCTCCTGGTAGCTTGCTGCGGTCGTTCCGGCGACCTCAGTGATCATTTTGATCATCCGCCCACCCATGGGGGACTTCCAGTGACTTCGGCGACCTTCCCGCGCCGGCGGGTACAGAGCGCGGCCGCGGCCGCGGGACTGGCGGCGGCACTCGTGCTGACCGCCTGCAGCAGCGACGGCGACGGCGGTTCGGAGAAGGACTCCGCCACCTCCGCGAGTCCGTCCTCGACCGCCGGTGCGGACGGGGACACCGGGGGCTCAGGAAGTACGTCCTCCGCGGGGAAGCTGGAGGGCAGCTGGCTGGCCACGACGGACGGCAAGGCGGTGGCCCTGGTCGTCCACGGCAAGGAGGCCGGGCTGTTCGCCACCGGCGGCACCATGTGCACCGGCACCGCGGGCAAGGAGGCGGGCATGCGGATGATCCACCTGAAGTGCCCGGACGGCTCCGCCAAACGCTCCGACGGCATGGTCGAGTCCGTCGGCTCCACGACCCTGAAGGTCAAGTGGGAGGGCGGCCTCCAGGAGACGTACCGCAAGGCCGAGGGCGGAAAGCTGCCCACCGCTCTGCCGACGGCGGGCGGCTCCTGAGCTTCGCCGGGGGCGGGCGCCGGGTGGCTTCCGGGCAGGCGACGCCGACGGGCCGGTCATGCTTGTCGGGCCGCGGCATTCCTCGGGGTGCCGCGGCCCTACGCCGTTCCCGGGAGAACGGCGTGACGGCGGGGGCGTGACACGAGCGTGGACCGGACCGTCGTGACGGCGGGGGCGCGACACGGACATGGGCCGGACCGTCGTAACGGCGGGGGCGCGACACGGACATGGACCGGCCCCTCGTAACAGCGGGGACGCGACACGGACGTGGAGTGGTTTGCGCGATGATCCATGTGCACCGTCACGACTTCAAGGGGAACCCATGCGCGCCCTTCCGATCGCCGTCACCGTTCTCGCGGCGGCACTCACGCTGACCGCCTGCGACGACAGCGGCACCAACGACGCCGACACCAAGCCCTCCGCGGCCTCCGGCGCCTGCACCGCCGACCAGGTCGGTGTGGAGGTCGGCCCCGGCAACGCCGCCCCCGCCGCCGGGGACACCGGCAACATCCCGGTCACCGTCACCAACCAGGGCCCCGGCGACTGCTCCGTGCGGGGCTTCCCGGAGGTCGGCCTGCACAACGGCTCCGACTCCTGGACCGTCGCCCCGCAGGAGGGAGCGAACCCGGTGAAGGTGAAGCTGAAGGCGGACGAGGCCGCGACCTTCACGATCACGTACGTACGGGGGCCCGAGGGCGACTCCGCGAAGAGTGCCGACGTGAAGACCGTCAGGATCGGCCTGCCGGGCGCGACGGCCGCGAAGTCCTTCCCGTGGGAGTACGGCCCGGTCGCCCTCCGCGGCAAGAGCGAGCCGGACACGTCGGTGAGCCCGTTCCAGACGGCGGGCGACTGAGTCCGGGCCCGGGGCCGTCCGGACCGGGGGCAGCCGGGCCGACGTCGTTCCGGTCCGTCGCCGCGGTGGCGGAACCCGGTCCCGACGAGGGCCGGTTCACCCCCGTCGCGGCCGCCCCCGGCCGGCCCCCGAGCCGGCTCACCCCAGCCGAGGCCGGGCCCTGACCTGGGCCTCGTCCGCCGCGGCGGCGCCCTCGTGCCAGCCGGCGGCGTCGGTGACGCCGCGCAGGCGGGTGGTGACCGTGCGCGGGAACATGTCGTCCACCCGGTCCGCGACCGCGACGTCGCGCGCCGCGAGGACCGGCAGCAGCTCGCCCGCCGAGTCGGCCACCTGCCCCTCGGCTGCCGCCGCGAGCCGGTCGCCGATCCGGTGCGCGTACGCGGCGAGGAAGGACTGCCGGAAGGTCTTCGTGCGCTTGCGGCCCCCCGCCCGCTGGGCCGCCTCCGCCCTGGTCATGGCCACCGTGGCCTGCACGAGCAGGGAGGTGTGGAGCAGCTCGACCGCCTCCAGGTCGGCCTCGAAACCGACGACGGTGGAGAAGCCGAGGTCGTCGTTCCACACCGCGCGGCAGCGGTTCGCCCGGGCCACCGCGTCCAGCAGCACCGCCTTGGCCGTCTCGTACGGCGTCTCGATCCCGATCCGGCAGGCGCCCGGCGCGTCCTTGGCGTGCGTGCGGGCGGCGAGCAGCGCCTCGTCGATGCTGTGCCGCGCCATCAGCTCCTGCGCCTTGGCGCTCAGTGCCTCCGCCTCCTCCGGGAAGCCGGTCGCCTCCGCCTTCGCGAGCAGCGCGCGGATCCTGCCGAGCATGCGGGAGTCCTGGGAGGCCCGCCCGGCGTCCCTGGGGGCGCCCTCCCGGGGTGCGTCGAGCGGCTCGATGGACGGGAGCCGCAGCAGCAGCCGGTACAGCTCCAGCACGGCGGTCGCGTATGAGAAGCGGTCGGTGCGCGGGGCACGCGCCTCGTCCGCGAGGTCGTCGAGCTGTGCCGCCCACCGCGGTCCCCGGCCGGCTTCCTCCCGCCGCTTCGACTGCGCCATGATCAGCTCCGCCACCAGGCGCACGTGCACGCCGTCCAGCCGGCGGCGCACCATGCGTACGACGTCCGCGGGCTGCCAGCCGCGACGCCAGGCGGCGGCGACGAACTCCTCGCCCCGCCGGGTGAGTTCGGCGTCACAGGCGGGGTCGGCCGCGAGCAGCGAGGCCCCGGTGTCGAGGGCGGCGTCGGTGTCGGCGTAGAGGGCCTCGAAGGCGCGCTCCACGGTGCCGGGCGTACTGCTGGTCATGCACCGATCGTGCCACGGCCGGCGGGAGGGGCCCGCCCTGGCCTGCGGGGACAGTCTTGGCCCCGGGGGTGGGGCGGGGTAGGCCCGGCCCCACCCCGGGGACGCCCGCTGGTGGTCGTGTGCGCGGGGCCGGCGGACGGTTCGCTGGGAGGCATGACCACCACAGCCGTACGTATCCGATCCCTGCGCCGCCACTACGGCGCCGTCACCGCCCTGGACGGGGTGGACCTCGACTTCGCCGCCGGGACCTTCACCGCCGTGATGGGGCCGTCGGGGTCGGGCAAGTCGACGCTGCTGCACTGCGCGGCGGGCCTGGACCGGCCGACCTCCGGGACGGTGACCGTGGCCGGGGTGGAGCTGGCGGCACTGAGCGAACGGCGGCGGACGCTGCTGCGGCGGGAGCGGATCGGGTTCGTGTTCCAGTCCTTCAATCTGCTGCCGTCCCTGTCCGCCGCGCAGAACGTGGCGCTGCCGCTCCGGCTGGCCGGGCGCCGTCCGTCGCGGAGTGCGGTGCGCGAGGCGCTGGACCGGGTGGGGCTGGCGGAGCGGGCCGGGCACCGTCCGTCGCAGCTGTCGGGCGGCCAGCAGCAGCGGGTGGCCCTCGCGCGGGCGCTGATCACCCGCCCCGACGTCCTCTTCGGCGACGAGCCGACGGGCGCCCTGGACACCACGGCCGGCCGCCAGGTCATGCTGCTCCTGCGGGAGCTGGTGGACCGTGAGGGACAGACGACCGTGCTGGTCACCCACGACCCGGTGGCCGCCTCGTATGCGGACCGGGTGGTGTTCCTGGTCGACGGCCGGGTGAGCGGCGAGCTGTCGGCGCCCTCGGCGGGAGACGTCGCCGCGCGTCTGATGCGGCTGGAAGGCCCGCGCGGCGCGGCGCCGGCGGGTGCACCGTGCTGACCTGGTCGTCCCTGCGTACGCGCGGGGTGTCGCTGCTCGGTTCCTTCGTCGCCGTGGCGCTCGGGGTCGCGGTGGTGGCGGCGATGGGCCTCGGTCTGGCCGCGACGCTGGACGCCCCGGTGCGCGAGCCGCAGCGCTTCGCCGGCTCGCCCGTCGTGGTCATGGGGCAGGACACGCTCACGGTGGAGGTGCGGCGCGGACCGGGCACCGCGTCCGTGTCGAGGAGACTGGCGCATCCACACCCTGTGGATGGCGATCTGGTGCGCCGACTGCGCGAGTTGGGGACCGTCCGGACCGACGGCGCGGCCCGGGACGCGGTGGGCGTCGACGCGCCGGCCGCCGCCGTGCGCGCGGTCGTTCGCGAGGCCGCGCCGCCGGACGGGGCCGCCGACGGGGCCGGGTCCGGCCGGGTGCGGGTACTGACGGGTGACGACCGCCGGCTGGCCGATCCCGCGACGGCACGGGACACCGAGGCACTGGTCGCGGTCAACTCGCTGCTCGGGACGGCCGCCGGGGTCACGGGCTTCGTCTCGGTCTTCGTGACGGCGTCCACGTTCGCCTTCGTCGCGGCCCTGCGGCGGCGGGAGTTCGGGCTGCTGCGGCTGGCCGGGGCGACACCGGGACGGGTGCGCCGGCTGCTGCTCGGCGAGGCGCTCGCGGTCGGCGTCGCGGCCTCGACGGCGGGGTGCGCGCTGGGGGCGTGGGGGGCACCGCGGCTGGTGCGGGCGCTGGTGGAGGGCGGGATGGCCCCGCCGTGGTTCGCGCTGCGGGGGACGACGTACTGGCCGTACGAAGCCGCTTGCTGCACGGGGCTGTTGGTGGCCGTCACCGGTGCGTGGGCCGCCTCCCGCCGGGCGGGCCTGACCTCTCCCGTGGAGGCGTTGCGCGAGGCGGCGGTGGACCCGGGGGTGCTGCCGTGGCCGCGGCGGGTCCTCGGCCTCGCCCTGCTGGCGTGCGGACTCGGCCTGCTGGCCTGGAAGCTCGGCTCCGGCCCGGCCGAACTGCTGAAGCGCAAGACGTACACGACCCAGCCGATGATCCTGGCCACCGCGGTGGCCGCGCTGGCACCCGTGCTGGTCCGCCCGCTCGCGGGCCTGGCCCGGCTGCCCGGCGCGAGCGGCCTGCTGATCCGCGAGAACGCGCGCGCCTCCGTGCGGCGGACGTCGGCCGTGGCCGCTCCGGTCCTGGTGACCGTCGCGCTGGCGGGCTGCCTGCTCGGGTCGGCACAGACCGTCACCGCGGCGAAGGCGCGGGAGGCCGGCCAGGGGACGAGCGCCCGATTCGTCGTGACCGGCGACGACTTGACGCCGGTCCGGGTCGCGGGGGCGACGGTGTCGGGCACCGCGTCCACGGCGGTGTTCGTACGGGAGGAGGGCACCTCGCTGATCCGGTCGGACGCACGGGCGGTGACGGACGTGCGCGCGTTCGCGTCCGTCGCGCGGCCTCCGGTGGTGGCGGGGGACGTACGCGATCTCGACGACCGCTCCATCGTCGTGAACGAGGAGTGGGAGCGGCACGAAGTGGGTTCCGTGGTCCGGGTGTGGCTCGGCGACGGGCGGCCGGCCCGGCTGCGTGTCGCCGCGGTCCTGGCCCGGGGCACGGGGAACAACGGCGCCTACGTGACCAGGGCGAACGCTCCGCGGGCCGCCGTCGACCGGCTCGATGTGCGGGTCGGGCGCGGCGCGGATCCGGCGGCGGTCGCGGCTGCCCTGCGGGCGTCCGGTTCCGGCGGGCAGGTGCGCACGACGGCGGCCTGGCTGGCCGCCACCCATCCGCGCACCAGCCCGCAGACCCGGCTCGGACTGCTCGTCGTGCTCGGTATCGCCCTCGTGTACGCGGGCATCTCACTCGCCGGCACCCTGCTGATGGCGACCTGTGCCCGAGGCCAGGAGCTGCGCTTCCTGCGGCTGGCGGGAGCCACCCGGGCGCAGGTGCTGTGCGTGGTGGCGGGTGAGTCGGCGCTGGGAGTCGCCGTGGGCGCCGTCCTCGGCCTGGCCGTCACCGCCGTGACCCTCACCGGGCTGGCCGCGGCCCTGGGCCGCCTGTCGGCACCGGTGGTGGTCACGGTCCCGTGGGACCTGCTGGGCGGGTGCGCGGGGGCGTGCCTGGTGGTCGCGGTGGGGGTGTCGGCGGCGGGGGCGACGGTGGCGGGGCGTCGGTAGCGGGGGCGACGGTGGCGGGGGCGACGGCGGCGGGGCGACGGTGGCGGGGGCGACGGCGGCGGGGCGACGGTAGCGGGGGCGACGGCGGCGGGGCGACGGTGGCGGGCGTCGGTGGCGGGCGTCGGTGGCGGGGCCGGGGAGTCGCGGCGCCCTCGCGCGCAACTCCCCTCCCGTGACGCGGTGGTGGCGACGAGGCCGGGTATGACGGGCGGTGCCACCGGCTGCTGCGCCCCACCGGGCAACCGCCCGACGAGGATGAACGGTCCCCTCGTACGCGGCCGCCGTTCTCGTGCTCCGGCAGGGCCAGGAGGATCCGCTCGTGGCGACGTGGTGGTGGCCCGGTCGGCGGGGTACGAACGCCGCGCGGTCCGCGCGGAACGCCGATGTCAGACCCCCCTGCGACACTCGCAGACATGACGGACCGGTGGGCTCTCGCGCCGGCCGAGGACGGCGGCGTCGAAGTCGCCGCCCTCGGCCGGGACGGGCTGCCCGCGGGCCCGGTCCGTCGGGAGGCGGATCTCGTCGAGGCCGTGCGCGCACGGCCGGACGTGGTCCGCTGGGTGTGGCGGTCGACGGCCGAGGTGTATCCGCATCTGCTCGCCACGGGGGTGCGAGTCGAGCGGTGCTACGACATCGAGGCCGCCGAGACCCTGCTGCTCGGCCACGAGGGTCGCCTCGGTGAACCCCGGTCGGCGGCCGCCGCACTGGCCCGGCTGCACGGCGGGCCCGTACCGCGGGACCCTCCGCAGCGCTCCGCCGAGCCGGGCGCGCAGTCCTCCCTCTTCGAACCGCGCCGTGCGCACGTACCCCTCCGGGACCTCCTTGAGGTCTACGCGGACCAGCAGCGCCGCCACGACGCGGCGGAGCACCCGGAGCGGATGCGGCTGCTGACCGCCGCCGAGTCGGCGGGGATGCTGGTGGCCGCCGAGATGAACGGGGCGGGGCTCCCGTGGAGCGCGGACGTCCACCGCGAGGTACTGCACGAAATGCTCGGCGAGCGGTACGCGGGCGGCGGCGAGCCCCGCCGCCTGGCCGAGCTCGCGGACGAGGTGTCGGCCGCGTTCGGCCGCCGGGTCCGCCCCGACCTGCCGGCCGACGTCGTCAAGGCCTTCGCCCAGGCCGGGATCAAGGTCAGATCCACCAGACGGTGGGAGATCGAGTCCCTCGACCACCCGGCCGTGAAGCCGCTCGTCGAGTACAAGAAGCTGTACCGCATCTGGGTCGCCCACGGCTGGTCCTGGCTCCAGGACTGGGTCAGGGACGGCCGCTTCCGTCCCGAGTACCTGCCGGGCGGCACGGTCACCGGCCGCTGGGTGACCAACGGCGGCGGCGCCCTGCAGATCCCCAAGGTGATCCGCCGCGCGGTCGTCGCCGACCCGGGCTGGCGGCTCGTCGTGGCCGACGCCGACCAGATGGAACCGCGCGTGCTGGCGGCGATCTCCCGCGACCCCGGCCTGATGGAGGTCGCGGGACGCGAGAGCGACCTGTACCAGTCGGTGTCCGACCGCGCCTTCGCCGGCGACCGTGCCCAGGCCAAGCTCGCCGTGCTGGGCGCGGTGTACGGACAGACGTCAGGCGACGGCCTGAAGAACCTCGCCCTGCTGCGCCGCCGCTTCCCCAAGGCCGTCGCGTACGTCGACGACGCGGCGCGGGCGGGCGAGGAGGGGCGCCTGGTGCGTACGTGGCTGGGGCGGACGTGCCCCCCGGCGGCCGGGTCCGGCGAGGACTCCACGGAGGAGGCCGGCATCCCGCAGGACGACCCGGCGGACCCCGCCGACACCGCGAGGAGCACCGCCGACCAGGCCTGGGTCCCGGGTTACGCCTCCAGCGACTCCCGCGCCCGCGGCCGGTTCGCGCGCAACTTCGTCGTCCAGGGCAGCGCCGCCGACTGGGCCCTGCTGGTGCTCGCCGCCCTCCGCCGCACGTGCGCCGGCCTGGCCGCCGAACTCGTCTTCTTCCAGCACGACGAGGTGATCGTCCACTGTCCCGCCGAGGAGGCCGACACGGTGGTCACCGCGATCCGCGAAGCGGCGGAACTGGCGGGCAGGCTCACGTTCGGGGAGACCCCGGTCCGCTTCCCGTTCACCACGGCGGTGGTGGAGTGCTACGCGGACGCGAAGTGACGTCGGCCGGCGCCTCGTCACCCCTCCCCCAGCAGCACCCCCCTCAGCTCATTCCGGTCGTCGGAGGTGGGCGACCGGGGCCCTCGTCCACGTGCGTCCGCGCCCGCGCCCGCGCCGGAACCTTCGCCCGGCCTGAGCTGACGGACCGCCGGAACCGAACGGGGATGAGGCCGTCCCGATCCCCGGCGGCACGCCGACGACGGTCAGATGACGGGCGGCCGTCCCAGCCGCGTGAGCCGCCAGACCGTACGCCACCGCATGGGCCGCCGCTCCCCGCCCGACGCCCGGAACCCCTCGACGAACCCGCCGAACCAGGCACGCAACCCGCCCGCGGACCGCGTCCGGGCGAGCGTGAGGAGCACCCAGATGCCCAGGTGAACGGGGATGAGTGGAAGGGGAAGCCGCCGCCGGACGAGCCAGACGCGGTTGCGGGCGGTGACGCGGTAGTAGATGGCGTGCCGCGCGGGCGAGGTCTTCGGGTGCTGGAGGAGCAGTCCGGGTTCGTACAGGACGGTCCACCCGGCGTCGACGGCGCGCCAGGCGACGTCGGTCTCCTCGTGGGCGAAGAAGAACTCGGCCGGCCAGTCCCCGATCTCGTCGAGCATGCGCATGGAGAAGGCGTGCCCGCCGCCGAGGAAGCCGGTCACGGGCCCGCCCCGCATGGGATCGCGGGCGCCGACACGGGGTACGTGGCGCCGCTGAGTCTCCCCGTGCTCGTCGGCGATGCGGAACCCCACGATGCCGAGCCGCGGGTCTCCGGCGAACAGCTCGCGCACCTTGCGCAGCACGTCGGCGTCGACGAGGAGCCCGTCGTCGTCGAGCTCGACGACGACATCGACGTCCCCGAACTCCCGCAGCCTGCTGAGCGCCACGTTGCGCCCGCCCGGGCACCCGAGGTTCTCGTCCACCTCGATGGGGGTGACCTCGCCGGGCAGCCCGAGCCGCTCGGCGAAGTCGGGAAGGGGGCAGCCGTTCCCGACGATCACGATCCGGGCGGGAGCGACATCCTGCTTGGCGACGGACGCCAGCAGCGCGTCGACCTCGGCGGGCCGGTTCCCCATGGTCACCACGGCAACAGCGATCCGCGGCTCCTGCGCCACGACACCCACCTCATCTCGGCCGACACCCGTCCGCGATGCTAGCCGTTCACCGAGCCGTTCCCGGTCGTACGAACTCCGTCTGTCGGCAACGCCCCGGCCCCGCGGACGCGCTCAGGCAGCCGTCCAGGGAACCCGGCAGGTGTGGGGCGCCATGCCCTCCGGGCACAGGCTCCTGACGACCGTCTTGCGGATGGCCCGCCACGTCCGCAGGGAACACACCAAGTGGACCCGCAGCTCGACCGGTTCCCGCGTCCCGCCGGACTGACCGGGATGCTCCCAGTCCCACTGCTCCGCCAGGAAGTCGTACAGGTGGGCGGTCGTCAGCCCTCCGTCGGAAACCGTGCGCACGGCGACCTCACCGACGACCCGAGCACTCCGAGCGCCCACGGCCTCCCCGACGAGCCCACGAACCCACGCGACCCCTTGCTCGTCCGCGTACAGCCCGAACCGCAGAGTGCGCTTCCTCATCGCCCCAGGCCTTCCTGAACTGCTCACGTTCATCGGCTGTCCCCCACGGCCCCATTGAGCGCGAACTGGAGCGACCGGCTGCGCGGCGCCCGATCCGGGCCCCACCGAGACCCTCGACAGCCGAACGGCCCGCGCCCAGCGCCGTCACAGCGTCCGCGCAAAGCAAAAGCCCCAGGTCACGGCGAGTGAGTCCTGAGGCTTTCACAGAGCCGCCTTCGGGATTCGAACCCGAGACCTACGCATTACGAGTGCGTTGCTCTGGCCATCTGAGCTAAGGCGGCGCGCTGTCCGCACCATGGTGCGATCAGCAACGTCGGTAAGTCTACACAGTTTCGCAGGGTGCTCCGCACACGCCCTGGGGCCCTGGACACCGGGGCGTGCGGTGGGGTCACGAGCAGCTCTTCTCCTTGCTGGGGGCGGCGCCCCGGAGGAGGTAGCGGTTGATCGCGGCGTCGATGCAGGCGCTGCCGCGGCCGTAGGCGGTGTGGCCGTCGCCGTTGTAGGTGAGCAGCGTCGCGGAGGCGAGCTGGTCGGCGAGGGCCTGGGCCCAGGCGTAGGGGGTGGCCGGGTCGCGGGTCGTGCCGACCACGAGGATCGGAGCGGCGCCCTTCGCCTCGATGCGGTGCGGCTCCCCGGTGGGCCGGACCGGCCAGTACGCGCAGTTCAGGGCGGACCAGGCCAGGCCCTCGCCGAACACCGGGGACGCCTTCTCGAAGGCCGGGAGCGCCTTCTCCACCTCGTCGGGGCCCGAGAAGGCCGCCGGCAGGTCCACGCAGTTCACCGCCGCGTTGGCGAACATCAGGTTCGCGTACTTGCCGTTCTCGTCGCGCTCGTAATAGCTGTCCGCGAGGACGAGCAGACCCGCTCCGTCCTTGTCCTTCATCGCCGAGGTGAGCGCCTCGCGCAGCTGCGGCCAGGCCGTCTCGTCGTACATCGCCGCGATCACGCCGGTGGTGGCCAGCGCCTCACCGAGCTTCCGGCCGTCCGCGTCGCCCGCCGGGACGGGTGCCTTGTCGAGCCCGTCGAAGAACGCCCGCAGGTTCCTGCCCGCCTGGGCCGCGCTCGTGCCCGCCCCGCCGAGCGGGCAGTCGCTCTGTCCCACGCAGTCCTTCGCGAAGGCCTGGAACGCCGTCTCGAAGCCCGCCGTCTGATCCTCGTTCATCCTGCGGGCGGACAGCGAGGGGTCCATCGCGCCGTCCAGCACCAGCCTGCCCACCCGTCCGGGGTACAGCCCGGCGTACGTCGCCCCCAGGAACGTCCCGTACGAGGCTCCCACGTAGTGCAGCTTCGAGTCGCCGAGCACGGCGCGCAGCACGTCCATGTCGCGGGCCGCCTCGACCGTCGACACATGCCGCAGCAGACGGGGCGAATCCCGGCCGCAGCCCTCCGCGAACTCCTCGTAAGCGGCGACCAGTTCCCCCTTCTCCTTCTCGTCGTCCGGGGTGACGTCCGTCTGCGTGTACGCGTCCATGCGGGGGCCGGTCAGGCATTCGACGGGTTCGCTGCGGGCCACGCCCCGCGGGTCGACCGCCACCATGTCGTAGCGCGCCCGGACCTCGGCCGGGTAGCCGATGCCCGCGTACGACTGCAGGTAGCCGATCGCCGAACCCCCCGGTCCGCCCGGGTTGACCAGCAGCGAGCCGATGCGCTTGCCCGGGCCCGTGGCCTTCTTGCGGGCCACGGCCAGCTTGACGGTGCCCGACGCCGGCTTCGCGTAGTCGAGCGGTGCCTTCATCGTGGCGCACTCGAAGCCGGGGACACCGCACGAGCGCCAGGTCAGTTTCTGCTCGTAGTACGGGGAGAGCGCCGACGGCGTGGCCCGGGGCAGCGCGGCCAGCGCGGCGTCCGCCGTCGACGCCGTGGCTGCCGTCGTCGAACTGCCCGGGGAGCAGGCGGAGACGAGGAGCGCCGCGGCGGCGAGCAGGATGCCGCCGGCGCGCAGAGGGCGCGGCACTCCCACGGTCCGGACACGGCGGGGTGACTGGGAACGGAGGGCCCGGGCGGGCCGGAGGGACCGCGACGGCCGCAGGGAGCGCCTGATGTGCATCCCGCGAGCGTAACCTTGCGCGACCGCTCGATCACCATCGGTGGGGAAACCGGCTCGTACGAGTGACCCGGTCAAGCGAGTCCGTCCTGACGATGCTTCGCAGTCCCCCTCGAAGCACCGGGGCAGCCGTCAGCCCGCTCTGAGCGTCACCGTCATCGCCTCCACCGCGAGCAGCGGGGCCACGTTGCGGTCGAGGGCCTCGCGGCACGCGGCGATGGCGTCGATACGGCGGAGCGTCGCCTCCGGGGAGCTGCCGCGCGCTATGCGCTCCAGGCTGTCCTGCACCTCGGAGTTGGCGATGGCCACGCCGGACCCCAGCTGAAGGGCGAGCACGTCGCGGTAGAACCCGGTGAGGTCGATCAGGGCGAGGTCGAGGCTGTCGCGCTGCGTACGCGTTCTCCGGCGCTTCTGCCTGTCCTCCAGGTCCTTCATGACGCCCGCCGTGCCGCGCGGCATCCGGCCGCCCTGGCTCGCGCCGAGGGCCGTCTTCAGGTCGTCGGTCTCCTTCACGTCGACCTCCTCGGCGAGCTGCTTGGCGTCCTCCGCCGCTGTGTCGATCAGCTCCTGGGCCGCTCTGAGGCAGCCGCCGATGTCGTCGATGCGCAGCGGGAGCCTGAGGACGGCGGCGCGGCGCGTGCGGGCCCGCTCGTCCGTGGCCAGCCGGCGGGCCCGGCCGATGTGGCCCTGAGTGGCGCGGGCGACGGCCGCCGCGACCGTCGGCTCGATGCCGTCGCGGCGTACGAGGATGTCGGCGACCGCGTCCACCGGCGGGGTGCGCAGGGTGAGGAGGCGGCAGCGGGAGCGGATGGTGGGGAGGACGTCCTCGATGGAGGGGGCGCACAGAAGCCAGACCGTGCGGGGCGCCGGCTCCTCGACCGCCTTCAGGATGACGTTGCCCGCGCCCTCCGTGAGGCGGTCGGCGTCTTCCAGGACGATGACCTGCCAGCGGCCCGTCGCCGGTGACATCTGGGCGCGGCGGACCAGGTCGCGGGTCTCCTTCACGCCGATGGAGAGCAGGTCGGTGCGGACGATCTGCACGTCGGCGTGCGTGCCCACCAGGCTCGTATGACAGCCGTCGCAGAAACCGCAGCCGGGGACTCCGCCGAGGGCCCGGTCGGGGCTCACGCACTGGAGCGCGGCGGCGAACGCCCGTGCCGCCGTGGAACGGCCGGAGCCGGGCGGGCCCGTGAACAGCCAGGCGTGCGTCATCTTCGTCGCCTCGGGGGGCGCGGTGTCCGTGGCGATCGCCGTCACGAGCGCGTCGGCGTCACGGGCGGCACCGGCGAGCTGCACGCTCACCTTCTCCTGGCCCACCAGGTCGTCCCACACGGGCATGGGGCACCGCCCTTCCGTCGCACTTCGCCCTGCCGCGTCCCATTGTGCGGGAGGGCACTGACAATCCCGCCTTGGCGCCGGGGATCCACCACCGGACGCGATACGCGCCGCCGGCCCCGACAACCCGGCGGAGCGGGCGGACAGCGATACGCCGACCGCCCCAGCCCGGCGGAGCCGCCGGGCAGCCATGCACCGCGGCCCCGACGACGCCGGGGGCGGGGCGCCCGGTCCGGGCACCCCGCCCCCATCACGAATCCGGCGGCACTCGGCTCATCGCCGTCGGTGCCGATGCCACCGCTCTGCCGGTGCCGCCCTCGATGCGGGTGCCGGGGCCTATGCCGGATCGGCTCAGCGACGCCGTCCGCCCCTGCCGCGCCCCTCGTCCCGGTCGTCGTCCTCGCGCGGACCGAGCAGCTCGTCCGCCAGGCTCGGGAGGTCGTCCAGCGGAGTCTCCTCAGCCCAGTCCGAGCGCCGCCGGCGCGGGGTGCCCGTCTCGTCGACCTGTGGCAGCTCGCGCGTGCGCTCGTTGCCACCCTCGCTCGCGTCTCCGCCGTCGGGCCGCCGGCGTTCGTCGCCCGCCGGGCGCTCGTCGCGGAAGAAACCCGGCGGCACACGGTCGGTCGACCCGCTCGTTGCCCTGCCGCGTGCCGGGGCCTCGCCCGCGTCACGTACGGGCGGCAGCACCGCCGTCCCGTCGGCCGGACGGTCCGCACGCACCGGAGGCAGCACGGCCGTCTCGTCCGCCGCACCGGGCGTCACCGGGGGCAGCACCGCCGTCTCATCCGCTGCCGTCGAAGGAACCGGCGGCAGCACCGCCGTCTCGTCGGCCGCCGTCGGCGGGACCGGCGGCTTCGGCAGCGTGGCCGTCTCCTCGCCGTCCCCACGGGAACTGCCGTCCCCACGGGAACTGCCGTCCCGTCGGGAACCGCTCCCGGAACCGGTGGTCCCAGAACCGGCGGTCCCGGACCCGAAGCCCTCCCCGACCTCCCGCACGGGCGGCAGTACCGCAGTCTCGTCCGCAGGGCCGCCCGTCGCGTTCGTCGGTGTCACGACCGGCGTCGGCACGGTCGGCCGGCTGTCCGCAGCCGGCGCGGAAGGCGTCGAAGCGGCCACCGAAGGCGCCGCAGACGCGGCACCGGCGCCCGAGGGCCCCGCTCCCAGCGCCCCGGCCGCGGTCACCGCGGCCGCCGAAGCAGCCGCGGCCTCCGCCGCCGCCCGTCGCGCCTGTTCCGCCCGCAGCAACGCCTCCTCGGCCTTGCGCTGCTTCTCCAGGCGCCGGGCCTCGGCCTCGGCACGCAGCCGCGCCTCCTCCTCGGCCTGCCTGCGCCTGCGCTCCTCCTCGGCGGCCCGCGCCTGCTCCTCGGCGAGCTTGCGGACGCGCTCCTCCTCGGCGCGGCGGCGGGCCTCCTCGGCGCGCTGCCGGGCCTCCTCCGCCTGGCGCTCGGCCTCGCGGCGCTGAGCCTCCTCCAGCTCGCGCTGCTTGCGCTCCTCCTCCTCGGCACGCAGCTTGGCGAGCTGCTCCTGGCGCTCGCGCTCCAGACGCTCCTCCTCGGCCTTGCGGCGCGCCTCTTCCTCCGCCTTGCGCCGGGCCTCCTCCTCGGCCGCCCTGCGCGCCTCCTCCTGGGCCTTCACCTCGGCCTCGGAGAGGGGCAGCATCATGTCGAGCCGGTGCCGGACGACGGTGGTGACCGCTTCGGGCTCCTGGCCCGCGTCGACGATCAGGTAACGCCCGGGGTCGGCGGCGGCGAGGGTGAGGAAACCGGACCGCACGCGCGCGTGGAACTCGGCCGGCTCGGACTCCAGGCGGTCGGGTGCCTCCGTGAACCGCTCACGGGCCGTCTCCGGAGACACGTCCAGCAGGACCGTCAGATGCGGCACGAGACCGTCGGTCGCCCACCGCGAGATCCGCGCGATCTCGGTCGGCGACAGGTCGCGGCCTGCTCCCTGGTAGGCCACCGAGGAGTCGATGTAGCGGTCCGAGATGACGATGGCGCCGCGTTCGAGCGCGGGGCGCACCACCGTGTCCACGTGCTCCGCGCGGTCGGCCGCGTAGAGCAGGGCCTCCGCGCGGTTGGAGAGGCCGGCCGAGGACACGTCCAGCAGGATCGACCGCAGCCGCTTCCCGACCGGCGTCGCCCCGGGCTCGCGGGTGACGACGACCTCGTGTCCCTTGGCGCGGATCCAGTCCGCGAGGGCCTCGGCCTGCGTGGACTTGCCGGCCCCGTCGCCGCCCTCCAGGGCGATGAAGAAACCGGCTGCGGCGGGCGCCTGCTCCGGGTCGTCGCCGCCGCGCAGCGCGTCCCGCAGATCGTGCCGCAGCGGCACTCCGGACCGGTCGTCGATCTTGGCGAGCACCAGCGCGGCCACCGGCAGCAGCAGTGCGCCGACGAGCATCAGCGTGAAGGCGGCACCGCCGTGCGCGAAGACGAACTTGCCGTTCTCCAGCCGGTGCGGACCGATGGCGGCGGCGACCAGGGGCGCCACCAGCACACCGAGCGCCACGGACACCCGTACGACCGCGTGCAGGTGCTCGGTCGTCCGCGGCCGGCGGTACTCCTCGGTCTCCTGGTCGAGCAGTGTGTGCCCGGTGTTGGCGGCGACACCCGCGCCGACCCCCGCGAAACCGACTATCAGCAGCACCGTCGTGACATCCGGGACGAGTCCGGCGGTGAGCAGGGCGACGCCCGTGAAGGCGATGGCCAGCGCGAGCAGCCGGCGCCGCGACAGCGAGGGCAGCAGGGACGGCGCCGTACGGATGCCGATCACGACACCGCCGGTCAGCACGAGCACCAGCAGCCCGTACGTCACCGGGCCGCCGCCGAGGTCCTTGGCGTGCAGCACGAAGACGGCGACGGCGGCCGCGACGGCCCCGGCGACGGCGGCGCAGGCCGGCACGAGCAGCGGTATGGCCCCCGTACGGCCCTTGTCGACGCCCGTGCCGGTCTTGGGACGGCGCAGCCCCTCCAGGGGCGAGCGGGCGCGGGGGGTGCGCGTGCCGGGCAGTGTCAGGGAGGTGAGCACGGTGAGGGAGGCGGCGAACAGACCGGCGGCGACGTACGAGGCGAGAGCCGCCTGGTGCTGCTCGAACCAGTCGAGCCCGGCGCCCAGCAGGTTGTTCAGCAGCGACACGGCGACGAGTGCGGCGGCCGCGAGCGGCACCGACACGAAGGCCGTACGCAGCGACAGGCGCCGCAGTGTGTCCATGTGGTCCGGCAGCGGGCGCACCGTCGCACCCTCCGGGGGCGGCGCGGGCAGCAGCGCGGGCGCCGCGCTCTCGCGGCACACGGTCCAGAAGCGCTCGGCGACGCCGGTCACGAAGGCGGTCACCAGGAGGACGGCAAGCGCGTCGTCCGGGGTCCAGTCGATCCACAGCGGCGCGACGATCAGGAGGGCGGCGCGTACGGCGTCCGCCCCGATCATGGTCCAGCGGCGGTCGAGCGGCCCCTCCTGGCAGGTCAGTGAGCTGAGCGGGCCGAGGAGTACCGCCCCGAACAGCAGCGTCGCGAGGACGCGTGCCCCGAAGACGGCCGCCACGGCGAGGCTCGCCCCGCGATAGCCGCCGCCGAAGGAGCCATCGGCGATGGCCGCCTGGAGGACGAGGAGGACCAGGACCAGCAGGGCCAGGGCATCGCCGACTCCGCCCACCAGCTGCGCGCTCCACAGGCGTTTCAACTGCGGTCGGCGCAGGAGTGCGCGGACGGCCCGCTCCCGGGAATCTGCGACCAGGGCGTCGTCGGGGGCCCGGTGGTGGGCCGTTGGCTGCTCGGCTCGCGTCATCCTGACAGCCTATCCGGAGGGGACCGGCTCCCCGAAGGCGCGGCCGAACGTACGAGCGCCCCCACATCCGGAGGTGTGGGGGCGCGCGAGGACGGGCAGAAGAGAGGCCGCGTGGGCTCCAGGGAGCCGCCCTTGAGGGGATCCATGCTGACGTCCGAAAGGGCCCTCCGACTGAGGCCTCCGGGAGAAGGCCCCCGGAGAGGCCCCCCGGAAGTCCTCCGCGGAAGTCAGCTCTCCGAGGCGGCCGTCTTCTCGGCGGCGGCCTTCTTGGCGGGTGCCTTGGCCGTCGTCTTGGACGCCGTCGTCTTCTTCGCGGCCGTCTTCTTGGCCGGGGCCTTCTTCGCGGCCGTCTTCTTGGCCGGTGCCTTCTTCGCGGTCTTCTTGACCGGGCCCTTGGCGCGCTTCTCGGCGAGCAGTTCGAAGCCGCGCTCCGGGGTGATCTCCTCGACGCTGTCACCGGACCGCAGGGTCGCGTTGGTCTCGCCGTCGGTGACGTACGGGCCGAAGCGACCGTCCTTGATTACGACCGGCTTCTGGCTGACCGGGTCCTCGCCCAGCTCCTTCAGCGGCGGCTTGGCGGCGGCACGTCCACGCTGCTTGGGCTGCGCGTAGATCGCGAGCGCCTCCTCCAGCGTGATGGTGAAGAGCTGCTCCTCGGCGGTCAGCGACCGCGAGTCCGTGCCCTTCTTCAGATACGGCCCGTAGCGGCCGTTCTGCGCGGTGATCTCCACACCCTCGGCGTCCTTGCCGACGACCCGCGGCAGCGACATCAGCCTGAGGGCCTCGTCGAGCGTCACCGTGTCCGGCGACATCGTCTTGAACAGCGATGCCGTACGCGGCTTGACGGCGTTCCTGCCGGTCTTCGGGGTGCCCTCGGGGAGCACCTCGGTGACGTACGGGCCGTAGCGGCCGTCCCTGGCGATGATCTGGTGGCCGGTCGCCGGGTCGGCGCCGAGCTCGAAGTCGCCGCTGGGCTTGGCCAGCAGCTCCTCCGCGTACGCGACGTCCAGTTCGTCCGGGGCGAGGTCCTCGGGGACGTCCGCGCGCTGGTGGTTCTCGGAGTCCTTCTCGCCACGCTCGACGTAGGGGCCGTAGCGGCCGACGCGCAGCACGATGTCGTTGCCGACCGGGAAGGACGACACCTCGCGGGCGTCGATGGCGCCCAGGTCGGTGACGAGTTCCTTGAGACCGCCGAGGTGGTCGCCGTCGCCGTTGCCCGCCTCGGCGGCGCCGCTCGCCTCGCCCTCGCCGAAGTAGAACCGCTTCAGCCACGGCACGGACTGCGCCTCGCCCCGCGCGATGCGGTCGAGGTCGTCCTCCATCTTGGCGGTGAAGTCGTAGTCGACGAGCCGCCCGAAGTGCTTCTCCAGGAGGTTGACCACGGCGAAGGAGAGGAAGGACGGGACGAGAGCCGTGCCCTTCTTGAAGACGTATCCGCGGTCGAGGATCGTGCCGATGATCGACGCGTACGTCGACGGGCGGCCGATCTCGCGCTCCTCGAGCTCCTTGACCAGGCTGGCCTCGGTGTAGCGGGCCGGGGGCTTGGTGGCGTGGCCGTCGACCGAGATCTCCTCGGCGGACAGCGGGTCGCCCTCGCTCACCTGGGGCAGCCGGCGCTCGCGGTCGTCCAGCTCGGCGTTCGGGTCGTCGGCGCCTTCGACGTACGCCTTGAGGAAGCCGTGGAAGGTGATCGTCTTGCCGGACGCACTGAACTCGGCGTCGCGGCCGTCGGAGGCGCGGCCCGCGATCTTGACGGTGACGGAGTTGCCGACCGCGTCCTTCATCTGGGAGGCAACGGTCCGCTTCCAGATCAGCTCGTACAGCTTGAACTGGTCGCCGGTCAGACCCGTCTCGGCCGGGGTGCGGAAACGATCACCCGAGGGGCGGATCGCCTCGTGCGCCTCCTGCGCGTTCTTGACCTTCCCGGCGTACGTGCGCGGCTGGGCCGGCAGGTAGTCGGCCCCGTACAGCTGCGTGACCTGGGCACGGGCGGCGCCGACCGCCGTGTCCGACAGCGTGGTGGAGTCCGTACGCATGTAGGTGATGAAGCCGTTCTCGTACAGCTTCTGCGCCACCTGCATGGTGGCCTTCGCGCCGAAGCCGAGCTTGCGCGAGGCCTCCTGCTGGAGCGTCGTCGTACGGAACGGGGCGTACGGCGAGCGGCGGTACGGCTTGGACTCGACCGAGCGGACCGCGAAGTCCGTGTCCCGGAGGGCGGCGGCGAGCGCGCGGGCGTTCGTCTCGTCCAGGTGGAGCGTGTTAGGGCCCTTGATCTGCCCGAGCGAGTCGAAGTCGCGGCCCTGGGCGACGCGCTTGCCTTCGACCGCCGTCAGCCTGGCGACCAGCGCCGACGGGTCCGACGCGTCGCCCGCGCGGCCCGTGCCGAAGGTGCCGGTGAGGTCCCAGTACTCGGCGGAGCGGAAGGCGATGCGCTCGCGCTCACGCTCGACGACGAGGCGGGTCGCCACGGACTGGACACGGCCGGCCGACAGGCGTGGCATGACCTTCTTCCACAGGACCGGCGAGACCTCGTAGCCGTAGAGGCGGTCGAGGATGCGGCGGGTCTCCTGGGCGTCGACCATGCGCTTGTTGAGCTCGCGCGGGTTGGCGACGGCGGCGCGGATGGCGTCCTTGGTGATCTCGTGGAAGACCATCCGGTGGACGGGGACCTTGGGCTTCAGGACCTCGAGGAGGTGCCACGCGATGGCTTCGCCCTCGCGGTCCTCATCGGTGGCGAGGAAGAGCTCGTCGGAGTCCTTCAGCAGGTCCTTGAGCTTCTTGACCTGGGCCTTCTTGTCAGCGTTGACGACGTAGATCGGCTGGAAGTCGTGTTCGACGTCGACGCCGAGGCGGCGCACCTCGCCGGTGTACTTCTCGGGCACCTCGGCGGCGCCGTTCGGGAGGTCGCGGATGTGCCCGACGCTCGCTTCGACGACGTAGCCGGGGCCGAGGTAGCCCTTGATCGTCTTCGCCTTGGCAGGCGACTCGACGATGACGAGTCGGCGGCCGCCGTGTGCGGTGTCGCTGGTCGGGGACAACTTCGCTCTTCTCTCCGGATCGACGAGGGGGGTCTCCCCAGGTCTTGCTCCCGGGGGTCGTGTCGTGCTGACGCTGCGGAGTGTGACGGTACATCCCGCCCCCGTGTCAAACGGGAAAAGCCCGCAACGGCCACTCGAACGGTAACCCGACTCCCGCCATTCCTGCCGCCCGGAGTGGCCACCAGCTGTTTCGCCCCTATCCGGAGCGTGACCTCTCAATTACCGGACGCCATCCGCCCGGATACCGGCGAACCCCTCCCTACGCGCGCGTGAAGCACCAGACGCCGAGCACCAGCGCGCCGGCTGAGGCGAGGCCCGCGAGCGTCGCCGATGCGACGGGGTTCACACCGAGGGCGACGGGCTCGCGGTGCCGCAGCCGCATCGCGGTCCACGCCAGCAGTGCCCCTCCGAACAGGGTGAACGCCGCTCCCGCGAAGATCGCCGGCCCGCTTTCCATGGCTTCACCCTTCCGTCCCGCCGTTCCAGGGTGCGGAGACTGGCACGGCCGGGAAACGGCCGGACGAACCCGCGGTGAACGCGGAGCGGCCGACCCCGTGAGCACCCGGCGGAGCCCGCGCGCTGCCACCCCGCGGGTCCGCCGCAGCGTGGGCGGGGGCCGCGGCCGGACGACGTGGTGTGGCGAATTCGTCGTTTCACCGACGCCCGCCCCGCCTCGCCCGCGACTCCCGGCGACCGCGGCCTCCTCGTACACAGGCTCCGTCGTACGCAGGCTCCCTCGTACGCAGGCTCCGTCGTACGCAGCCCTCGTCGTGCACAGGCCCCGTCAGGCGCAACCCCGGCGACCGAAGCCCGCCGCCGGTCGAAGCCCGCCGCCGGTCGAGGGAGCCGCAGGCCCAGGAGTCGCCGGTGGAGAGCCCCGCCCACCGAGGGAGCCGCGGCCCAGGGAGTCGCCCGCTCAGGGAGTCGGCGGAGCGCCCCGCGGGCCGGGCCCCGCAGGACGGCCGAGGGGGGTCGCCTACTCGACGGCGCTCCCGACCCAGAGGGCAACGCGCTACCCGACGGCGCCCCCGGCCCCGGCAGTCGTGTCCCCCGCGCGGTGTCACCTCACCGGCTCGATGAACCCCTGTTCCACCAGCAGCCGGATCTGCTCGGGTGTGCGGTCGCGCAGCAGGACGGGGTCCTCGCCGACGAGTTGCGCGATGGCGTCCAGAATCCGCCCCGCGCTCAGCGTGCCGTCACAGACGCCCGCGAAGCCCGCGCCGACGGTGTCCACCTTGGTCGCCCGGCGCATTCCGCGGTGCTGACGCAGCACCACGTGCTCGGGGTCCTCGGCACCGGGCAGTCCGACCTGCTCCTGGACGACCTCGGCCACGAGCCTGAAGTGGCCGGAAAGCAGGGCCGCGTCGTCGTGCTCCCGCAGATAGCCGACGCGGTCGAAGTGCGCGCGCACGGCGTCACCGAGCGGCTGCTCGACCGAATGCGGCCATTCCTCGACCGTGATCGATGGCTCCGCGGCGCCGGTCCTGCGCAGGCTGATCCAGCCGAAGCCGACGGCCTTCACCTTGCGCGCCTCGAACTCGTCGAGCCAGGCGTCGTACCGCGTCTGGTACTCGGCGGGGTCGCTGCGGTGGTCGGCCGCGTCCCGCAGCCACAACTCCGCGTACTGCATGACGTCCTGCACCTCGCGCTGCACGATCCACGCGTCGCAGCCGCGCGGCACCCACGAGCGGAGCCGGTCCTGCCAGTCCTCCCCCTCCACGTGCTGCCAGTTGGCGAGAAACTGCGCGTACCCCCCTTCGTTCAGCCGCTCCCCCGCCTGCTGAACGAGCGTGCGGCAGAGATCGTCCCCGCCCATCCCGCCGTCCCGGTACGTGAGCCGGGCGCCGGGCGAGATCACGAAGGGCGGGTTCGAGACGATCAGGTCGTACTTCTCGTCGGCGACCGGCTCGAAGAGGGAGCCCTCCCGCAGATCGGCCGCCGGGGCACCGGAGAGCGCCAGGGTGAGTGCGGTGATGAGCAGGGCGCGGGGGTTGACGTCGGTCGCCGTCACGCGCGTCGCGTGCTGCGCGGTGTGCAGCGCCTGGATACCGGAGCCGGTGCCGAGGTCGAGCGCGGAGGCGACGGGCGTACGCACGGTGATGCCGGCGAGCGTCGTGGACGCCCCGCCGACGCCGAGGACGACACCTTCCTCCCGGCTGCCGATGCCGCCGGCCCCGCCGACCGCGCACCCGAGGTCGGACACGATGAACCAGTCCTCGCCGTCCGTCCCGCCGTACGGCCTGATGTCCACGGTCGCGGCGACCTCGTCCCCGCCCACCGAGGTCAGCCATCCGCCGTCCAGGCAGTCGGCGACGGGCAGCACGTCCGCCACGCGCGCGTGCGGCACCGGCTGTTGCAGCAGGAACAGCCGTACGAGGGTCTCCAGCGGGGTGTCCCCGCGGGTCGCCCGGAGCGCGGGCACGGTCTCGCTGCGCGCCAGCGCCGCGTACGCGGGGGCGCCGAGCAGATCGAGCATCCCGTCGGCGGTGTAGGACGCGCCGAGCAGGGCGTCCCGCAGCCGCGCGGCGACGTCGGGACGGTCGGACGAGGGCAACGGTGACAGGCTGGTGTGGCTCACCACCCCATTGTGACCCGCAGGGCGCCGCGACGACGGCGCGACCGGGCACCGTACGCCGGCCACTACCCCCGCGCACTCAGCACTCAGCACTCAGCACTCAGCACCGTACGGCCGCCACCACGCCCACGTACCGGGATCCGCCGAGGCCGCCATCACCCCCACGCACCGTGTTCCGCGCACGGCGCGCCACCAGGCCACCCACGCGGACCGAGCACCGTCAGGGCCGCCCCGGACGCGGCTGAGCGTCAGAGCCGCCCCCGGGCACGGAAAAGCACGGGAGCCACCCCGGTCACGGCTGCGTCAGCGCCACTCCCGGGCTCGGAAAACCGGCCCCGCCGCCGACACCGCGGGGCGGGGCCACCCGGCCGGCTCAGCCCTTGGTGACCTCGGGAGAGCCGGACGCGCTCTTGCAGCTCGCCTGCTGGGCCATGGCCTGGCCCACGTCACCCTCCTCGAGCTTCTTCAGCGCGTCGTTACCGCTCTGGCTCAGCTTGTCGAGTTCGGTGGCGACATCCTTGAGGCCGTCGGCGAACTTCGCCTGGTCCTTGGTGTTGAGCCCGTCGACCTGCTTGCGCAGGTCGGCGTACGACGAGGAGATGTCGTCCAGTTCCTTGACCGCGTCGGTCTGCTTCTTCTCGCCACCGTCGACATTCGGCGCCCCGGCCTTCTTCACGGCGGCGCCGATCGCCTTGTAGGCGTCGGACATGTCCTGGAACGCCTGCGAGTCGGTCGACTGGACCGCCTTGGGCGTGCTGTTGTCCGACGTCTCCTTCTGGATCGCGGCGTTGGCCGCCTCGATCTTCTTCGCCTGCGGCTTCACCGCGTCACAGACCTGCTTGGCCCACGAGTCCAGCTTCTCGTTGCCGTCGTCGCTGCTGCTGCTGCATCCCGACAGCGCCATCACCAGTACCGCACCGCCGGACACCGCGGCCGCGAGCTTCTTGTTCACCGGATTGGTCCCTTCCATGGCTCTCGGCCCCGGAACATACACGCCAAGTGGGGGACAACCGCATGCCGAACGTCGGCTCTATCCGTTATTGCGCCATTTGCACCAGGGAGACAAGGCTCACGGAGAGAGCGTGAACAGGAGCGGGCGGGCGGACAGCACGTCAATGCGCGCCGCCCGCCCGCCCGTTGGCCGCAATCCGGCCGGGCAGAGGTCCCCGTCGCTACGAAACCACCGCCGGATCGGGTGACTTGGCCGACCTGTCCGCGTCGCCGTCCTCGTCGCCCATGGCGAGGCCGCGCCGCTTGGAGATGTAGACGGCGCCCACGATCACGAGGAACGACAGCGCCGCGATCAGCACGCGCAGCCCGACGTTCCTGTCGTCGCCGTACGAGAACTTGACGACCGCGGGCGCGATCAGGAGCGCCACCAGGTTCATCACCTTCAGCAGCGGGTTGATCGCGGGACCGGCGGTGTCCTTGAAGGGGTCGCCGACCGTGTCCCCGATCACCGTCGCGGCATGCGCCTCACTGCCCTTGCCGCCGTGGTGGCCGTCCTCGACGAGCTTCTTGGCGTTGTCCCACGCGCCTCCCGAGTTGGCGAGGAAGACCGCCATCAGCGTGCCGGTGCCGATCGCGCCCGCCAGGAACGACCCGAGCGCGCCGACCCCGAGCGTGAACCCGATAGCGATCGGCGTCAGTACGGCGAGCAGACCGGGCGTGGCGAGTTCGCGCAGCGCGTCCTTGGTGCAGATGTCGACGACCCGCCCGTACTCCGGCTTCTCGCTGTAGTCCATGATCCCGGGGTGCTCGCGGAACTGCCGCCGCACCTCGTAGACCACGGCCCCGGCGGACCGGGACACCGCGTTGATCGCCAGCCCCGAGAAGAGGAAGACGACCGCGGCGCCCGCGATGAGGCCGACCAGGTTGTTGGGCTGTGAGATGTCCATCATCAGGTTCAGCGGGGCGCCGCTGCCGGAGACCTTCTCGCCCACCTCTCCCGCGGCCGTGGTGATCGCGTCACGGTACGAGCCGAAGAGGGCCGAGGCCGCGAGGACGGCCGTGGCGATGGCGATGCCCTTGGTGATGGCCTTGGTGGTGTTGCCCACCGCGTCCAGGTCGGTGAGCACCTGGGCGCCCGCGCCCTCGACGTCGCCGGACATCTCGGCGATGCCCTGCGCGTTGTCGGACACGGGACCGAAGGTGTCCATGGCCACGATCACCCCGACCGTGGTGAGCAGCCCGGTGCCGGCCAGCGCCACCGCGAAGAGCGCCAGCATGATCGACGTACCGCCGAGGAGGAACGCCCCGTACACGCCGAGGCCGATCAACAGGGCGGTGTAGACGGCCGATTCGAGACCGATGGAGATGCCGGCGAGGACGACGGTGGCCGCGCCGGTGAGCGAGCTCTTGCCGATGTCCCGCACGGGCCGGCGGGTCGTCTCGGTGAAGTAGCCGGTCAGCTGCTGGATCAGCGCGGCCAGCACGATGCCGATCGCGACGGCGAGGATGGCGAGAATCCGCGGGTCGCCGCCCTTGGCCTGGATGGCCGAGTCGGTGACACCGTCCAGGTCGGCGTACGAGGACGGCAGATAGGTGAAGACGGCCACCGCAACCAGCACCAGCGAGATCACCGCGGAGATGAAGAAGCCTCGGTTGATGGCGCTCATCCCGCTGCGGTCCGCCCGGCGTGGCGCGACCGCGAAGATGCCGATCATCGCCGTGAGGACCCCGATCGCCGGAACGATCAGCGGGAACGCGAGCCCGGCGTCGCCGAACGCGGCCTTCCCGAGGATCAGCGCGGCGACCAGCGTCACCGCGTACGACTCGAAGAGGTCGGCGGCCATGCCGGCGCAGTCGCCGACGTTGTCGCCCACGTTGTCGGCGATGGTCGCGGCATTGCGCGGATCGTCCTCCGGAATGCCCTTCTCGACCTTGCCGACCAGGTCGGCGCCGACGTCCGCGGCCTTGGTGAAGATGCCGCCGCCGACACGCATGAACATCGCGATCAGCGCGGCACCGAGACCGAAACCCTCCAGGACCTTCGGCGCGTCGGCCGCGTACACCAGCACCACGCAGGAGGCGCCCAGGAGACCGAGCCCCACCGTGAACATGCCGACGACACCGCCCGTGCGGAAAGCGATCTTCATGGCCTTGTGTGAAACGGCGGTGAGATCCTTTTCGGGCTCACCCTCCGCGGGAGTCGCTTCCCGTGCCGCGGCAGCCACACGGACATTGCTGCGTACGGCGAGCCACATACCGATATAACCGGTGGTCGCCGAGAACACCGCGCCGACCAGGAAGAAGATCGACCGGCCGGCCCGTTGATTCCAGTCGTCCGCGGGCAGCAGCATGAGCAGGAAGAACACCACGGCGGCGAATACGCCGAGGGTCCTCATCTGCCGCCCCAGGTAGGCATTCGCGCCCTCCTGGATCGCGGTCGCGATCTCCTTCATGCTGTCGGTGCCCTCGCCGGCGGCGAGGACCTGGCGCACCAGGATTCCGGCGACCACGAGTGCCGCGAGCGCGACGACCCCGATCACCATCACGATGATGCGGTTGTCATCCGTCAGTACCGCGGCTGCGAGGGTAGTGGGGTGGTCAAACTCATGAGGGGTAGAAAGCCCCGCCATTCGTCCTCCTTGACGCTTGGGCTGAGCTCAAGATGTGGACGGATTGTAGGTACCGGAACCTGATCAAAACAGTGTGCGGCAAACAGAATTAGCCTTCACAGGCCCTTCAGCAAATGATCCGACAGTGAACGCGGAACCCGAAAGCGGTAATGGCGCAAAAGCGTTGACGCGTGATCCAATAATCGGGTCATTGATCGTGAATGAATTCACGAAAACGAGCCCGCTCAGTCCGCGCACGCAAAAGGGCCCTGCTGAACAGGGCCCTTGAGGTTCTACGGGTTCGTCGGTCGCGTCCTACGGGGGACGAGGGGACGTCCTGCGGCGTGTGCCGCTTGCGACCCACGGGACGTCTGCGGGGTACGCAGCGACGCGTCCGCGCCGCACGTCGGCCGCGTCCGCTCGGTAGCTCGGTCGCGTCCGCGCGGTAGCTCGGCCGCGTCCGCAGGTACTTCGGGGTGTTACGGGACGAGCGCGGCGGGCGGCGTGGTCGGCCAGCTCATCCTGATCAGTCCGCCGTTCTCACCGGCGGTCACCTCGAAGTCGTCGACCAGGCCGCTGATGACCGCGAGGCCCATCTCGTCCTCCTCGGTCTCCACGTCCGGCTCCTCGGACGCACCATGGGTGCCTGGCACCCGGTCACCCGGGGCCGCACGCGGTGCCTCGTCCCCGACCTCGATGGAGAACTGCTTCTCGTCCTCGATCAGCGACACCCGGACCGGCGCCGACGTGCCGCTGCTCTGGTGCAGTCCGACGGCACGGGTGCACGCCTCGCCCACCGCGAGTCTGACCTCGTCGAGTACGGCCTCGTCCACTCCGGCCCTGCGCGCCACCGCTGCCGCCACCAGTCGGGCGGTCCTGACGTGCTCGGGCAGCGCGCTGAAGCGGAGTTCAACGGTGGCCATGCATCCCCCTAAGAACTACGGGCGTGCTGTCAGGGGGCCGGGCCGCCGAGGCCCGTCCCCCCTCGTTGCTTCTACCGTCGCGGGCGCGCGACTGCTGCCGTCCTGTGGCACACGGCCCGCGGACGGGTCAGTCGGTGGCCGCCACCGCTTCCTCGACAGAGGTGTGGATGGGGAACACCTTGGTGAGGCCGGTGATGCGGAAGATCTTCAGAATGCGCTCCTGGTTGCAGACCAGCCGCAGCGAGCCCTCGTGAGCACGCACACGCTTCAGACCGCCGACCAGCACGCCGAGCCCGGTGGAGTCGAGGAAGTCCACGCCCTCCATGTCGACGACAAGATGGAAATTGCCGTCGTTCACCAGCTCGACCAGCTGTTCGCGCAGCTTGGGCGCGGTATATACATCGATTTCGCCACCGACCTCGACGACCGTGCGATCGCCGACGGTACGGGTCGACAGGGACAGGTCCACGGATCCTCCAGCACCTTGCTAATCGAGCGGTCATCCCAAGGGACACCTCGGCAGCCCCGGGACGGTTCGCCAGCCGCGATGGCATTCAATCACTTACCGGCAGGCGTGCACGACGCCTTGGCTCCATTGTCCGTCACGCCAGTGACACACTCGGTCCCGATGGCCAAGAATCACCGATCCGATCAGACCCCGACGGACACCGCCTCCAGCCCCTCGCCGGGCGCGGTCCTGGAGCGGCTCGCCTCTGGGCAGAGCCGGGCTTCGCGCATCACTCATACGGAGCACTTGCCCCCGCGTGAGGGTCGGCATGCCGTCTGGCCCGACCGGATCCGCCCCGAGGTCGTCGCCGCCGTCCAGGCCGCCGGTATCACCCACCCGTGGGCCCACCAGGCACGGGCCGCCGAGCACGCCCTGGACGGCGAGTCGGTGATCGTCGCCACCGGCACGGCCTCCGGCAAGTCCCTGGCCTACCTCGCACCGGTCCTGACCGCCCTCATGGACGGCTCCGAGGCCCCCAACGGCCGTGGCGCCACCGCCCTCTACCTGGCACCCACCAAGGCCCTGGCGGCCGACCAGTGCCGGTCGGTGAAGGAACTTTCACAACCTCTCGGGAACGCCGTGCGCGCCGCGGTCTACGACGGCGACACGCCGGTCGAGGAACGCGAATGGGTCCGCCAGTACGCCAACTACGTCCTGACCAACCCCGACATGCTGCACCGCGGGATACTGCCCGCACACCCCCGCTGGTCCTCCTTCCTGCGCTCCCTGCGCTATGTCGTCATCGACGAGTGCCACACCTACCGGGGCGTCTTCGGCTCGCACGTCGCCCAGGTACTGCGCCGTCTGCGCCGTCTGTGCGCTCGCTACGGCTCCTCCCCCGTCTTCCTGCTGGCCTCCGCGACCGCGGCCGAGCCCTCCGTCGCCGCCGGCCGCCTCACCGGCCTTCCCGTGGTCGAGGTCGCCGACGACGCCTCCCCGCGCGGTGAACTGGTGTTCGCGCTCTGGGAGCCCCCGCTCACCGACCTGCACGGCGAGAAGGGCGCACCCGTACGGCGTACCGCCACCGCCGAGACCGCCGACCTCCTCACCGACCTGACCCTCCAGGGCGTGCGCTCCGTGGCCTTCGTACGCTCCCGCCGGGGCGCCGAACTGATCGCGGTCATCACCCAGGAACGCCTCGCCGAGACAGACCGTTCACTGGTCCGGCGTGTCGCGGCGTACCGCGGCGGCTACCTCCCCGAGGAACGCCGCGCCCTCGAGTGTGCCCTCCACTCCGGCGAACTCCTCGGCCTCGCCGCCACCACCGCCCTCGAACTCGGCGTCGACATCTCCGGTCTCGATGCCGTCCTCATCGCCGGCTATCCCGGCACCCGGGCCTCCCTGTGGCAACAGGCGGGCCGCGCGGGCCGCGCGGGGCAGGGGGCGCTGGCGATCCTGGTCGCCCGCGACGACCCGCTGGACACCTTCCTCGTCCACCACCCGGAGGCTCTCTTCGACCAGCCCGTCGAGTCCACGGTCCTGGACCCCGACAACCCGTACGTCCTGGCGCCCCACCTCTGCGCCGCCGCCGCCGAGATACCCCTCACGGACGAGGACCTCGCGCTCTTCGGACCGGCGGCGGCCGATCTGCTGCCGCAGCTGGAGGCCGCGAGGCTGCTGCGCCGCCGGACGAAGGCCTGGCACTGGACGCGCCGCGAGCGGGCCGCGGACCTCACCGACATCCGCGGCGGTGGCGGCACCCCTGTCCAGGTCGTGGAGTCCGGGACGGGCCGGCTCCTCGGCACGGTCGACGAGGGCGCCGCGCACACCGCGGTGCACGAGGGTGCCGTCCACCTCCACCAGGGCCGCACGTATCTGGTGCGCAAACTGGACCTGGAGGACTCCGTCGCCCTCGTCGAGGAGGCCGCTCCCCCCTACTCGACGGTCGCCCGCGACACGACGTCCATCTCCGTCCTGGAGACGGACGTCGAAGTGCCCTGGGGCGACGGCCGGTTGTGCTACGGCTCCGTCGAGGTCACCAACCAGGTCGTCTCCTTCCTGCGACGCCGGCTCATCACCGGTGAGGTGCTCGGCGAGACCAGACTCGACCTCCCTCCCCGTACGCTGCGCACACGTGCCGTCTGGTGGACGGTCACCGAGGACCAGCTGGACGCCGCCCGGGTGAACCCGGAGATCCTCGGCGGCGCCCTGCACGCCGCCGAGCACGCCTCGATCGGCATGCTGCCGCTGTTCGCCACCTGCGACCGCTGGGACATCGGCGGTGTCTCCGTCCCGCTCCACCCGGACACCCTGCGGCCCACGGTCTTCGTGTACGACGGTCACCCGGGCGGGGCGGGCTTCGCGGAACGCGCCTTCCACACCGCCCGCGCCTGGCTCACCGCCACCCGCCAGGCCATCGCGTCCTGCGAGTGCGACGCCGGCTGCCCCTCCTGCATCCAGTCCCCCAAATGCGGCAACGGCAACGATCCGCTGCACAAGCGGGGAGCGGTGCGGCTGCTCACGGTCCTGCTCCAGGGGGCGCCGGAGCAGGACGAGCCCGCCCCTCCGGACCACCAGGACCACCAGGACCGGCAGGGCCCGCAGGATCCGCCGGTGGATTCGCGGGATCCGCAGGACCGGCCCGATCCGCTGGGGCCGTCGGCCCCGGTGGGTCCGGGGGGCCCGGAGGAGCGGGAGGACCCGCAGGCCCCGCTCTAGACCGGACCTCCGCGGCAAGGAACCCTCCGCCCGAGGACGCCGTCACGTCCGACACCTCGCCCTCCAGGGCACACCGCACCAGACGGGCGCCCTGAGCCCGGGCGATGCGCTCCGCGTCGGCGCAGGCGGAGGTGCCGCCGTTCATCCAGTGGTCCGCCGCCGCGAGCGCCGCGAGGTCCGCCGCGGCGGCCGTGCGATGACGAGTCACGATCGCCTGCCCCATGGCCAGCACGGCTCCGAAGACGACGCACAGGACGGCGATCGCACCCACCACCCAGACGGAAGCGGAACCTCGGTCGGACCGGCAGGGGAAGAAGCGCCGGCGGAACCGGCCCGCCACCGCACCGCGTCCCACCCTCCTCACCCCGCCACCCCCACCGTCTCCTCGGCCAACGCCACTGCCTCGTGCCGTAGTTCGAGCGTCAGGGTGTCCGGGCCGGGCGGGTGGGCCGCGACCGCCACGCGCACCAGGTCGCCGTCGCGGCTCACCGTCACCCGCGCCCCGTCCGGAGCCGCCCGGCGGGCCACCGCCACCACCGCGTCGGGCGGGTCCTGGCGGGCCGCCGCACGGGCTCCCGCCCGTGCCGCGTCCACACACTGGATCTGCGCGGACGCGGCGAGCAGCGCCCAGACGAGAGCCATCGCGAAAAGCACGAGGGCAGGCAGCACGACCGCGGTCTCCGCCGTCACGAACCCCCGGTCCCGCCCCCGGGGCGGGTGACCGCCCGAACCGTCCAGGAACGCCGGTGAGGACATGCGCCCTCTTGGCCCGCCCTTGAACCCCGGCCGGGAGCGCCGGCACCTCTCGACGCCGGCCGCTGACACCGCGCCCGCCGGCCACACTCCGGTCCCCTCACATCCGGACATCGAGCGCCCGTCCCACGATGTCCTGCAACTCCCCGCTGACCTGTCCGCTCGTCAGCACCTTGTAGAGCACCGCGGCGAACGCCACCGCAGCGATGATCCCCATCGCGTACTCGGAGGTGACCATGCCCGCGTCCCTCTTTGCCGCCACCAGCCTGGCCCGGTGCGCCTCGCGCATCCTGCCCGTCACAGCCCACAGCCGTGCCCGTACCGCTTTGTTCATCTCAACCCCCGTAAGGTCCGTACTCGTTCGTCTGTCGCTTGTGATCACTGCCGTGTCCCGCGCCCCGTCACCAGGCATCCGCTCCCGTCATCCACCACCGCCTCCCAGCGCGCCTTCCGCGAGCCCGATCACCACGGGCAGCACTCCGACCGCGATGAACGCCGGCAGGAAGCACAGTCCGACGGGCGCGGTCACCATGACTCCCGCGCGGCGGGCGCGGGCGGTTGCGGCGCGGCCCCACTCGGCGCGGGCCTCCGCGGCGATCCGGGCGACGGGCTCGGCAGCCGGCACACCCGACTCGCCCGACCGCTCGAGAAGCCGCGCCAGGGAAGCGGCTCCCGGCATCGACGCCAACCCGCGCCAGGAAGTGCCCGGTTCGCCGCCGAGCCGGACCTCGGCCGCACCTCGCGTCAACCGCTCCCCGACCGGTCCACGCAGGGCGTCCCCCACCGCCTGGGCCGCCGCCACGGGGCTCGCGCCGGCCGCGATGCAGGCGGCCAGCAGGTCCGCCGCGAGCGGCAGTTGCCGTGCGGCCGCGGCCATGTCGTACTCCGGCCCCGGCCCCGTCCCCTGTCTCAGGCGCCACCACCACACCCCGAGTCCGGCGGCCGACCCGACCAGGAGCCCGGCCACGCCTCCGACCAGCACCCAGCCGGCACACCCGGCCCCAGCCACCGGCAGCCACCGCCGCGCCGCCCCCCACACCTCGCGGCCCCGCCGCACGGCCGCCGCCTCCCGGAGGAGCAGCTCGGCCAGCCTTCGCCGTGCCCTGCGCTCCCGCCCGGCCACGCCGACCAGCCACCCCAGAGCCGACGCCACGCACAGGACCGCCCCCAGCCTGTGGACAATCTCCGCACTCATCCCGCCTCCGCTCCTCGTACGATCCGCAGCGCCCACCACAGGCCCGCGCCCTCCAGCACCGCGCCGACCAGCAGACAGCCCAGGCCCGGCCCGGTGTGCAGCACCACGTGCAGGGGATCGGCGCCGAGGGCCGTGCCGAGCAGCAGCCCCAGCACCGGCAACCCCGCGAGCATCACCGCCGTGGACCGGGCGCCGGCCAACTGGGACCGCAAATCCGCACGCTGGTCCCGCTCCGCACGCAGCGCTCCGCCCAGGCGGTCGAGGCCGCTCGATAGACCGGCGCCCCGGTCCACGGCCACCCGCCAGCACGCCGCGAGCCCCGACAACCCCTCGGCACCCGGTTCTCGTGCCGCGGCGGAGAGGGCGCCGGGCACATCCCCGCCGAACCGAGCCGCCGCCAGCACCACCGCCTGCGCCTCACCGAGCCCGCCCGCGTCGGCCGCGGCACGCAGCAGCGCCTCTCCCGGCTGCCGCCCGGCCCGCACCTCTCCCGCCAGCGCCGCACACAGGCCGATGACCGCGTCGCCCCGCCGCTCCTGCTCCCGGCGCCGCTCCCCGGCCCGCCGCACGCGCCGCAACAGAGGCACACCGGCGGCACCCGCCAACAGGGGCAGCACGGACGCCCCCAGTGCCGCGATCACCAACCCGCAGGCCAACGACCACCACTCGGCTGTCAGTTGTCGGCGCAGTCGCCGCACCCGGGCGAGCGCTTCCTCCCACGGCGGCCGTCCGACGCCAAGCGCCCCGCCTTCCGCGCACAGCAACCGCGCCCGCCGCACCTGCGAGTTCCGGCCGCCCGTCAACCAGGCCGCCGTCCCGGCGCACAACGCGGCCGCGCCCGTCGCCACCTCACCGATCGCCGTCGACATCCCGGCCCCCGTCCACCTCTCGTCGTCGGACCTCCGTCACCACTGCTCGTTCCTTTCGGTTCCGGCCCGGAGCAGCCCCCGCAACCGCTCCCACCCGCGCTCGTACGCGAACGCCTCGGCGCCCCAGCGCAGCGCGGGCACCGTGACCACCAGCCCGGTGGGATCCCGCTCGAGCACATGCACCTCGGCGATCCGGCGACGGCCCGCCCGGTCGCGCACCAGATGCAGGACCACCGCCAGCGCGGCCGCCAGCTGGCTGTGCAGCGCCGCCCGATCGAGCCCGGCGGCCGTGCCGAGCGCCTCCAGCCGGGCGGGCACCTGAGCCGCCGCATTCGCGTGCACCGTGCCGCAGCCGCCCTCGTGCCCGGTGTTCAACGCCGCCAGCAGCGACACGACCTCGGGACCGCGCACCTCCCCGACGACCAGCCGGTCGGGTCGCATGCGCAGTGCCTGCCGCACGAGATCCGGCAACCCGACCTGTCCGACGCCTTCCTGGTTCGCGGGCCGCCCTTCGAGGCGGACCACGTGCGGATGGTCGGGCCGCAGTTCGGCCGAGTCCTCGGCGAGCACGATCCGCTCGCCCGGACCGACGAGCCCGAGCAGCGCGCTGAGCAGCGTCGTCTTGCCCGTCCCCGTGCCCCCGCTGATCAGGAAGGACAACCGGGCGTCCAGGAGTGCCCGGAGCACCCGGTCCCCGCCGGGCGGGACAGTCCCCGCGGTCACCAGCTCGTCGAGGGTGAAGGCCCGCGGCCGTACGACCCGGAGCGAGAGACAGGTGGAGCCGACCGCGACCGGCGGCAGGACCGCGTGCAGGCGAGTGCCGTCCGGCAGGCGGGCGTCCACCCAGGGGCGGGCGTCGTCGAGCCGTCTCCCGGCCACGGCCGCCAGACGCTGCGCGAGACGCCGTACGGCCGCCGCGTCCGGGAAGGAGACGCCCGTCAGCTCCAGACCGCCGCCCCGGTCGACCCATACCCGGTCCGGTGCCGAGACCAGGACGTCGGTCACCGTCGGGTCCGCGAGCAGCGGGTCGAGGGGCCCGCTGCCGACCAGTTCGGAGCGCAACGCGTCGGCGGCCCCGAGCACTTCCGCGTCCCCGAGCACCCGTCCCTGTTCGCGGAGCGCCTGTGCCACACGGGCAGGGGTCGGGTCGGCCCCGCTTTGGGCGAGCCACTGCCGTACACCGTCCAGCAGGCCCGTACCCGCGCCCGTGACTGGGCCGGATGCCGTGTGCCCGACGCCGCTCGGCTCCGTACCGGAATGCCTGCGGGCTCGTGGGCCCGGGCGGCCGTCCGGGCCCGAACCCCAGCTCATACGCCCCCTCCTTCGACGGGCATGTGCTCCCAGAACGCTGCGCAGAAGCGGGCGAGCGGGCCGCGCGTCGCTCCCCCGGGCGGTACGCCACCGTCCGGACGCGGGACCTCTTCGGGCACCTCGCCGACCAGGGGCAGTCCGAGCAGGCGGGCGACCTCCCGGTCGTCCAGACCGGGTGCGTACGGACCTCTCACCGCGACGCGCAGGTCGCGCAGCACCATGCCGACCGCCGACGCCACCCGACCCGCGGACGCGACGGCGCGCAGCTCGGCGGGGACCACCAGGACTCCGAGGTCGAGCTGGGCGAGTGCCTCGGCGGCGCCCTCGTCGATCCTTCGCGGGAGGTCGACGACGACCGCGCCGCCGCGCCGCCTGGCCGCGGCGAGGACGGCCCGGACCGCCGGGGGCGGGATGGCCACCGCGTCGCCGCGGTCCCAGCTGAGGACCCGCAGTGCGTGAAGCTCGGGAAGCGACTCCTCCAAGGCACCCCCACCGACCCGGCCGCGGGATGCGGCGAAGGCGGGCCAGCGCAGGCCTTCGACCGCTTCCCCGCCGAGGAGGACGTCGAGTCCGCCGCCCAGCGGATCGGTGTCCACGAGCAGGGTGCGCCGACCCTGGCGTGCCGAGGTGACCGCGAGGGCGCACGCCAGCGTGGACGCCCCGGCACCGCCCCGGCCGCCGATCACGCCGACGGTGAGGGCGGGGCTGCCGACGCCCTCGGCCACGTCGGCGATGCGGTCGACCAGCCACCGCTCCCCGTCGGGCAGCATCAGGACGTGGTCCGCGCCGATCTCGACGGCCCGCTGCCAGACCCCGGAATCGTCCTGATCCCGCCCCACCAGCACGACACCCCTTCTGCGGGTGGCTCCGCGCACCCGGGCAGCGGCGTCGTCACCGACGAGGACGAGCGGTGCCACCTCCCATCCGCCGCCGCGCTCCGGCAGGCCGGGGTGGACCTCCGGTCGGGCGCCCGCCGCCGCGCACAGGCGCAGCAGGTCGTCGAGCAGTTCGACGTCCTCCGTGACGATCAACGGTCCGCCCTGCCGCCCTTCGGCGGTGGGCGGCCGCCCGTGTGTGATGGCTCCGGCCACGATCTCCAGCCCCCTTCGCTACTGTCCCGGCGGGGTGCTGAGCGACCCCGCGATTCCCGCTCGTGTGGAGGACCTGAGACCGGCCTCCATATGAACGGCCGATACGAACCGGCCAAACGCGTCCGGCAAACGGAACCGGCCATGAACTCGCCGCGAGCGGACGCGTTGGAATCACGGTGCAACGAACGGGAAAATCGTGTGGATCTTGGTCGATAACTGTGGACAACTCAGGGGCTGTGAATATCGGCTTCACTCATACCGGTGGCCCTTGTGCGACTTCCACAGCGCAGCGCTGTGACCACGTAGAGTGACGAATCATGAACACGCGCCAACAGGCCCGAAGACAGCACACGGAGATCAGGAGACTGCGAACGCAAAGGGGGAAACCCACCCGGACATGCGACGACCCCCGCCGGGGGGGAGAGCGGGGGTCGTCTCCACGGCCGACTCGGGGGGGGAGGAGCCGGGCCGGGTTAGCACGGTCGCGAACGATCCGTGACTTCCATGGTGTACCCGAGAGCTCTCTCAGGCAAACCCACACGCCCCACACTACGCCGAATGGTGGGCGCCTATGCTCACCCTCGTGGAAAACCACTCCTTGCCCCGTACAGCGGCCTTCTTTGACCTGGACAAGACGGTCATTGCGAAGTCGAGCACCCTCACGTTCAGCAAGTCGTTCTATCAAGGCGGGCTGATCAACCGAAGAGTGGCGCTGCGTACCGCATACGCCCAGTTCGTGTTCCTGGCGGGCGGTGCCGATCACGACCAGATGGAGCGGATGCGCAAGTATCTGTCCGCCATGTGCCGTGGCTGGAACGTCCAGCACGTCCAAGAGATCGTCGCCGAGACGCTGCACGGACTGATCGACCCCATCATTTACGACGAGGCCGCCTCCCTCATCGAGGAGCACCACACCGCGGGCCGCGACGTCGTGATCGTCTCCACGTCGGGCGCCGAGGTGGTGGAGCCGATCGGCGAACTGCTCGGTGCCGACCGCGTGGTGGCGACCCGCATGGTGGTGGGCGACGACGGCTGCTTCACCGGCGAGGTGGAGTACTACGCGTACGGGCCCACCAAAGCCGAGGCGATCAAGGAGCTGGCCGCGTCGGAGGGGTATGACCTGGCGCGCTGCTACGCCTACAGCGACTCGGCGACCGACCTGCCCATGCTGGGATCCGTCGGCCATCCCCACGCCGTGAACCCGGACCGCGCGCTGCGGCGGGAGGCGGTCGCCCGGGGCTGGCCGATCCTGGACTTCCACCGTCCGGTCCGCCTGAAGAAGCGGCTGCCCGCCCTGTCCGTACCGCCCCGTCCGGCGCTCGTCACCGTCGCGGCGGTCAGTGCGGCGGCTGCCACGGCGGGACTTGTCTGGTACGTGAGCCGGCGCCGGACGCCTCTCGTGTGACCTCCGCGGCAGCCTCCGGACCGGAGAGTCCCTCGCATGGCCACGAATCCGCAGTGCCGAGTCGCCGTAGGTGCAGCCGAGTCGCTGCAGGCGTAGCAGACGCCGACCCGTTGGCACCCTTTTGCAGGCAAAAGTAAAGAAGTACGACGGGGGGTTCCGCTTCCTGCGGACCTGGAGTACAAAGAAGTTAACGGCCCGCGAGACCAAGGACATCCGAGAGGACTACCTTCGAACGCACCACGGCCCCACGGACCGAGCATGGACACCAGGCACCCACGCGACGTCGACCCGTCGATTACGGGCCAGCCGCACCAGGTGACGGGCAAGAGTTCCCGACCTGATGGGCAACATTTCGAGGACGCATGGTAACCAGGTGAACATGCCAGCGGCGGTACGAGTTCTCGTACCGCCGCAACCCTGTTCCCAGGATTTTCCGCTACCGGAAAACGGACCGGGGGCTCCCCCGTCAGGCCGCTCCGCGCTGGAGCGCCTCGCACACCGCCGTCGACTCCCGGGCGCCCAGTTCGACCGCCTTGCCGCAGTGGGCGATCCAGGCCGCCATGCCCTCCGGGGTGCCGGAGACGTAGCCGTCGAGCGCTGCCGCGTAGGCCGCGCGGCCGAGTTCGCCGTGGCCGACCTCGGCCGGGCAGACGGACTTCGGGTCCAGGCCGCTGTTGATCAGGACGATCCGTTCCGCGGCGCGCGCCACCAGCCCGTTGTGCGAGCCGAAGGGCCGCAGGGCGAGCAGCTCGCCGTGGACGACGGCGGCCGTCACCAGGGCAGGGGCCGATCCTCCGGCGACGACCAGCCGGGCCAGGCCCTCGAGGCGGCCGGCGACCTCGTTCGCGTCCGGCAGCGGCAGCTCGATGAGCGGCTCGGCGACCGGCTCACCGTCCTGACGCGGCCGCCCCACCTCGTCCGCGCTGTCGGCGGCGGCAACCAGGTGCAGCCGGGCCAGCACCCGCAGGGGCGACTGCCGCCAGATGGAGAGCAACTGGCCGGCCTCGGCGGTCAACCGCAGGGCCGCGCCGACCGACCGGGCCTCGTCGTCCCCACGGAAGTCGGTGCGCCGACGCACCTCCTCGAGCGCCCAGTCGGCACCCGAGAGCGCCGCGGAGCCGCGCGCCGCGCGCAGCGCCGCCTCGGACGTGATCTCGTTGCTGCGCCGACGCATGATCCGGTGCCCGTAGACCCGGTCCACGGCCTTGCGCACGGACTCCACGGACTCGGCCACGCCGGGAAGCGAGCCAAGGGCCGCGAGCGGATCTGCGGTCGCGCCTGTCGTACTCATGAGTACGACACTACGCACCCCCGCAGCCCTCCCCACGAAGGAGTGGTCTTCTTCACGTCGACGCGCGTGTGGACGCCCCCTCCGCACTATCTTCCTGAACATGAAAATTGCTTTCGTTGGGAAGGGCGGCAGCGGCAAGACCACCCTGTCCTCCCTCTTCGTCCGCCATCTGGCGGCCGTCGGCGCCCCGGTCGTGGCGGTGGACGCCGACATCAACCAGCACCTCGGAGCCGCGCTCGGACTCGACGAGGACGTGGCCGCGGCCCTGCCCGCGATGGGGGCGCACCTGCCGTTGATCAAGGACTACCTGCGGGGTTCCAACCCGCGGATCGGGTCCGCCGAGGTGATGATCAAGACCACTCCGCCCGGCGAGGGCTCGCGGCTGCTGCGGGTGCGCGGGGACAACCCCGTGTACGACGCCTGCGCACGGCCGGTGGAACTCGACGACGGCGCGGTCCGTTTGATGGTCACCGGCCGCTTCACCGAGGCCGACCTCGGGGTCGCGTGCTACCACTCCAAGACCGGTGCGGTGGAGCTGTGCCTGAACCACCTGGTCGACGGCCGCGACGAGTACGTGGTGGTCGACATGACGGCGGGCTCGGACTCCTTCGCCTCCGGGATGTTCACCCGCTTCGACATGACGTTCCTCGTCGCCGAGCCGACCCGCAAGGGGGTCTCCGTCCATCGCCAGTACAAGGAGTACGCCCGCGACTACGGCGTCACCCTGAGGGTCGTCGGCAACAAGGTGCAGGGCCAGGACGACGTCGACTTCCTCCGCGCCGAAGTCGGTGACGACCTCCTGGCCACCGTCGGACACTCCGACTGGGTGCGTGCCATGGAGAAGGGCCGCCCGCCCCGGTTCGAGCTTCTGGAGGACGTCAACCAGCAGACCCTGCGCATCCTGCGGGCCGCCGCCGACGCCACGTACGAGCTGCGTGACCGGGAGCGTTACATGCGCCAGATGGTGCACTTCCATCTCAAGAACGCGGACTCGTGGGGCAACGCGAAGACGGGGACCGACCTGGCGGCGCAGGTCGACCCCGGCTTCGTCCTGGGCGAGGACGCGACGGCGGCCGTTCCACCGGCGGCTGTCGACGCGACCGTGTGACCCGCTACTGCCGGAAGGCCGGGGCCCCGGGGACGCCCTTGGGGGCCGGGGCCGCACGGCCCGACAGGTACGCCGGCCAGCCCTCCTTCGGGGCCTGGCCCACTTTGAGGCCGCGCAGCTTCTCCAGCGTGGCCGGGTCCTGGGCGTCGAGCCAGTCGGCGAGCTGCCGGAAGGAGACGCAGCGCACCTCGGACCTGGTGCACACACTCCCGATGACCTCGTCGAGGGCACGCATGTACGTGCCGCCGTTCCAGGACTCGAAGTGGTTGCCGATGACCAGGGGCGCGCGGTTGCCGTGGTAGGCGCGCTCGAAGCCCTGGAGCAGGCCGTCACGCATCTGGTCGCCCCAGTACTCCTGCTTGGCGGGGTCGCCCTGGGTGGTGGTGCCTGACTGGTTCACCATGAAGTTGTAGTCCATGGTGAGCGTCTCGAAGCCGCGGCCCGGGACCGGGACGAGCTGCATCGACAGGTCCCACAGGCCCTCCTTCTTCTTGGGCCAGACCTGGTCGTTGACACCGCTGGTGTCGTACCGGAAGCCCAGCTGGCGGGCGGCGCGCATGAAGTTCTTCTGCCCTTCCAGGCAGGGGGTCCGTGCGCCGATGAGCTCCCGGTCGTAGTCGAAGGGCAGTGGGGACGCGTTCGTCATACCGGTGTTGGTCTTCCAGGACTTCACGAACGACTTCGCCTGGGCGATCTCGTTCTTCCATTCCTTGACCGACCACTCGCCGACGCCGCCCCCGCTGCCGCAGAAGTGGCCGTTGAAGTGGGTCCCGATCTCGTTGCCCTCCAGCCACGCCGCGCGCAGCTGCTTCACGGTCTCCTCGATGCCCTGCCTGTCGTTGAAGCCGATTTCGGAGCGGCCGGGCGAGTGCTGCGGCGGCTTGTAGAGCTCGGCCTTGTCCTCCGGCAGCATGTACACGCCGCTGAGGAAGTACGTCATCGTCGCCTTGTTGTCCTTCGCCACCTTGCGGAAGTGGGAGAACAGCTTCTGGCTGTCCTCGCCGGCGCCGTCCCAGGAGAAGACCACGAACTGCGGGGGCTGCTGGCCGGGCTTCAGCCGCTCGGGCCGGGGCAGATGCGGCTGCGCTCCGGTGTAGGCGGTGGAGCCGTCGCCGATCAGGCGGACCGCGTTCTTGGGCGCCGGGACCGCGGCGGGCTTCCTCGCGCCGGGCGCGCCCTCATCGGAACGGGTGGTGCCGGTGGCGCAGCCGGCGAGTGCCGTGGCGCAGGCCGCGCCGAGCGCGGCACCCGCGGCGATCCTTCGGATTGCGGCCATCTTCCGCCCACCTTCTTCCTTCAGTCAGGGCAACGCTGCTCAGGGCGTTCTCGGGGTGCTGGGCAGGGGCGTGCCGTCAGCGCCGTCAAGGTCGCACGGACTTTGGAAGAGATTTGTATGACAAGCCGATGAAAATCCCCATTCACTCGGGCGAGTGTTTCGTTGACCCATTTGCCGCTATTCAACCCACCTGCCCTTTACTCTGCATTACGATCCATTTACCGAGCGTTGAATCATCCCGCCGCTGCACGCCGTGACCCACGGCCGCGACCCGCCCCCGTCTCGAGCGGGGGACCACCTGTTCCGCGACCGCGCTGCCCCGGAGGAGACGGGAACCATGTCTGCCTGCGCCCCCGCCCACGCCGCCGACCCGACTCGGCCCCCGCGTGTCCCCGAGCCCCACAGCCCCCGGCCGGCCCCACCCCGCCGATTCCGTATCGCGGGTGCCGATGTGTCGGCCTCCATCGCGGTCTTCCTGATCGCCCTGCCCCTGTCCCTCGGCATCGCCCTGGCCACCGACGCCCCGCTTCAGGCCGGCCTCGTCGCCGCGGCGGTCGGCGGGCTCGTCGCCGGACGGTTCGGCGGCTCCCCGCTCCAGGTGAGCGGCCCGGCCGCCGGCCTCACGGTGGTCACCGCCGAGCTGATCCACCGCTACGGATGGCGTACGACCTGCGCCATCACGGTCCTCGCGGGCATCGCGCAACTAGGCCTCGGATGCCTGCGTGTGGCCCGCTCCGCACTCGCCGTCAGCCCCGCCGTCGTCCACGGCATGCTCGCCGGCATCGGCATGACCATCGCCGTCGCCCAGCTGCACATCGTGCTAGGAGGCACCCCCCAGAGCTCCGTGCCCGCCAACGTGCTGGCGCTGCCCGCCCAGTTGGCCGGGCTGCACCCCGCCGCCGTGTCCATGAGCGTGCTGACCCTGGTGCTGCTGCTGGCCTGGCCGCGGGTCCCCGGGCGGATCGGGCGCGTCCTGCGCAAGGTCCCCGCCGCGCTCGTCGCCGTCGGCGGGGCCACGGCGGCCACCTCGCTCGCCGGGCTGCGCCTGCCCATGGTCGACCTGCCGTCCTGGAGCAGCCACGCACTGGCCGGACTGCCCGAGGGCCCGGTCCTCGGCCTCGTCGCCGCCGTCCTCACGGTGACCCTGGTGTGCAGCGTGCAGTCGCTGCTCGGCGCCGTCGCCGTGGACAAGCTGGTGGCCGGGCGGCCGGGACTGCACGCTCACGTCGGCCGGTCCGACCTCGACCGCGAGCTGCTCGGCCAGGGTGCCGCCAATGTGGTCTCCGGGGCACTCGGCGGTCTGCCGGTCGCCGGCGTGGCGGTACGTACGTCGGCGAATGTGCACGCGGGTGCCGTGAGCCGGAACTCCACGATGCTGCACGGCGTTTTCGTAGTAGCCGCCGCGCTGCTGATGGTCCCGGCCCTGGAGCTGATCCCGCTCGCCTCACTCGCCGCCCTGGTCATGGCCGTCGGCATCCAGATGGTGTCCCTGCACCACATCCGCACCGTGACCCGCCACCGCGAGGTGCTCGTGTACGCCGTCACCACGCTCGGCGTCGTGGCCTTCGGCGTCCTGGAGGGCGTGGCGCTCGGGGTCGCCGTGGCCGTCGGTGTCGCCCTGAACCGCCTCGCCCACACCCGGATCACGCACGAGGAGAGGGAAGGAGTCCAATACGTAGGAGTGCGTGGGCAGTTGACGTTCCTCGCCGTGCCGCGCCTCAGCCGTGCACTGCACCTGGTCCCGCGGGGCTCCGCGGTCGTCGTGGAGCTGGACGGCTCGTTCATGGACCACGCGGCCTACGAGTCGTTGCAGGACTGGCAGAACACGCATGTCGCCCAGGGCGGCAAGGTCGAGATCGCCGGACGCAGGCTCGGGACCCGCATCGCCGAGCCCACGGACGGCTCCCACTGCCGGTGCCGCCCCTGGACACCCTGGCGAAACCACCACTGCGAGCCCTCCGCCGGCCGGCAGCCCGCGTCGGCCGGCGGCCCCTCGGACAGCCGGGAGCGCACCGGTGGGACGGCCGGTTCCCCCGGACGCAGCGGACACCAACTGGCCCGTGGCATCAGCGCGTTCCAGCGCAACACCGCGCCGCTGGTGCGGGGCGAGCTGGCCCGCCTGGCGCGCGAGGGGCAGCGGCCGTCGCAGCTCTTCCTGACCTGCGCCGACTCACGGCTCGTCACATCGATGATCACGTCCAGCGGCCCCGGCGACCTCTTCGTCGTACGCAACGTGGGCAATCTCGTGCCGCCGCCCGGCGAGGAGAGCGGGGACGACTCGGTGGCCGCCGCGATCGAGTACGCGGTGGACGTGCTGGAGGTGCGGTCCATCACGGTGTGCGGGCACTCCGGGTGCGGGGCGATGCAGGCCCTGCTGAACTCCGAGCCCGGTGGAGCGCAGACGCCCCTCAAGCGCTGGCTGCGGTACGGCCTGCCGAGCCTGACGCGGATGGCCACCGCCGACCGGCCGTGGCCCCGGCTCGCCGGACGGGCCCCGGCCGACGCGGTGGAGCAGCTCTGTCTGACCAACGTGGTGCAGCAACTGGACCATCTGCGGGCGCACGATTGCGTGAGCCGCGCCCTGGCGGCGGGGGCGCTGGAGCTGCACGGGATGTATTTCCACGTGGGCGAGGCGCGGGCGTATCTGCTGACCGGCGCCGACGACGCTGAAGGCGTCGGCACGGCCGAGCTGTTCGACCACGTGGACGAGCCCGAGGACCTGCCCAGTCCCGCGTGAGCATGACTGGGGTGCGGCCGGATCAACGACGGCCGCACCCGGCCGGACCCTCCGCCCCCCGGTACGAACAGCCCTCCGCACCAGCTGGCGCCCCTCCCGGATGGCCCCGCCCACCCGTGGCGTCGCCGGGCCGGGCCCGTCCGTGCGCCGCAGACTGAACCCGGCCACCCGCCCGTACGTGCCCCTGAGTGACCCCACGGTCGCCGAATAGGTCTAAACCAATTCCGGATCGGCCCTTGTCATCGGGCCCTCCGGTCTGATGAGCTGTGGCCTGGGACACAACGGACACCCTGGGAAAGGGAGATGTCGTGAGCAACGAAAGCCTGGCCAACCTGCTGAAGGAAGAGCGCAGGTTCGCGCCGCCCGCCGACCTGGCCGCGAACGCCAATGTCACCGCGGAGGCGTATGAGCAGGCCAAGGCTGACAGGCTCGGCTTCTGGGCCGAGCAGGCCCGTCGGCTGACCTGGGCCACCGAGCCCACCGAGACCCTCGACTGGTCGAATCCGCCGTTCGCCAAGTGGTTCAAGGACGGCAAGCTCAACGTCGCGTACAACTGCGTGGACCGGCATGTGGAGGCCGGCCACGGCGACCGGGTCGCCATCCACTTCGAGGGCGAGCCCGGCGACAGCCGCGCGATCACCTACGCCGAACTCAAGGTCGAGGTGTCGAAGGCCGCCAACGCGCTGACCGAGCTGGGCGTCCGGAAGGGCGACCGGGTCGCCGTCTACCTGCCGATGATCCCCGAGGCGGTCGTCGCGATGCTCGCGTGCGCCCGCATCGGCGCCGCCCACTCCGTCGTCTTCGGCGGATTCTCGGCGGACGCGATCGCGGCCCGGATCGCGGACGCCGACGCCAAGCTCGTCATCACCTCGGACGGCGGCTACCGGCGCGGCAAGCCCTCCGCGCTGAAGCCGGCCGTCGACGACGCGGTCAGCCGGACGGACGCCGTCGAGAAGGTGCTCGTCGTGCGCCGGACCGGCCAGGACGTCGCCTGGACCGAGGGCCGCGACGTCTGGTGGCACGAGATCACCGCCAGGCAGTCCGCGGAGCACGCGCCGGAGGCCTTCGACGCCGAGCACCCGCTGTTCATCCTGTACACGTCCGGTACGACGGGTAAGCCGAAGGGCATCCTGCACACCTCCGGCGGCTACCTCACCCAGGCGTCGTACACCCACCACGCGGTGTTCGACCTCAAGCCGGAGACCGACGTGTACTGGTGCACGGCCGACATCGGCTGGGTCACCGGACACTCGTACATCACGTACGGGCCGCTCTCGAACGGCGCGACGCAGGTGATGTACGAGGGCACGCCGGACACCCCGCACCAGGGCAGGTTCTGGGAGATCGTCCAAAAGTACGGGGTGACGATCCTCTACACGGCGCCGACCGCGATCCGTACGTTCATGAAGTGGGGCGACGACATCCCCGCGAAGTTCGACCTGTCCTCGCTGCGGGTCCTCGGCTCCGTCGGCGAACCGATCAACCCCGAGGCGTGGATCTGGTACCGCAAGCACATCGGCGGCGACCGCACCCCGATCGTCGACACCTGGTGGCAGACCGAGACCGGCGCGATGATGATCTCGCCGCTGCCGGGCGTCACCGAGACCAAGCCGGGCTCCGCCCAGCGGGCCCTGCCCGGCATCTCGGCGACCGTCGTCGACGACGAGGCGAACGAGGTCCCGGACGGTGGCGGCGGATACCTCGTCCTCACCGAGCCGTGGCCGTCGATGCTGCGCACCATCTGGGGCGACGACCAGCGGTTCCTCGACACGTACTGGTCCCGGTTCGAGGGCAGGTACTTCGCGGGCGACGGAGCGAAGAAGGACGACGACGGGGACATCTGGCTGCTCGGCCGGGTCGACGACGTCATGCTCGTGTCCGGGCACAACATCTCCACCACCGAGGTCGAGTCGGCGCTCGTCTCGCACCCGTCGGTCGCCGAGGCGGCCGTCGTCGGCGCCGCGGACGAGACGACCGGACAGGCCATCGTCGCCTTCGTCATCCTGCGCGGCACGGCCTCCGCGGAGGACGAGGGCCTGGTCGCGAACCTGCGCAACCACGTGGGCACGGCGCTCGGACCGATCGCCAAGCCGAAGCGGATCCTGCCGGTGGCGGAGCTGCCGAAGACCCGTTCCGGCAAGATCATGCGACGGCTGCTGCGTGACGTCGCGGAGAACCGCGAGCTCGGCGACGTCACCACGCTCACCGACTCCACGGTGATGGACCTCATCCAGGAGAAACTGCCGGCGGCGCCCAGGGAGGACTGAGGTCACGGCCGAGAGGCCTGAGCATGCCCCCGAGGGCACCCGGCGCCGCGCCGGGTGCCCTCTTTGTGTCTAATGTGAAGATCACCGGATCCGTCCCGCAGCACCTTGCGTAAGCTGAGGAACGCGTCAACAACGTCATACGTGGACCCAAGGTGCGCCGGGAAGTCTGGTCGGCATGTGCTCAGCCCTGCCCACCGACCGGAGGTCGCCCCGTGACCGCGCCCAGCACCGCCACCCGTAAGTTCCTCGGCCGGCTCTCGCTGCCCGAGCGGAACTTCGTCGCGAACGCGCTGCGCGCCGAGACCGTCGGCGGCATCCTGCTGCTCGTCGCCGCGATCGCCGCGCTGATCTGGGCGAACGTACCCGCGCTGCACGACAGCTACGAGAGCGTCCGCGACTTCCACCTCGGCCCCGCCGCGCTCGGACTCAACCTGTCCGTCGAGCACTGGGCGGCCGACGGTCTCCTCGCCGTCTTCTTCTTCGTCGCAGGCATCGAGCTCAAGCGGGAACTGGTCGCGGGCGACCTGCGGGATCCGAAGGCCGCGCTGCTGCCCGTCGTCGCCGCGCTCTGCGGCATGGCCGTACCAGCGCTCGTCTACACCCTCGTCAACGTCACCGGCGGCGGCTCCCTCCAGGGCTGGGCGGTCCCGACCGCGACCGACATCGCCTTCGCGCTGGCCGTCCTCGCCGTCCTCGGCACGTCCCTGCCCTCGGCCCTGCGCGCCTTCCTGCTCACACTCGCCGTCGTCGACGACCTGTTCGCCATCCTGATCATCGCCGTGTTCTTCACCGACCGGCTGAACTTCCCGGCGCTCGGCGGCGCCGTCGTGGGCCTCGCCGTCTTCTGGCTGCTGCTGCGCAAGGGGGTACGCGGCTGGTACGTGTACGTCCCGCTGGCCCTCATCATCTGGGGGCTGATGTACAACAGCGGCATCCACGCCACCATCGCCGGTGTCGCGATGGGCCTGATGCTGCGCTGCCACCGGGTGGAGGGCGCGGGACCGGACGGCAAGCCCGAGGAGCGGTCCCCCGGCGAGCGCGTCGAACACCTGGTGCGCCCTGTGTCGGCAGGACTCGCCGTTCCGCTGTTCGCCCTGTTCAGCGCGGGTGTCGCGATGTCCGGCGGCGCCCTGGGCGCCGTCTTCACCCGGCCCGAGACGCTCGGTGTGATCCTCGGTCTGGTCGTCGGCAAGACGGTCGGTATCTTCGGCGGGACCTGGCTGACGGTCCGTTTCACCCGTGCCTCCCTGAGCGAGGACCTCGCCTGGCCGGACGTCCTCGCGGTCTCCTCCCTCGCCGGCATCGGCTTCACCGTGTCGCTGCTCATCGACGAACTGGCCTTCGCGGGTGACCCGGTGCTCGCCGACGAGGTCAAGGCCGCCGTCCTCATGGGCTCGCTGATCGCGGCCGTACTCGCCGGGACGCTGCTGAAGGTACGGAACGCCAAGTACCGCCACCTGTGCGAGGCCGAGGAGCGCGACGAGGACAGCGACGGCATCCCCGACATCTACGAACTCGACAACCCGGCGTACCACTTGCGCATGGCCGACATCTACGAGAAGAAGGCGGCCGAGCACCGCAGGCTGGCCGCGGAGAAGGCGGCCGAGCGACGCGCGCTTGCCGAAGTGAAGGGCGGGGCAGGCGAGGAGAACGCCGGTCCGGCATGATCTGACGGGACCGCACCATTCCATGCAGAAGAGGGAGATCGCGATGAGCGCACCCGACGGCAGCCCGGTCGGCGCCGAACGCAGCATCGGCCAGTTGTTCGCCTCGGCGACTACTGAGATGTCCGCGCTGGTGCACGACGAGATCGCGCTGGCGAAGGCGCAGCTCAGGCACGACGTCAAGCGCGGGGCGGTCAGCGGCGGCGCGTTCTCCGCGGCCGGCGCGGTGCTGATCTTCTCCCTGCCGATGCTGAGCTTCGCCCTGGCGTACGCCATCCGGACCTGGAGCGACTGGAACCTCGCCGTCTGCTTCCTGCTCTCCTTCGCCGCGAACGTGCTGGTCGCCGGGGTGCTCGCGCTGATCGGCGTCGTCTTCGCGAAGAAGGCCAAGAAGGGCAAGGGCCCGCAGAAGGTCGCCGCCTCCATGAAGGAGTCGGCGGGCGTCCTGCAGAACGCCAAGCCGCACCCCCGTGAGGTGACGGCCCACGAGCGTGTCCCGGAGGCCATCGAGGCTGTGGCACGCTCATCCTCATGACCGACCCCGCCACACCTTCGGCTCCACCCGCTTCAGTCGTACGGCTCGACGTGCCCGGCGGGAAAGGGGTCGTCCACCGGGACGTCGCGGCCAACGGCGCGCGCTTTCACATCGCCGAGATGGGCGACGGGCCGCTCGTTCTCCTGCTGCACGGCTTCCCTCAGTTCTGGTGGGCCTGGCGGCATCAGATGGCGGCTCTCGCCGACGCGGGTTTCCGCGCGGTGGCCATGGACCTGCGGGGCGTCGGCGGCAGCGACCGCACCCCGCGCGGCTACGACCCGGCGAACCTGGCCCTCGACATCACCGGGGTCGTCCGGTCGCTCGGCGAGCCCGACGCCGCGCTAGTCGGCCACGACCTGGGCGGCTATCTGGCGTGGACGGCCGCCGTGATGCGCCCGAAGCTCGTCCGCCGGCTGGCGGTGTCGTCGATGCCCCACCCCCGCCGCTGGCGCTCGGCCATGCTCTCGGACGTCAAGCAGACGACCGCGGGTTCCTACATCTGGGGGTTCCAGCGGCCGTGGATCCCCGAGCGTCAACTCGTCGCCGACGACGCCGCTCTGGTGGGCCGTCTGATGCGGGACTGGTCGGGGCCGCGCCTGCCGGACGACGAGGTCGTGGAGACGTACCGGCGCGCCATGTGCATCCCGTCGACGGCGCACTGCGCGATCGAGCCGTACCGCTGGATGGTGCGTTCGATGGCCCGCCCGGACGGCATCCAGTTCAACCGGCGGATGAAGCGGCCGCTGCGCGTGCCGATGCTCCATCTGCACGGTTCGCTGGACCCGGTGATGCGCACGCGCAGCGCCGCGGGCTCCGGGCAGTACGTCGAAGCCCCGTACCGCTGGCGGCTGTTCGACGGACTGGGGCACTTCCCGCACGAGGAGGATCCGGTGGCATTCTCCACCGAGCTCATCAACTGGCTGAAGGATCCCGAACCCGACCGGTGACGAGTCCCGCGGGCGTCCAATAGACGGGTGTTCGAACCCGTTCGGCATCCAGCGGGGAACGCTTGTCCCCGAACAGCCAAATGCCTCGCGCATAGGCCAATTGGGGGCCCGGGAGGCGGTTACCGACCATGAGGCCCGGGCAGACGTCGGGGTATGGGCTGGACGCACGACTACAGTGACGCAGCACGCACCCGTCGCTCGGCCACGGGCCTGAGCCCCCACCGGAGGGGTGCCCCGCAGCTGCAGGGCACGGACCTCAGGCTGGGAATCCCGCACATCCTGCGCCGCCGGGCCCGCTGGGTCTCGGCGCGACTGCGCCACCCCCGCGGCTGACCCGCCGACCGGACGCCACGGCTCTTCGGCCCGGCTGACCGGACAGCGGACAACGGACAACGGACAGCTTCCGCCTCGTCAGAGCGCGCAGCTGTCGCTGTCCACCTGCTGGTTCGCCGTACGACCCTTGGTGATGTCCTCCCGGACCTCGTCCGCGGTCAGCGCGTAGCCGGTGTCGTCGTTGTCGAGGGACTTGGCGAACACCACGCCGTACACCTTGCCTTCGGGTGTGAGCAGCGGTCCGCCGGAGTTTCCCTGGCGCACGATCGCGTAGAGCGAGTAGACGTCGCGCCGGACCGTGCCGCGGTGGTAGATGTCCGGACCGTTGGCGGTGAGCCGGCCGCGCACCCGCGCGGGCTGCACGTTGTACGCCCCGTTCTGCGGGAAGCCCGCGACGATCGCGCCGTCGTCCCTGGTCGCGTCCTTGGACGTGAACCGCAGGGTGGGCGCGCGCAGGTTCGGCACGTCCAGTACGGCGATGTCGCGCTCCCAGTCGTACAGGACGACCGTCGCATCGTACTTCCGGCCCTCGCCGCCTATCTGGACCGTGGGCTCGTCGACACCGCCGACCACGTGCGCGTTGGTCATGACGCGGCGCTCGCCGAAGACGAAGCCGGTGCCTTCGAGGACCTTGCCGCAACTCTGCGCGGTGCCCATGACCTTGACGATGGACTTCTGCGCGCGCTTGGCCACCGCGCTGTTGGCGAGCGCCGGGTCCGGGGGCTGGACCTCGGTGATCGGTTCGTTCGCGAAGGGGCTGAAGACCTGCGGGAAGCCGTTCTGCGCGAGGACCGAGGAGAAGTCGGCGAACCAGGTGTCGGCCTGGGTGGGCAGCGCCCGCGACACGCCCAGCAGCACCTTGGAGCCGCGTACTTCCTTGCCGAGCGTCGGCAGCGTCGTACCGGCGAGGGCCGAGCCGATCAGCCAGGCCACGAGCAGCATCGCCACCACGTTGACCAGGGCGCCGCCCGTCGCGTCCAGGGCACGGGCGGGTGACCAGGTGATGTACCGGCGGAGCTTGTTGCCGAGATGGGTGGTGAGGGCCTGGCCTACGGAGGCGCAGACGATCACGACGATCACCGCGACGACGGCGGCGGTCGTACTGACCTCCGTGTCCTCGGTCATGGCACCCCAGGCAACGGGGAGCAGATAGACCGCGACGAGGCCGCCTCCCAGGAAGCCGATCACCGACAGGATGCCGACGACGAAGCCCTGGCGATAGCCCACGATCGCGAACCACACGGCGGCGACCAGCAACAGGATGTCCAGCACATTCACGGAGGCCACCCTGTCATGCGCGCCAGTCGAGCGGGACCTGCTTCTCCCGGTCCCAGGGCAGCTCCCAGCCCGCGTAGTGGAGGATCCTGTCGATGATCCCGGCCGTGAAGCCCCAGACGAGGGCCGATTCGACCAGGAAGGCCGGGCCCCGGTGACCGCTGGGGTGGACCGCCGTCGCCCGGTTCGCCGGGTCCGTGAGATCCGCCACGGGGACCGTGAAGACCCGCGCCGTCTCGGCCGGATCGACGGCGTCGACCGGGGTCGGACGGCGCCACCAGCCGAGCACCGGTGTCACCACGAAGCTGCTCACCGGAATGTAGAGCCGGGGCAGCACGCCGAAGAGCTGGACGCCGCTCGGGTCGAGGCCGGTCTCCTCCTCGGCCTCGCGCAGAGCGGCCCGCAGCGGCCCGTCGGTCTCGGGGTCGCCGTCCTCGGGGTCGAGGGCGCCGCCGGGGAAGGACGGCTGGCCCGCGTGCGATCTGAGGGAACTCGCGCGTTCCATGAGCAGCAGCTCGGGGCCGCGGTCCCCCTCGCCGAAGAGGATCAGCACGGCGGACTGGCGGCCCGCGCCGTCGGCCGGCGGCAGGAAGCGGCTCAACTGGAGCGGCTGCACCGTCTCCGCGGCGCGGGCCACCGGCTCCAGCCAGCCGGGCAGGCCGACCTTGCTCGGCGCGATCCCGTCGGCGGACAGGCCGCGGCCCAGGTGTGTGCCGTGGCCGTGCTGCGTGCCGTGGCCCTGGTGTGTGCCGTGGCCGTGGTGCGTATGGCTCGCGTGCGTCATCGCCACCCCCGTTCTTCCGGTCTCAACGCGTGCGGGGCCGCGGATCGTTCCGCGCCGCAGGTCATCCGGTGCCCAGGGGCGGTGCCGCGATACCACCGGCGTCCAGGTAGGCCTGCGGGGGCTTGAGACGCTGGCCCGGGAAGCCGCCCTTCTCGTACTTCAAAAGCTTCTTCGCCTTCTCGGGGTCCGTCTCGCCCTCCCCGTACGCCGGGCAGAGCGGGGCGACGGGGCAGGCGCCGCAGGCCGGTTTACGGGCGTGACAGATGCGGCGGCCGTGGAAGATCACGTGGTGCGAGAGCATCGTCCACTCGCTCTTCGGGAAGAGTGCACCGACGACCGCCTCGACCTTGTCCGGGTCGGTCTCGTCCGTCCACTGCCAACGGCGCACGAGGCGTCCGAAGTGGGTGTCCACGGTGATGCCGGGCCGCCCGAAGGCGTTGCCGAGCACCACGAACGCGGTTTTGCGGCCCACTCCGGGCAGCTTGACGAGGTCTTCCAGCCGACCGGGCACCTCGCCCCCGAAGTCGTCCCGCAGCGCCTTGGACAGTCCTATCACCGACCTGGTCTTGGCCCGGAAGAACCCGGTGGGCCGCAGGATCTCCTCGACCTCCTCCGGGTTGGCGGCGGCCAGGTCCTCGGGCGTGGGGTACTTCGCGAAGAGTGCCGGTGTCGTCTGGTTCACCCGCAGGTCGGTCGTCTGCGCGGACAGTACGGTGGCGATCACGAGCTGGAACGCGTTCTCGAAGTCCAGTTCGGGGTGCGCGTACGGATACACCTCGGCGAGTTCGCGGTTGATGCGGCGGGCCCGACGGACGACGGCGGGGTCGGGCTTGGGCTGCTGCGGCGGGGGCTTCTTGACCGCGGTCCTGGCCGTCTTGGCCGTCTTGGCCGTCTTCGCCGTCTTGGCAGCGTTCCTGGGCGGGGCCGTTTCGGTCAGCGCCTTCTTCGCGGACGCGGCCTTCTTCGCGGACGCGGCCCTCTTCGCGGGTGGCTTCGCGGGTGTCGCCTTCTTGACGGCGGTCTTCTCCGGCGCGGTCGTCTGCTCCGCCGGCGCGGTCGTACGCCCGGCGGGCGCCGGCTTCTTCACGATGGCCTTCGTCTTCTTCTTCTCGGCGGGCTTCTCGGCGGCGGCCTGCACCGGCGCCGACCCTGCCGCATTTGTCGGTTTACTGGTTCCGCCCGTGGCCTGTTCGCCCACAGCGGAATCGCGACGTACAACCACCCGCCCAGCCCCCTTGGCCTGTGCTCTCACCGGCGATTTGGACACCCGGCCAGCCTAAAGCCCGGCACCGACATCCGCCCCGGACCCTGAAGATCGGCCCCCAATTGGCCCCCTGCCGCACTCGCCAGGACGCCAGTACGGCAGACTTGTGACTGATCACACTGTTTGGAACGCCCGGCAAAATGGGGAACACGGTCCCCTGGCACACGGGGGAGCAAGATCCCCTGAGCAGGTCGACAAGGAGAGAACTCGTGGACGACGTTCTGCGGCGCGCCCCGCTCTTCGCGGCGCTCGATGACGAGCAGGCCGCGGAGCTCCGCGCCTCCATGAGTGAGGTGACCCTCGCCCGCGGTGACGCTCTCTTCCACGAGGGTGACCCCGGGGACCGGCTGTACGTGGTCACCGAGGGCAAGGTGAAGCTCCACCGCACCTCCCCCGACGGCCGGGAGAACATGCTGGCCGTCCTCGGTCCCGGCGAGCTGATCGGCGAGCTGTCGCTGTTCGACCCCGGTCCGCGTACGGCCACGGCCAGCGCGCTCACCGAGGTCAAGCTGCTGGGCCTCGGCCACGGCGACCTCCAGCCCTGGCTGAACGCGCGGCCCGAGGTGGCCGCCGCCCTGCTGCGCGCCGTCGCCCGGCGCCTTCGCAAGACCAACGACCAGATGTCCGACCTGGTCTTCTCGGACGTGCCGGGCCGGGTGGCCCGCGCGCTCCTGGACCTCTCCCGCCGCTTCGGCGTGCAGTCGGAGGAGGGCATCCACGTCGTGCACGACCTGACGCAGGAGGAGCTGGCCCAGCTGGTCGGCGCCTCCCGCGAGACGGTCAACAAGGCCCTCGCCGACTTCGCCGGGCGCGGCTGGCTCCGCCTGGAGGCCCGTGCCGTGATCCTGCTGGACGTCGAGCGGCTCGCGAAGCGCTCGCGCTGACGCCGTCCGCTTCTTCGCCGTACGCGACGGGGCCCCGCCTTCTGGAGAGGCGGGGCCCCGTCGTCGTCGACGGACGTTTCCCGCCCCTTCGCCCCGTCCCGGCTCAGCGCTGACGCGCTCGTCCTGAAATGCCGGACGGGCCGACCATGGCAACGGGCACAGTGGGTCCGTGAGCGGAAGTGAGCAGGACAGAGGGCTCGACGCCCAGGGATACATGAAGCGCGAGGGATCCCTCGGGAGGATCCCGTCGGCGTTCCGGCCCGTCGTCGCGGCGGCGCGCGGCCGGGTCGGTGAGGTCTTCGGAGCGCGGCTGCACAGCGCGTACCTCTACGGATCGATCCCGCGCGGCACCGCGCGCGTGGGCCGCAGCGACCTGGACCTGCTGCTGGTCCTGCGCGAGGAACCGACGGAGGCCGACCACGCGGACGCCCGCGCGCTGGACGAGGCCCTCGACGCACGGTTCCCGCAGATAGACGGCGCGGGGACGCTGCTCCTCGGCCGGGAACGCGCGCTGAGCGACCTGGAGAGGTACGACGGCGGCTGGTTCGTCGCCTGCCTCTGTACGCCACTCCTGGGCGAGGATCTGGCCGCACGCCTGCCCCGCTACCGGCCCGACTCCCTGCTGGCCCGGGAGACGAACGGCGACCTGGCGGTGCTCCTGCCGCGCTGGCGTGAACGGATCAGGGACGCGGCGGACACGGACGAGGCACGAAGCCGCCTGGTGCGCCTCATGTCACGCCGCCTCGTCCGCACCGGGTTCACCCTCGTCATGCCGCGCTGGAACGGCTGGACGAGCGATCTGCGGGAGATGGCCGAGGCGTTCGGCGCGTACTACCCGGGGCGCGCCTGCGAGCTGCGTGAGGCGGCAGCCCTCGGATACGAACCGCGCGGCGACCCGGCCGTCCTGCGTTCGTACGTCGACGACCTCGGCCCGTGGCTTGCCGAGGAGTACACGCGCGTGCACGGCGTCAAGACGCCACGTCCTGGCCAGGGCTGGTCCGGCGGTCCGGCAGTTCCCGCGACCGGCTAGATGAGGCCGTGTTCCTGGAGGTAGTCCATCTGGGCCCGTACGGACAGTTCCGCGGCGGGCCACAGCGAGCGGTCCACGTCGGCGTACACGTGGGCGACGACCTCGCCCGGCGACCGCAGGCCGTTCTCGACGGCCGTCTCGACCTGGGCGAGGCGGTGGGCGCGGTGGGCGAGATAGAACTCGACGGCGCCCTGCGCGTCGTCGAGGACGGGTCCGTGCCCCGGCAGGACGGTGTGGACGCCGTCGTCGACCGTCAGGGACCGCAGCCGCCGCAGCGAGTCGAGATAGTCCCCCAGGCGGCCGTCGGGATGGGCCACCACGGTCGTACCGCGCCCGAGGACGGTGTCCCCGGTCAGGACGGCCCGGTCGGCCGGGAGATGGAAGCTCAGCGAGTCGGCGGTGTGCCCGGGTGTCGGTACGACCCGCAGTTCGAGTCCGCCGACGGTGACGACGTCGCCGTGGGCGAGTCCTTCGTCGCCGAGCCGCAGTGCCGGGTCCAGCGCCCGCACCTTCGTGCCCGTCAGCTCGGCGAACCGCCCGGCGCCCTCCGCGTGGTCCGGGTGCCCGTGCGTGAGCAGGGTCAGCGCGACCCGCTTGCCCGCCCGGTGCGCCGTGTCCACGACGTTCCGCAGGTGTCCGTCGTCCAGCGGCCCGGGGTCGACGACGACCGCGAGCTCGGAGTCCGGCTCGGACAGGAGCCAGGTGTTCGTGCCGTCCAGGGTCATCACGGACGCGTTCGGGGCCAGGACGTTGACGGCCCGCGGGGTGGCGGGACCGGAGAGGACCCCGCCCCGCGGCTGTCCTGGAAGGGCTGCTGCTTCCGTCATGCGGGGGCTCCCCCGGTCGGGACGTGCTTGGTGAACTCGTCGTGCCCCGGCCAGGACAGGACCACTTCGTCGCCCTCCAGTCGGGCCTGCGCCAGAACGGGCGTCAGGTCGCGGCCCTGCGCGGCGGCGAGGGCGTCGGCGGCCGTGGCGTACGGGAGCAGCTGGCGCAGCGTCGCGATGGTCGGCGGCATCATGAGCAGCTCGCCCCTGTCGTACCCCCGCGCCGCGTCCGCGGGCCTGATCCACACGGTGCGGTCGGCCTCCGTGGAGGCGTTGCGGGTGCGCTGGCCTTCGGGGAGGGCGGCCACGAAGAACCAGGTGTCGTAGCGCCGGGGTTCGAACTCGGGGGTGATCCAGCGGGTCCAGGCGCCGAGCAGGTCCGATCTCAGCACGAGCCCGCGGCGGTCCAGGAACTCGGCGAAGGAGAGGTCCCGGGCGACCAGGGCCGCGCGGTCCGCCTCCCACTCCTCGCCCGTCGTGTCGCCGACCACGGTGTCCGGGGTGGGCCCGGCGAGCAGGACGCCGGCCTCCTCGTACGTCTCGCGGACCGCCGCGCAGACGACGGCCTGGGCGGATGTCTCGTCGACGCCCAGCCGGTCCGCCCACCACGCGCGCGTGGGACCCGCCCAGCGGATGTGGTGCTCGTCGTCGCGGTGGTCCACGCCGCCGCCCGGATACGCGTACGCGCCTCCGGCGAAGGCCATGGAGGCGCGTCTGCGCAGCATGTGCACCACGGGGGCGCTGTCGGTGTTCCTGAGCAGCATGACGGTGGCCGCCCGTCTCGGGGCGACCGGTGTGAGCGTGCCGTCCGCGAGCGCACGGATCCGCTCGGGCCACTCCGGTGGGTACCACTGCCCATTCGCCATGGCCGGAGGCTATCCCGTGGCGCGCTAATGTTCGAGAGGCGGCTGTCGGCCGACCAGGAGCGGTCCCGGACCGACCTGGCGCCGGGTCCCGGACCAGCAGGCGCCGGGTCCCGGACCGCGGGCGCCGGGTCCCGGACGGAAGACCTGCCCCTGGGGGGTGGCGGGTTACGCCCCGGTCAGCTCCACCTGGATCTCGACCTCGACCGGCGCGTCCAGCGGCAGGACCGCCACACCGACCGCGCTGCGGGCGTGCACGCCCTTGTCGCCGAGAACCTCGCCCAGCAGTTCGCTCGCGCCGTTCAGGACACCGGGCTGGCCGGTGAAGTCCGCGGCGGAGGCCACGAAACCGACGACCTTCACGACGCGCGCGATGCGGTCGAGGTCGCCCGCCACCGACTTGACCGCGGCGAGCGCGTTCAGCGCACAGATACGGGCCAGGTCCTTGGCTTCCTCGGCCGTGACCTCGGCACCCACCTTGCCGGTCACCGGGAGCTTGCCGTCCACCATCGGCAGCTGGCCGGCCGTGTAGACGTACACGCCGGACTGCACGGCGGGCTGGTACGCGGCCAGCGGCGGAACGACCGACGGCAGCGTCAGGCCGAGCTCGCGGAGCCTGGACTCGACGGCACTCATGCCTGCCTCTCCCGCTTCAGATAGGCCACCAGCTGCTCGGGGTTGTTCGGCCCGGGCACGACCTGGACGAGCTCCCAGCCGTCCTCGCCCCAGGTGTCCAGAATCTGCTTCGTGGCATGGACGAGCAGCGGCACGGTTGCGTATTCCCACTTGGTCATGTGGCCGACTGTATCCGCTGTTATCCACAGCCTCCCGCGTAGCCCGGGCGCGGACTGGTTAGGCTCGAAGACGTGAGCAGGCTCCAGGTCGTCAGTGGCAAGGGCGGTACCGGCAAGACCACGGTAGCCGCCGCCCTCGCGCTCGCCCTCGCGACCGAGGGCAAGCGGGCCCTCCTCGTCGAGGTCGAGGGCAGGCAGGGCATCGCGCAGCTCTTCGAAACAGAAGCGCTGCCTTACGAGGAGCGGAAGATCGCCGTCGCTCCGGGGGGCGGGGAGGTGTACGCACTGGCCATCGACGCCGAGCTGGCCCTTCTGGACTACCTCCAGATGTTCTACAAGCTCGGCGGCGCGGGACGAGCCCTGAAGAAGCTAGGCGCCATCGACTTCGCGACCACCGTCGCGCCCGGCGTGCGGGACGTCCTCCTCACGGGCAAGGCCTGCGAGGCCGTGCGCCGCAAGGACAAGAGCGGCCGCTTCGCCTACGACTACGTGGTGATGGACGCCCCGCCCACGGGCCGCATCACCCGCTTCCTGAACGTGAACGACGAAGTGGCCGGCCTGGCCAGGATCGGCCCGATACACAATCAGGCCCAGGCCGTCATGCGCGTCCTGAAGTCCGCCGAGACGGCCGTCCATCTGGTGACCCTGCTGGAGGAGATGCCCGTCCAGGAGACCGCGGACGCCATCGCCGAGCTGCGCGCGGCCGGGCTGCCGGTGGGGCGCCTCATCGTGAACATGGTGCGTCCCGCCGTACTGGATCAGGCCGATCTGGAGTTGGTCGGGGCCGCTCCCCGGAGCGGCATCGCCAGGTCGCTCTCCGCGGCGGGACTCGGCGGCGCCCGTCGCGGCGGGCTCGCCGAACGGCTCGTGGAGCCGCTCCTCCAGCAGGCCGAGGAGTACGCCGAGCGCCACACCCTGGAGCACGAGCAGCGAGCCGTGCTCAGGGAGTCGGGCCTGCCGCTGCACGAACTCCCGCTGCTCGCCGAGGGCATGGACCTCGCGGGCCTGTACGAACTGGCCAAGGAACTGCGTCAGCAAGGGATCTCATGAGTCCGGACCCGGCACGCGCCCAGGGCCACGGCCCCGCATCCGATCAGGCCCGCGCGATCGACTCCGCACGCCTTCTGGACATCGATCCGCTGATCGACGACCCGAAGACCCGCATCGTGGTGTGCTGCGGCTCGGGCGGCGTCGGCAAGACGACCACGGCGGCGGCCCTCGGGCTGCGCGCCGCCGAGCGCGGCCGCAAGGTGGTCGTGCTGACCATCGACCCGGCCCGCCGGCTCGCCCAGTCCATGGGCATCGACTCCCTCGACAACACCCCGCGCCGGGTGAAGGGAGTCGAGGGCGACGGCGAACTGCACGCCATGATGCTGGACATGAAGCGCACCTTCGACGAGATCGTCGAGGCGCACGCGGACGGCGAGCGGTCGGCCGCCATCCTGAGCAACCCCTTCTACCAGTCGCTCTCGGCGGGCTTCGCGGGCACGCAGGAGTACATGGCGATGGAGAAGCTGGGGCAGCTGCGCTCCCGCGACGAGTGGGACCTGATCGTCGTCGACACGCCGCCCTCGCGTTCGGCACTGGACTTCCTGGACGCGCCGAAGCGGCTCGGCTCGTTCCTCGACGGCAAGCTGATCCGGGTCCTGATGGCACCGGCCAAGGTCGGCGGACGCGCGGGGATGAAATTCCTGAACGTGGGGATGTCCATGATGACGGGCACCCTGGGCAAGCTGCTGGGCGGTCAGCTGCTGAAGGACATCCAGACGTTCGTGGCGGCCATGGACACGATGTTCGGGGGCTTCCGCAAGCGGGCCGACGCCACGTTCAAGCTGCTCCAGGCGCCCGGGACGGCCTTCCTGGTGGTGGCGGCCCCGGAGCGGGACGCGTTGCGTGAGGCCGCGTACTTCGTGGAGCGCCTGGCCGCCGAGCACATGCCGCTGGCGGGCCTGGTCCTCAACCGGGTCCACGGCAGTGACGCTGCGCACCTGTCCGCCGAACGGGCGCTCGCCGCGGCGGAGAACCTCCAACTCGCCGGAGCGGACGAAGTCGTCGGTGCCGCCGGGGACGAGGGCCGCACGACCCCGGTGACCGGGGACTCCACGGTGGTAGAAAATCTTGCGGCCGCCCGCATTGTGGATCAGGGGGACGGGAAAGCTGGACTTCGTAACTCTCCCGAAACGTACGGCAGTTCAGACTCTCCAGTCGATCCGGATCCCGCTTCTCCTTCTGTTTCCGCGTCCGCGTCCCCGTCCCTGTCCGCTTCCGCTTCCGCTTCCGCTTCCGCTTCCGCCGAAGGCTCCCCCGCCACGGACGGAGCAGTCGAACAGCTCACCGCGGGCCTGCTGAGGCTGCACGCCGAGCGGATGCAGCTGCTCTCCCGCGAGCGGCGTACACGTGACCGCTTCACCGCGCGCCATCCCGAGGTGGCGGTGGCCGAAGTGGGCGCACTGCCCGGCGATGTGCACGACCTCGCGGGGCTGCGGGACATCGGGAACCGGCTGGCGGCCCATCGGCCGGAGCTGCCTGCGGCTGAGGCCTGAGGCCCGGGGCTCGACCCGCGCCGCGCGTAACAGCCCCAGGCTGAGCGGCGCACAGGGCAACCGAGGCCCGGAATGCGGCCGGGCAACCGAGGCCCGGGATGCGGCCGGGCACCAGCCGCGGGCCCGTCCGGCGCCCGCGTGACGCGGCGCCCGAGCCCGAAGGCTCGACGAACTCGACGAAGCGACCGGGGGCACCCACGCCTGATCGAGGCGTCCTGCGCCCGCACCTGAGAGGCCCCTGTCGTGTGTCACGGGGGCGTGCTCTTCGTGCCAGGGGGGTGGTGGAGACGGACCCGGAGGACCCGCCGCCGCAGCCCGAGGGCACGGCGTCCGAGTCCGAGGGACGGTCCCCTCAGCCCACCGCCGCGTAGTTCTCGTACACCTCTTCCTCGTCGAGGGGCAGCAGGCCGGCACCGCGCTCGTACTCCGTACGCGCGGTCTCCAGCAGCCGACGCCACGACGTCACGGTCGGTCGCCTGCGCAGCAGTGCGCGGCGCTCACGCTCCGTCATGCCACCCCACACGCCGAACTCGACGTGGTTGTCGAGCGCATCGGCGAGGCACTCCGTGCGCACCGGACATCCAGTGCACACCGCCTTCGCCCGGTTCTGCGCTGCTCCTTGAACGAACAGTTCATCCGGATCGGTAGTGCGGCAGGCCGCCTGCGCACTCCAGTCGGTTACCCAGCCCATACCGGCGCCGTCCTCTCCCGAATCGAGGCTCCCCCACGGCGGCAGCGGCATATTCACCGCCGCCAGTTGAGGACGTTACGGAAGGTGGGCACAGCGCAACACCCCCTTCGGGCCCAATCTTGAATGGCCCGAACGGACTATGCGTAAGCGGCAGATCACCCGGGGGAGTGAGCGCAGGACATACGGCAGTTTCCCGGCAGACCGGGACAGTTCAGTTGAGCCACAACGGACGCCCGATGACACACAAGGCGGATTCGGACACGCCCCCGACAAAAATATCGGGAGACGTCCGGAACGATTCGGGGTCGCCGGACGTACTTGATACGTGGCCCTGCTGCTGTGACAGTTGAGAGCAGCTTAGGCCAAGGCATATACGCGTGTCCGGCGAATGAGAACGTAGGCTGCCCTCATGCCAAAGAAGCGCTCGGGCGGTGGTCTGTCCCCATCGCAGCAGGCCGCCAAGTTCCTCGGTGTCAGTGTGCTCGCCGGAGCGGTGCTGGCCGGAATCGCGTTGCCCGCCGCCGGCGCGCTGGGCCTCGCGGCCAAGGGTTCCGTCGAGAGCTTCGACGAGATCCCCGCCAACCTCAAGCGGCCCCCGCTGAGCCAGCGCACCTCCATCCTGGACAACCAGGGCGGCCAGATCGCGACGGTCTACTCGCGCGACCGCACGGTGGTCGACCTCAAGGACATCTCGCCGTACATGCAGAAGGCGATCGTCGCCATCGAGGACTCGCGCTTCTACGAGCACGGCGCCGTGGACCTGAAGGGCATCCTGCGCGCTGTGAACCAGAACGCGCAGAGCGGCGGAGTCGCCCAGGGCGCGTCCACACTGACGCAGCAGTACGTGAAGAACGTCTTCGTGGAGGAGGCAGGCGACGACCCGACCAAGGTCGCCGAGGCCACCCAGCAGACGCTCGGCCGCAAGATCCGCGAGCTGAAGTACGCGATCCAGATCGAGGAGAAGCTCGGCAAGAAGCGCATCCTCGAGAACTACCTGAACATCACCTTCTTCGGAGAGCAGGCCTACGGCGTCGAGGCCGCGGCCCAGCGCTACTTCTCCAAGCCCGCCAAGAAGCTGAATCTCCAGGAGTCCGCGCTGCTCGCGGGCATCGTCCAGTCGCCCAGCCGGTACGACCCGGTCAACGACGAGGCGGAGGCCATCAAGCGGCGCAACACCGTCCTCCAGCGCATGGCCGAGGTGCACGACATCTCCCGGCAGGAAGCCGAGAAGGCGAAGAAGAAGCCGCTCGGACTGCACGTCAGCGAGCCGAAGAACGGCTGCATCACCGCGGTCAAGGGCGCCGGCTTCTTCTGCGACTACGTGCGCGAGGTCTTCCTGAACAACAAGGTCTTCGGCAGGACCAGGGAGGCCCGGGCCAAAGTCTGGAACCAGGGCGGCCTGACGATCCGTACCACGCTGGACCCGCAGGCCCAGGAGTCGGCCCAGGCGTCGATCAAGGAGCACGTCAACAAGAGCGACGACGTGGCCACCGCCGCGACCATCGTCGAGCCCGGCACCGGCAAGATCCTCGCGATGGGCCAGTCGCGTCCGTACGGCTTCGGCAAGAACCAGACGCAGATCAACCTCTCCGTGGACAAGTCCATGGGCGGCGGCGCGGGGTACCAGCCCGGTTCCACGTTCAAGCCGATCGTGGCCGCGGCCGCCGTGGAGGGCGGCAAGCCGGCGACGCAGCAGTACTCCTCTCCGTACGAGATGGAGTACCCGAGCCCGGTCTCCGTCTGCGACGGCAAGAACTGGACCAACCTCCAGAACGAGAAGCTCACGAACGAGAACGAGTCGGAGCGCGGCCCGTACGGCATGAAGGAAGCGACCGCCAAGTCGGTCAACACCTACTACGTGCAGCTGATCAGCGACATCGGCATCTGCCCGGTGACCGACATGGCGAAGAAGATGGGCGTGAAGCGCGCCGACGGTTCCAAGATGGCGCAGGCACCGTCCATCGCGCTCGGCACGCAGGAGATGTCCCCGCTGACGATGGCGAACGCGTACGCGACCTTCGCCTCGCGCGGCACGTACTGCACGCCGATCGCCATCGAGTCGATCAGCCAGATCGTGGGCGACGAGAAGAAGTCCTTGCGGGTGCCGAGGACGAGCTGCTCGCGGGCGATGTCCGAGACCACCGCCGACACCATCAACACGCTGCTGAAGGGCGTGGTCGAGGACGGTACCGGTACCGAGGCCGGCCTCACCGGCCGCGCCAGCGCGGGCAAGACCGGTACGACGGACTTCCGCTACGCCGCCTGGTTCGTCGGGTACACGCCGAACATGGCCGGCGCGGTCTGGGTCGGCGACCCCGCCCACAAGCGCCGGATGACCGACATCACCATCGGCGGCGTCTACCGCGACAAGGTGTACGGCGGTGAGGTCCCCGGACCCATCTGGCGGGACATGATGACGGGCGCCCTGCAGAACAAGCCCGCGCCCGACTTCAACCTCGTCAACATTCCCGACGGCGGCAGCGGCCGGGGCCAGGACGACGGCGGCAACGGCGACGGCAACGGGCACGGGCACGGGCACGGGCACGGGAACGGCAACGGCAACGGGGGCGACGGCGGCATGACGACCGACGGCGGTTTGACCACCATCGGCGGTACGACGACCGGCGGCGGCACCGACGGCGGCGCCTTCCCGACGCCCTCTTTCTCGTTCCCCGAGGGCTTCATCCGGGGCCAGGGCAACGGCGGCAACGGGTTCGGGGGAAGGAACGGCTAGCCGGGCCGCCCGGCGGGGCTCCGCGCTCCGCGTTCCTCTGCGACACGGCGGTGGGGGCGCCCCTGGTGACCGGGGGCGCCCCCACCTTTTCGCGCGTTGACCTTCTGGGGTAGCCGGGGCTCCGCTGCCCGCAGGAAGCTCCCGGCGCGTTCGGCCTCTTGGACGGGCCGGGGCTCAGCTGCCCGCGAGGAGCTGCTTGACCACGGCGGCGACGCGGCCTCCCTCGGCCTGACCGGCCACCTTCGGGTTCACGATCTTCATGACCTGGCCCATGGCGCGCGGTCCCTCGGCACCGGCCGCCCGGGCCTCCTCGACCGCCTGGGCGACGATCTGCCGGAGCTCCTCGTCCGACATCTGCTTGGGCAGGTACGTGGCGAGGACCTCGCCCTCCGCCTTCTCCCGCTCGGCCGACTCGGCACGCCCGCCCTGCGCGAAGGCGTCCGCCGCCTCGCGGCGCTTCTTCGCCTCGCGGGTGATCACCTTCTGTACTTCGTCGTCGGAGAGCTCGCGCTTCGTCTTGCCCGCGACCTCTTCCTTGGTGATCGCGGCGAGGGTCAGCCGGAGCGTCGAGGAGCGGAGCTCGTCGCGCTCCTTGATGGCGGAGTTGAGGTCTTCCTGCAGCTTCGACTTGAGCGTGGTCATGTCGTCGATTGTCGCAGGTACGGGGAGACGAACGCCCGTCGATTTCGCGGGGGCCGTCCCGTTGCCGTGCCGGGAGTTGCTCCTGGGGCACCTCGACAGCTGCGGGCCCCGAAGGTTGTCCACAGGCGGGCGTCGGTCCCTCCGCGGTCTGACACGATGGACGCATGCGCGCGCTATACGGAGTACCAATGGGAATCACGGCGGTGGGCGCCGCCGGTCTGTTGTACGCGGCGGGTTTCGAGGCCCGCTCCTTCCGTCTGCGACGGGTGACGGTCCCGGTCCTGCCACCGGGTATGCGTCCCCTGCGGGTGCTCCAGGTGTCCGACATCCACATGGTGAGCGGTCAGCGCAAGAAGCAGCGCTGGCTGCGCTCCCTCGCGGGGCTGCGGCCCGACTTCGTCATCAACACCGGGGACAACCTCTCCGACCCGGAGGGCGTCCCGGAGGTACTGGACGCGCTGGGCCCCCTGATGGAGTTCCCCGGGGCGTACGTCTTCGGGTCGAACGACTACTACGGCCCCAAACTCCGCAACCCCGCCAAGTACTTGTTCGAGAAGGCCCAGGGCCGGCACGGCCTGAACGGCAACGCGCCCGCGGTCAACGCGGTGCACAACCCGTGGGAGGACCTGCGGGACGGTTTCGACGCGGCGGGCTGGCTGAACCTGACCAACACCCGCGGGACGCTGAAGATCGAGGGCGCCTCGGTCGAGCTGACCGGCCTCGACGACCCGCACATCAAGCGCGACCGCTACGCGCGCGTAGCCGGTGGCCCGTCGGAGTCCGCGGACTTCTCGATGGGCGTCGTGCACGCTCCGTACCTGCGCAGCCTGGACGCCTTCACGGCGGACGGCTATCCGCTGATCCTTGCGGGTCACACCCACGGCGGCCAGCTCTGCCTGCCCTTCTACGGCGCCTTCGTCACCAACTGCGACCTGGACACGGACCGGGTCAAGGGCCTGTCCCGGCACCACGCGGAGGGCCGGACGTCCTACATGCACGTGTCGGCGGGCTGCGGCACGAACCGCTACACACCGGTACGGTTCGCGTGCCCGCCGGAGGCGTCGCTGCTGACGCTGGTGGGGCGGAAGTAGGCGGGGGTCTGGGGAGGTCGGGACCGCCGGGAGGCCGGGACCGACTGGCCAGGGGGCCGCGAGGCCGGGACCCGTGGGTCCGGGGAGGCCGGAACCGCCGGGGCGGGCCTGCTGGGCCATGTAACCCGCTCGGCTTGTCCCGTATCGCCCGATTCGCGGCATCCGCTTAGCGTGAGCTCATGACCGCCCCGATACCCAAGGACATACCGGACCTCCCCGCGATTCCCGGTATCCCCGCGCCGGCCCCGTTCATCGTCCCCGCGACCGCGGTGGTGGCTCCCGTACGCCGCCGTGCTACAGCCGTCTACCGCCTTCTGGTGGTCCTGGCGGCCGCGGCCGGCGTGGCCATGGAACTCCGCTGGGGCAGCCCCGTCCGGGTACTGAGCTACTTCACGATCCAGAGCAATGTGCTGCTGGCCGTGGTGCTCCTCGCCTCGGCGCGGCGCGCGTGGACGGCCCGCCGCCCCCTGCATCCACTGGTGAACGGTGGCGCCCTGCTCTGCATCGTGATCACGGGCCTCGTGTACCACGTGATCCTGGCGAATGCCGCCAGCCCGTTCTCGATGACGGGCGACGCGCCGAGCGGCTGGCACGCGGTCGCGAACCATCTGCTGCACACGGTGACGCCGATCGCGGCGGTGGTGGACTGGCTGCTGCTGACGAGCCCGGCACCGGTGCGGGTGAGCCAGGCGGCCGTGTGGCTCGTCTATCCCGTGGCCTACCTCGCGTTTTCCGTCGCGCGCAGCGCGGTGATCCCCTCGACCTCGTCGGTGCGGTACCTGTACCCGTTCCTGGACGTGGACCGGCACGGCCACCTGGGCGTTCTCAGCAACGCCCTGCTCCTGGGCCTCGCCTTCTACGCCCTCGCCCTCCTGCTCGTGGCCGCCGACCACCTCCGCCCGGACCCGGTCCGCCGCCGCGCCAAAACCGGATTTCGTCTCCAGCCACCGGTGGGCTAAAGTAAACGACGTCGCCGCGACAGCAGCGACAATCGGGGTGTAGCGCAGCTTGGCAGCGCGCTTCGTTCGGGACGAAGAGGTCGTGGGTTCAAATCCCGCCACCCCGACAGAGAAACACCAGATCAGGCCCGGTGCTGAGAGATCAGCGCCGGGCCTGATTTGCTTTGAGTGAGCGCCTTGGACGGTGAGGAAGTCCTGGCGTACGGCGGTGCCCGCCGTCTGTGACGGCGGGCACCGCCGCTGCACACCGACACTTATCTCACTTGCCGGCACCAGTTCCCCGAATTGGGTGCCGGGCTCGGCTGAGACTGAGTTCAGAACGCCTTCAGGTAGACCCTGGCCTGATCGTCCTTGAGCGTCTGGACGTAGATGTCGATCCACTGCACCTTCTTGCGGCGATCATCCTTCACGCACGGGGGGCAGACTCCGGCCGAGCGGGCTCCCTTCAGCGTCTGCGGCTCGGCCAGCCCCAGGTGCTTGAAGAGCTCGCCATCCGGGGCGAAGTCGACCTTGTTCGCCTTCAGCGGTTCTTCGGGACGAAGGTCCTCCGCGATGCCTTCGGCGTTCTTCTCACTGGTGACGAACGAGAGAAGGTAGATGTCCTCCTGCGGGTTGACCTGCACGGCCCCCTTGACCTCGGTCGCGGCTTTGGGCGCCGTCACGTTCATGAACGCTGACGCCTCGGGCGCACCGGCGTACTTGTCCCAGTGCGACATGCGCCCGTCGGTCACGCGGCGATCGTCCGTGTCCGGACTGGAGCACGCGGAAAGCAGGAGGGCGGCAGCCAATGCCGTGATGAGGGGGGTACCCCGTCTGATCGTCACCGGTTCCCCTCTTCGTCGCGGGAGACGTCACCGCACGCTACGTTCCTGAACACCTCGCCTGCATCCGCGAACCCGAACCCGTCGGTGCGGACGACCTCACTGACAGGCGCGTGCCCTAGCGGGAGGGCGTCGGGTGGGGTCCCTTCTGTGTGAGCGCCGCTGTCACCGCCGTCGCCGCCGTCGTCGCCGCCAGGGTTCCGAGCATGACCAGGGCGACTCCGATCGCGAAAAGGCCGCTCGCGTCGTCCGACCAGTCGTAGTAGGCGGCGACGGTCAGGCCGGCCGTTGTGCCGAGTACGGCGCTCACCGTGTGCCGTCGGGACGCCGCCCAGTACACCGGCGCCAGCAGCGTCAGCGCCAGGCCGATCACCTGCCATGCCTCGTACGGGCCGGTCGTCGAGCCGTCGGGGTGCACGTCGCGGTGCTGGTCCCAGCCCAGCCAGGCCGCCCAGAGCGCCGCCGCCACCACGGCGAGGAGAAAGCCCGGCATCAGGCGGCGGGCGGGGTTCGGAAGTCGTTGCTCCATGGCTCCACTGTTTCGGCTCGCCGCCCCGCCGGCCAGAGCGCACGTACTCACCTGCGACCGAGTACTTCGGACCGGCGGGCGGGGTCGTACCGTTCGCTCCGGGGGCTCAGTCGTGTGGTCGGTCCCCCGACGCCGGTGGTTCGGGTTGGGTTCGTTCAACCGGGCTGTTCGTGAGGTGAGTTCGTGGGTGTTCTCGGGCGCTCTGCTCTCCTGGCAGCGGCCCCGTGGGGCGTTCCCCGCGGTGATCTCGTACGGTGACGTCGGTGACGCCCCACCCTCGCGCCCGGCCGGGCTCGTGGCGTTGCCGGTGTTCTTCGCGAAAGGTCTTTCACGGTGACAGTCAACGCCCCGCGCCAGAGCCTCCGTTCGGTGGCTGTCGGTGCCGCCGGGGGTCGGCCCTGCACGCTGGTCGTGTGCCGGGGGTGCTGCTGCGGCAACCCGCGCAAGTATCCGGGCACCGACCACGAGTGGCAGTTGGAGCGGCTGCGGGCCGGCGCCGAGGCGTCGGGCGGGCGGTTCGCCGTGCGCACGACGGACTGTCTCGGGCCCTGCGACCAGGCCAACGTCATCGTGGTGCAGCCCTCCGCCGCCGGGCGGCAGCGCGGCGGCCGGGCGACCTGGGTCGGCTTCGCCATGGACGACGACTGCACGGAGGAGCTGATCGGCTGGGCCGCGGCCGGGGGCCCCGGCATCGCCGCGCCGCCGACGACGCTGGAGCTGCAGTTCGTACGGCCGCCGGGTGAGACCCGCGGCCGCGCCCGTTCACGCTCCCGCCGCTGATCCCCGGGGACAACGACACCCGCTACGACCGCTTCCTGTGCCCGGTGCCCGCGCCGGACGGCAACATCAGCCAGCGAACGGGCACTTGTCCCGACGGCGGCCCGCCGCTGTGGAACCGGTGGTGCTCGTGCGGCAGTCTTCTCCTGTGTGGGGAGCCTTCCGAGTCAGAGCGAGCCGCCCGAGACCGTCGCGCACATGGTGGTGTGCGGTGACGACGGTCTCGCGCACCGGCTGGCCGCCGAACTGCGGGGTGTGTACGGCGAGCGGGTGACCCTCGTCGTGCCGCCCGCGGCCCGGCGTGTGCAGCCGCCCGTGGTGGGCCGGACCCGGGCGCCGGGCCTGTTCGACCGGGTGTCCGCCGCCGTCACCCGTGCGGCGGGCAACGGCGACGCGGCGAGTGCCCGTACGACCGGGAACCGGGACGCGGGAAGCACCCGTACGACGGCGGACCGGGACGCGGGCGCGGCTCACGCGCCGGGGCTCCGGGGCCCCGGAGCCGCCCGGAGCGCCGAACCGCCGGGCGCCGAGCGGGTGCTGGAGGCCGCCGAGGCCACCGAGGCCGTGCTCGCCGAGGCGGGGGTGGAGCGGGCCGCCGCGCTGGCGCTGGTGTACGACGACGACGAGACGAACATCCGGGCCGCGCTGACCGCCCGTCGCCTCAACCCCCGGCTGCGGCTGGTGCTGCGGCTCTACAACCGGCGGCTGGGCCAGCACATCGAGGCGCTGCTCGACCAGGCCGCCACGCTGGCCGCGGCGGGCACCGACGAAAGCGCCGACGGGTTCGACGGCTTCGACGCGTCCACCACCGTCCTGTCCGACGCCGACACGGCCGCGCCCGCGCTCGCCGCGACCGCCGTGGCCGGCACCAGCAAGGTCGTCCAGACGGACGGGCTGCTGCTGCGGGCCGCCGAGCGCCCGCCGCCGGGGCCGGGGCAGGTCGCCGACCCCGGCCTGTGCACGCTGGCGCTGCTGTCCGCGACGACCAGCGACCCGGCCGGCGCCGACGGCTCCGAGAGCAGCGGCGCCGAGGGACCCCGGCTGCTGCCCGACCAGGGAGCGGTGGCCGCGGCGACCGGGCGCGGGACCATCGTGCTGGAGACGGTGTCGTACTCCGGGCCACCGCTGCCCGCGGGACGCAGCGTCGTGCCGTTCGCCTCGCTGCTGTCACGGCGGCTGCGATGGTCGTTCGTGGGTCTGGTCGCCTGCGTGGTCGCGCTGGCGGTGGCGTCGATGGCGGTCACCGGGGAGGAACCGCTGCACGCCACCTACCTGACCCTGCTCGACCTCTTCGCGATCAACGACCCGGCGATCGGCAAGCCCCTCGGCCGGCAGCTGCTGCAACTCCTGTCCGGACTCGTCGGGCTGCTGCTCCTCCCGGTGCTGCTCGCCGCGGTGCTGGAGGCCCTCGGCACCTTCCGCAGCGCGTCGGCGGTGCGCCGGCCGCCACGGGGGCTGTCCGGGCACGTGGTGCTGCTCGGGCTCGGCAAGATCGGTACGCGGGTGCTGACCCGGCTGCGGGAGCTGCACATCCCGGTGGTGTGCGTCGAGTCCGACCCGGAGGCACGGGGGCTCGCGACCGCACGGCGGCTGCGGGTGCCGGTGGTGCTCGGTGATGTCACGCAGGAAGGCGTCCTGGAGGCCGCGAAGATCCACCGGGCGCACGCGCTGCTTGCGCTGAGCAGCGCGGACACCACGAACCTCGAAGCGGCCCTGTACGCCCGGTCGTTGCGCCCCGACCTGCGCGTCGTGCTGCGTCTGTACGACGACGACTTCGCGACCGCCGTGTACCGGACCCTGCGGGCCGCGCACCCCGGGGCGCTCACCCGCAGCCGCAGCGTCTCTCATCTCGCGGCGCCCGCGTTCGCCGGGGCGATGATGGGGCGGCAGATCCTCGGGGCGATCCCGGTCGAGCGCCGGGTGCTGCTGTTCGCCGCCGTGAGCGTGGGCGGGCATCCGCAGCTGGCGGGGCGGACGGTGGGCGAGGCGTTCCGGGCGGGCGCGTGGCGGGTGCTGGCGCTGGACACGGCGGCGCCGGGGGAACGCCGGGGCGGCCTGGCGGCGACCTGCCCGGCTGGCTCCGCCCGCGGCGAGCGCCCCTCCGGGCTCGTCTGGGACCTGTCGTCCACGTACGTCCTGCGCCCCGAGGACCGGGTGGTGCTGGCGGCCACCCGGCGCGGCCTCGCGGAACTGCTGGGGCGCCGCCCCCTGGATCGGGCGGGGACCTGACCGGCTCCCCGCCGACAGTGGCCTCGCCGGCGGCTGTCCCGCCCGCAACTGTCCCCGCCCGCAGCCGAGTCGGGCTGGGTCCGGTCGCCCGCGCGAAGCCCCCCGAGGCCCCGCGCGAACACCTACCCCCCGAGGTGCCTCCGCGCGAAGTCCAGCTCCAGCCTCACCTGCTTGATGCGCTCGTCCACGACGAGTGACCCGTGGCCCGCGTCGTAGCGGTAGACCTCGTGGACGGCGTCGCGGGCGGCGAGGCGCTCGACGTAGTTGTCGACCTGGCGGATGGGGCAGCGCGGGTCGTTGACCCCGGCGGAGATGTAGACGGGGACCTTGACCGCGTCGACGTACGTCAGCGGGGAGGACGCCTCGAAGCGCTCGGGGACCTCCTCGGGGGTGCCGCCGAGCAGCGTGCGGTCCATCGCCTTGAGGGCCTCCATCTCGTCGTGGTAGGCCGTCACGTAGTCGGCGACGGGGACGGCGGCGATGCCGAGGGTCCACGCGTCCGGCTGCGTGCCGAGGCCGAGCAGCGTGAGGTAGCCGCCCCAGGAACCGCCGGTGAGGACGAGGCGGGAGGGGTCCGCGAGGCCGGACGTCACCGCCCACTCGCGGACGGCGGCGATGTCCTCCAGCTCGATCAGACCGACGCGCTGCTTGAGCGCGTCCGTCCACGCGCGGCCGTACCCCGTGGAGCCCCGGTAGTTGACCCGGACCACCGCGTACCCGTGGTCCACCCAGGCTGCCGGGCCGGCCGCGAAGGAGTCGCTGTCGTGCCAGGTCGGGCCGCCGTGGATGTCGAAGACGGTGGGCAGGGGGCCGGTGGTCCCCTCCGGCCTCTGCACCAGGGCATGGATGCGTCCGCCGGGGCCGTCCACCCAGACGTCCTCCACGGGCACGGATCCCGGGGACTTCATGCCGGGCGGGTCCAGGACGACGTCACCTGTGGTCGAGCGCACCGCCGACGGCTCGGCCGCCGACGACCACAGGTACTCCACGGTGCCGTCGGGGCGGGCGGTGGCACCCGACACCGTGCCCGGCGGCGAGGGCACCCGGGTCAGCTCGCGGCTCACCAGGTCGTACCTGAAGAGCTCGCTGCGCGCCTCGAAGCTGTGCCAGACGAGGAGCGCGGAGCCGTCGGGATACCACTCGGCGCCGACGTCACCGGGCAGGTCCAGGGCCAGGTCGGTCTGCTCGCCGGTCGTCACGTCCCACACCAGCGGCTCCCAGCGACCGCGCCGCTGGTGTCCGATGAGCAGCCGCGGGTCCCCCTCGACGGGGGCGAAGCCGAGCACCTCGAGGCCGAGCTCGACGGTGCCGCCCTCGGTGTCGTCGAGCTCGGCGACCGGGGATCCGTCGGGCCGCAGCACGCGCAGCGCGGAATGCATCGCGTCGCCGTGCTCGGTGTGCTCGACGGCGATCAGGGAGCCGTCGTGGGAGAGGTCGCCGACACCGGCGGACTCGCGGTGCCGGTAGATCTCCAGGGGGGCCTCGCCGGTCCTGGCGAGGTGGATCGTGGAGCCGTCCTCGTCGGTGGAGCGGCCCACGACCGCCGCACGCCCGTCCCTGCCGAGGGCCAGGCCCGACGGGTAGGACGGCTCGAGGCCGGGGACGGCGGTTTCGTCGGGGCCGCCGCCGAAGGGCTGGCGCCGCCAGACGCCGAACTCGTCGCCGTCCTTGTCGTCGAACCACCAGAGCCACTGGCCGTCCGGGGAGAGCACGCCGTCCGTCGTGCCGTTCGGCCGGTCGGTGACCTGGCGCTGCTCTCCCGATTCGCGGTCCCACGCGTACAGCTCGTACGTCCCCGTCGCGTTCGAGACGAACAGCGCGCGGTGCGGGGCGTCCTCCGCCCAGTCCGGCAGGGACACCCGCGGTGCCCGGAAGCGCTTCTCCCAGTCGGGCATCTCCACGCCGGCCTGCGTGGACCCCTGCTCCTGCGTGGTCCCGTTGCTCTCAGTCATGGCCCCATAGTGCCTGGCCCGTCCGACAACGCGCCGAGGAGTCCCCCAGCCTGTGGAAAACTCCCGCCACGGCCGGGACGGCGAGAGGGCAGGCACCCACCCCGCGGCCCGCCTCCGCGCCGCGGCCCCGTACCGTTGACGGCGTGTACCGGTTTCTGCTGACGCCCCGCTGGTGGGGGATCAACGTCTTCGTGCTGTTGGCCATCCCCTTCTGCGTCTTCATGGGGTCGTGGCAGCTGGGCCGGTTCGAGGACCGGGTGCAGGACCACCGGACGGCGACCGAGCAGGCCGCGTCCGCCGAGAAGCAGCCGGCCCGCCCCCTGGACGAGCTGCTGCCCGTGGACCGTGGCACGTCCGGCGCCCGGGCCACCGCCAGCGGCCGGTACGGCAGGCAGCTGCTGGTGCCCGGCCGCGAACTGGACGGCAGGCGCGGCTACTACGTGCTGACGCTGCTGCGGACCGACGGCGGCAGGGCGCTGCCCGTGGTCCGGGGGTGGCTGCCCGGCGAGGCGGACCCGGCGAAGGTCCCGGCCGCGCCCGCCGGAGAGGTCACCGTGACCGGCGCCCTCCAGGTGTCCGAGAGCCCCGGGGCGAACGGCGCCGGCGGCGGCCTGCCCGCCGGCCAGACCGGCGCGATCAGCACCGCGTCGCTGGTGAACCTTGTGCCGTACGACGTGTACGACGCCTGGATCACCCTCGACCACGCGGACGGCGGGATGCGGGCGGTGCCCGCGACCGCGCCGGAGGGCACGGGCCTGGACCTGAAGGCGTTCCAGAACCTCGGCTACACCGGCGAGTGGTTCGTCTTCGCGGGCTTCGTCGTCTTCATGTGGTTCCGGCTGCTGCGCCGTGAGGCGGAGTTCGCCCGGGACGCGGCGCTGGGCCTGGTCCCGGACGAGGAGCCCGCCGGGCGGAACGCTCAGGACCCGGCGAGCAGCCCCGTCCAGTAGACCGTCCCCGCGCAGGCGTTGGGCACCACGGTCGACGCCGAGGGAGCCCCGCCGGCCGCCGTGTGCGACACCACGACCTTGCCGTCGACGGTGTCCTCCCTGACCATCTGCGTCGAGACGCCGGAGTCGGTGGAGGTGCCGCCGCTGTCCGCCGTACCGCCCGAGGGTGTCGGGTCCGGGGAGGGGTCGCCGCCGCCGACGGGGGGACACGCCTGCGAGGGCACCCAGGCGAACTTCACCACGTACGAGCCGCCCGGCCGGAGCACCAGGGTGGCGGCCTCCTGGGACGGGTCGGGCAGTGCCGGGGCCCCGTCACCCGCCGCGTGCCGCACCGCCGCGGTCTTCGACGGGTCCGCGGCACCCGTCGCCGTGGCGCCCACGCTGCCGGGGCCGGTCACGGTGCAGTCGGTGCCGGAGACGTTGGAGACGGAGAAGCTGCCGTAGACCGCGCCGGCCGCGTCCGGGGTGCCCGCCGAAGCCGTGGCGCCGCCGAGCTGCGCGGCCGTGCAGGGCGCGGCGCCCGCCGCCGAGGCGCTCGGGGCGGCGCCGCCGGTGACGCCGCTGCCGGTGCCCTTGCCCTTGTCCTGCTTGCCCTTCTCCTTCGTGCCCTTGTCCTTGGACTTGCCGGAGGGGCCGCTCGTGCCGCCGCCGTGGCCGTCCTCGCCCTTGCCTTCGCTCTGCCCGCCCTGCGTCGCCTGGCTGTTGCCCACGACGGAGGGGTGGGCGTCCGAGCCCGTCGCGTTCGAGACGTGGACCAGGGCCGGGACGGCGGTGCCGATGAAGAGCGCGGCGGCCGCCATGCCGACCATGGCCTGGCGCTTGCGGGCGCGCCGGGCCGGCACCGCCCGGCGCAGGTGGTCCAGGGTGCCGTCGGCCGGTTCGATCTCCTCGACGGCGCTGTGCAGCAGCCTGCGCAGCGCCAGCTCGTCGGAGCCGAGCCCTTCGGGGCCCTGTTCTTCGGGGCCGTGGTTCACAGTTCCGTTCCCAGCGTGCGATTGCGTGTGATCGTGCTCGGGGCGCCGCTCGTGGTGCTCACTCATGCCGGTGCCTCCATGGCGACGCGCAGCGCCGCGATGCCGCGCGAGCCGTACGCCTTGACGGACCCCAGGGATATCCCCAGCGTGTCGGCGACCTGGGCCTCGGTCATGTCCGCGAAGTAGCGCAGCACCAGCACCTCGCGCTGCCTGCGCTGGAGGCCCTTCATCGCCTTGATCAGGGCGTCCCGCTCCAGCAGGTCGTACGCGCCCTCCTCGGCGCTCGCCATGTCCGGCATGGGCTTGGAGAGCAGCTTCAGGCCGAGGATGCGCCGGCGCAGCGCGGACCGGGAGAGGTTCACGACGGTCTGCCGCAGGTAGGCGAGCGTCTTCTCGGGGTCCCGGACGCGTTTGCGTGCCGAGTGCACCCGGATGAAGGCCTCCTGGACGACGTCCTCGCAGGACGCGGTGTCGTCGAGCAGAAGTGCCGCCAGACCGAGGAGCGAGCGGTAGTGCGCGCGGTAGGTCTCGGTCAGGTGGTCGACGGTGGTGCCCGCCGCCGTGGTGTCCTCGGCGCCGTCGCGCTGGTTCGGTATGCGGGCCTGCCGCGTCGCGGGCACGGGGGCGATCACCGGCATGCCGCCGGGCGTGCCGGGGCTGCGGGGTCGGCGGGGTGGACGCAGGGCGGTGCCCCTCGTCTGTACCGCGGTGAAATCGAGTACCTCTGCCACGCCAGTTGGACACGTCTGCCCCCGTCAGGGTTGTACGCGTCAGGCATCGCATTTGCGTCAGGCACCCCGTTTGACATGGTGTCAAATGCCCTCATGCGTACCAGCTCTTCCCTTGTGCCCCGTGTGCCGTGAAGTTCGGACGCGCCGAAGTGCGTCCGCAAAGACGCTCCCCGCCCTCCGCGCGGTTGCGGAGAACGGGGAGAAGAATCTTCGGACGCCCAGCCGGTCCGTTTCAAGTGGTCCGGACCATTTGGCGAGCCACGCTCCGGCACGATCTGCACAGATCCTACAAACGAACGCGTCGTCGGCCGACGGGATTTCCGGCCCCGGGACGCCCGGAGCGAGACCTGCGTGCCGGCCGGGTGCGGGGCGGGGGACCTACGCGCCGGTGATCTCCGCCGCCACCAGCTCCGCGATCTGTGCCGTGTTCAGGGCGGCGCCCTTGCGGAGGTTGTCGCCGCAGACGAACAGTTCGAGCGCCGTGGGGTCGTCGAGCGACCGGCGCACCCGTCCCACCCAGGTCGGGTCGGTGCCCACCACGTCGGCGGGGGTGGGGAACTCACCGGCGGCCGGGTTGTCGAAGAGGACGACCCCGGGGGCGGTGGCGAGGATCTCGCGGGCCTTGTCGACGGTGACCTCGCCCTCGAAGCGGGCGTGGACGGTCAGCGAGTGCGTGGTCACGACGGGGACGCGTACGCACGTCACGGCGACCTTCAGGGACGGCAGGCCGAGGATCTTGCGGGACTCGTCGCGGACCTTCATCTCCTCGGAGGACCAGCCGTCGTCCGCCAGGGACCCGGCCCACGGCACCACGTTGAGCGCCACCGGCTCCGGGAACGGCCCGGTGTTGTCCCCCACGGCCCGCCGTACGTCACCGGGCTTGGTCCCCAGGTCCGTGCCGGCGACGAGCGCGAGCTGCTGCCGGAGCGTGTCGATCCCGGACCGCCCGGCGCCGCTCACCGCCTGGTAGCTGGAGACGACCAGCTCACGCAGGCCGAACTCGGCGTGCAGCGCGCCCAGCGCGACGATCATGGAGAGGGTCGTGCAGTTCGGGTTGGCGATGATCCCGCGGGGCCGCAGCCGGACCGTGTGCGCGTTGACCTCGGGCACGACGAGGGGCACGTCGGGGTCCATCCGGAAGGCGGCGGAGTTGTCGACCACGATCACGCCCTTGGCGGCGGCGACCGGCGCCCACTGGGCCGCCACCTCGTCGGGCACGTCGAACATGGCGACGGCGACGCCGTCGAAGGCGTCCTCGGTGAGCGCCACGACCTCGACCTCCTCGCCGCGCACGGTCAGCTTGCGGCCGGCCGAGCGCGGCGAGGCGATCAGGCGGATCTCGCCCCAGATGTCCGCGTGCTGGGACAGGATCTGGAGCATGACGGTGCCGACGGAACCGGTCGCTCCCACGACCGCGAGCGTCGGCCGCCCGCTCCGCGACCCGGACGGGGACATCAGCGGCCCGTGCCTCCGTAGACGACGGCCTCGTCGCTGTCGGAGTCGAGACCGAAGGCGGTGTGCACGGCGCGCACCGCCTCGTTCACGTCGTCGGCGCGGGTGACCACGGAGATGCGGATCTCGGACGTCGAGATCAGCTCGATGTTCACCCCGGCGTCGCTGAGCGCCTCGAAGAAGCCGGCCGTGACGCCCGGGTTCGTCTTCATGCCGGCGCCGACCAGCGAGATCTTGCCGATCTGGTCGTCGTAGCGCAGCGAGTCGAAGCCGATCTTGTCCTTCGCCTTCTCCAGCGCGTCGATGGCCTTGCGGCCCTCGGTCTTGGGGAGGGTGAAGGAGATGTCCGTCAGGCCCGTGGCGGCGGCGGACACGTTCTGCACGACCATGTCGATGTTGATCTCGGCGTCGGCGATGGCGCGGAAGATCGAGGCGGCCTCGCCGGGCTTGTCCGGGACGCCGACGACCGTGACCTTGGCCTCGGAGGTGTCGTGAGCGACACCGGAGATGATGGCCTGCTCCACCTTCTGGTCCCCTTGCTTCGGCTCGTTGCTGACCCAGGTGCCCTGCAGTCCGCTGAAGGACGAGCGCACGTGGATCGGGATGTTGTAGCGGCGGGCGTACTCCACGCAGCGGTGGAGCAGCACCTTGGAGCCGGAGGCGGCGAGCTCCAGCATGTCCTCGAAGGAGATCCAGTCGATCTTCTTCGCCTTCTTCACCACGCGCGGGTCGGCGGTGAAGACGCCGTCCACGTCGGTGTAGATCTCGCAGACCTCGGCGTCGAGCGCCGCGGCGAGCGCGACGGCGGTCGTGTCGGAGCCGCCGCGTCCGAGGGTGGTGATGTCCTTCTTGTCCTGCGAGACGCCCTGGAACCCGGCGACGATGGCGATGTTGCCCTCGTCGAGCGCCGTCCTGATCCGGCCCGGCGTGACGTCGATGATCCGCGCTTTGTTGTGGACCGAGTCGGTGATGACACCCGCCTGGCTGCCGGTGAACGACTGGGCGCTGTGGCCCAGGTTTTTGATCGCCATCGCCAGCAGGGCCATGGAGATCCGCTCCCCGGCGGTCAGCAGCATGTCGAACTCCCGCCCGCTGGGCATCGGAGATACCTGCTCGGCGAGATCGATCAGCTCGTCCGTCGTGTCGCCCATCGCGGAAACGACCACGACCACCTGGTGGCCGTTCTTCTTCGCTTCCACGATCCGCTTGGCGACGCGCTTGATGCCCTCGGCATCGGCTACGGAGGAGCCTCCGTACTTCTGCACGACAAGGCCCACGTGCGCTCCTCGCTCAATCCGTCTCTGCACCGCACAACTGCGGTCGGCTCAGTCTATCGAGCGGCCGGAATTCCCCTCCCCGGTACCGCATGGTGAGATGTCCCGCTCACCACATGATCACCGGGTAGGTCTCCCGGCCGCTCCAGGACGGCCCCTGCCCGATGCCGGCGCGGGTCACTCGCAAAGTGCGCCGTGTCACAGGGGGCGGTGCGGGCCGGCCAGACCCGCGGGGGCGGTGCGGGTCCGGCAGACCGGCGGGCGGCCGGCGGGTCCTGGCGGACCCGCGGGCGGCGCCCGGCCGGGGCCGTCACTTGAGCTCGCGCAGCCCCAGCGGTCCGCCGATCTCCTCGGCCATGACCCGGCCGGCCTCCTCGGCGAGGGCGTCCTCACTGAGGTCCTGGTCGGTGTCGAGGCCGTCGAGCTCCTGGAGGGGCTGGTTCAGCCGCACGTGCGCCACCAGCGACTGGAGGGCGCGCAGCGCCGCCGACGCGGTGGAACCCCAGTTGGAGAAGTACGAGAACTGCCACCACCAGAGCGCCTCGGTGGTACGGCCCGCGCGGTAGTGGGCCATGCCGTGCCGGAGGTCCGCCATGACGTCGACGAGGTCGTCGGAGATGCGCGCCGGGACCGGGGCCTTGCGGGGCTCGTACGGGTCGAAGACCTCGGAGTAGACGTCGACCGGGTCGAGCATGGCCGCGAGGCGCAGGCGCAGGTCGTCCACGTCGGGCTCGGGGCCCATGTCCGGCTCGTAGCGCTCGTCGGGGAGGATGTCCTCGTGCGCGCCGAGGCGGCCGCCGGCCAGCAGCAGCTGGGAGACCTCCAGCAGGAGGAAGGGCACGGCCGAGTCCGGCTCGTCGCCCTTGGCGACCTCGGTCACGGCGACCAGGAAGCTCTCGATCTGGTCCGCGATCTGGACCGCGAAGTCACCGGGATCGGGAGTCGTCGCATGCAGCATGGCGTCAGACATCTAGGAGTCGTCTCCCCTCGAAGGCGCGGCCGAGTGTGACCTCGTCCGCGTATTCCAGGTCGCCGCCCACAGGGAGGCCGCTGGCCAGGCGGGTGACCTTGAGGCCCATGGGCTTGATCATGCGGGCGAGATACGTGGCCGTGGCCTCGCCCTCCAGGTTCGGGTCCGTGGCGAGGATCAGCTCGGTGACCGTGCCGTCGGCCAGCCGCGCCAGCAGCTCCCTTATCCGCAGGTCGTCCGGGCCGACGCCCTCGATCGGGCTGATCGCGCCGCCCAGGACGTGGTACTTGCCCCGGAACTCACGCGTCCGCTCGACCGCGACGACGTCCTTCGGCTCCTCGACCACGCAGATGACCGAGAGGTCGCGGCGCGGGTCGCGGCAGATGTTGCACAGCTCCTCCTGCGCGACGTTGCCGCAGGTGGCGCAGAAGCGGACCTTCGCCTTGACCTCCATGAGGCACTGCGCGAGCCGGCGGACGTCCGTCGGCTCGGCCTGGAGGATGTGGAAGGCGATCCGCTGCGCGCTCTTGGGACCGACGCCGGGCAGCCGCCCGAGCTCGTCGATGAGGTCCTGGACCACGCCTTCGTACAACGGACTGCCTTTCCTGTGCTTCGTCGGTACGCATCAGTGTCCTGGTACGTACGGTAGTTGGCCGCCGCCGGTCTCCGACAGGCGGGCCGGGCCCCGACACGGCGGGCCCGGCCTCGCCACCCCGTCAGAAGGGCAGGCCGGGGATGCCGCTGCCGCCGCCGAGCCCCTGGGTGAGCGGGCCCAGCTTCTGCTGCTGGAGCGTCGACGCGTTCTCGTTGGCCGCGTGGACGGCCGCGACGACCAGGTCGGCGAGGGTCTCCGTGTCCTCCGGGTCCACGGCCTTCGGGTCGATCCTCAGCGCCCTGAGCTCGCCGGAGCCCGTCACGGTCGCCTTCACCAGGCCGCCGCCCGCCTGGCCTTCGACCTCGGTGCGCGCCAGTTCCTCCTGCGCGGTCGCGAGGTCCTGCTGCATCTTCTGGGCCTGCTGGAGCAGCTGCTGCATATTGGGCTGGCCACCACCGGGAATCACGATCAGCTCCTGGTTTCGTACGGCTGTATGGGCGGGGGTTTCCCGCTGGCACGAGCCTACGTGGTCGGGGGGTCGGCCGCCCAAGCACTCTTTCGAGTGAGGCGGCCCGGAATCCTATACCTGATCAAGGCCCACTTCCGGGCGGAACAGCCCTGAAACCCGGTCCGTCGCCACCCATTGGGCGGTAGGAAAGGGTCCGGCGCTCCAGCACCAGCCGTCACAGGCCTTCGAGCAGCCGTCACGCAACGTCATCAGTAGGGAGTGCCGGGTGAGCCAGCCGGAGATGCCGCCCGAGGGGCCGCCCCGGGACGGAGGGGGCGAGGACGCCGCGGGTCCCCGGCCGGGCGACCTCGGCGGACGGGCGTTTCCGCTCGGCGACTGGGGAGAGCCCGCGGAGCGTCTCCACGAGCTGTATCTGTGGGTGGAGCGGGGCGCGCTGGACACGGCGTCCTGGTATCTCGCGGACCGCGTGTGGAAGCGGCGCGGGGCGCGAGCGCTGCGGACCGGGGCGGCGGCGGGCGCGGTGACCGGGGCGGCGCTGCCGCTGCTCGACCTCACCAGGGTGGTGGGCGGGGCCGCCGCCTGGGGGTATCTGACGCTGCTCCTCGCGGTCGCGTGCGTGGCCGGCGACCGGTTCTTCGGGTTCACGTCCGGCTGGATGAGGGACGTGGCGACGGCGCAGGCCGTACTGCGCCGACTGCAGGTGCTCCAGTTCGACTGGGCGTCCGAGAGCGTGCGCGAGGTGCTCGGGCCCACCGAGGGGACGGCCGGGGAGGCGGCGGAGCGGTGCCTCGGGGTGCTGCGGCGGTTCTCCGAGGACGTGACCGAGCTGGTCAGGACGGAGACGGCGGACTGGATGGTGGAGTTCCGCACGGGGGCGTCGGCGCCGCTGGGGATGCAGGCGTCCGTGGCCGGGGCGCCCCGGGTGGACGGGACCCCGCAGAGCCGGTTCCCGCTGCCGCCGGGTGTCCGGCCGAACATGCCCAGGCAACGCCCGCCGGAGCCGCGGTGACCCCCGCCGGAGCGGCGGTGCCACTGCGGGGTGACCCTCGGGGTCCCCGGCGGTGTGACCCTCCGGGGCCCCCGGCGGTGTGACCGGCGCGGGGAGGTGGGGGCGCCGCCCCGGGGGCCGGGTGCGTGACAGGCACGGCAGGGCAGGCGCCGGGTACGGCGCAGGCGTGGGAGCCACCCTGCCGGGACCGAGTGCGCGGCAGAGCGGGAGCCACCTCGCCCGGGGGCGCGCGGCAGTGGCGGCGGCGCCGCCCTGTTCTGCCCGGGGCCGGATACGCGACAGGCGTGGGAGCCGCCTGCCCGAGTGGGCGGCACGCTGCAGAGGCCGCAGGCGCCGGGTACGGCGGAGGCTTGGGAGCCACCCCGCCCCGGGGGCCGAAACGCGACAGACGCCGGGTACGGCACAGGCGCGGGGGCCAACCCGCCCCGGGGGCCGGACACGCAACAGCCGCGGCCCCGCTCGAGAGGGCGGCACGCGGCACATGCCGCGGGCGCCAGGTACGGCACCGGCGTGGGCGTTACCCTCCCCGGCGGCCGGACGCGCGGCAGGCGCGGCAGGCGCCGGGTACGGCACGGGCATAGGAGCCACCCCGCCCGGGGCCCGGCGCGCAGCAGGCGCGGCGAGCGGCGCCTTGTCCCCCCTAGGGCCGGATACGCGGCTGGCGCGGGAGCCGCCCTACCGGCACCGAGTACGCGACAGGCATGTGAGCCACCCCGCCCGGGAGGGCGGCGCGTGGCAGGTGCCGGGTACGGCGCAGGCGTGGGGAGCCACCCCCGCCCGGGGGCCGGGTGCGTGACAGGCGCGGTGGCGGCGGCCTGCCCCTGCCCTGGGGGCGGATACGCGGTCGGCGCGGGCGCCGCGCAGCCGAAACCGGATGCGCGGCGCCACTCCCGCCCGGGTGCCGGGCGCGCGGCGGGCGAGGGGTGACACGCCCGCCGGGTGTCACCCCTCGCCGCAGATCCGCAGCCCCACCGGGGTTCCGCACGGCAGGTGGCCGTGGGTGCGGACGACGTCCTGGCCTGCGCCGCGGCTGACGTAGGCCAGGAAGCTGGAGGCGAGGGAGGCGGCGGGCGGGCGGCCGTAGGTGTAGGCGTACTCGATCTCGCGGTACGGGTAGTCGCCGGCGCCCTGCTCCAGCTCTTCGACGGACGGGTCGTGGCCGTCGAGGGCGAGGCGGTGCAGGCCGGCGAAGCCGGTGGCGAGGGTGAGCTCGCTGTAGCCGATCGCGCCGGGCAGCCGGGCGACCGTGTCCAGCACCTGTTCGGTGGAGTCGAGTTCACAGCGCACCACCGGGGCCCCGGCGTCGTCCTTGTGGACGCAGTCCCGCGAGGAGTTGGCGATCTCGCCGCGCCCCAGCACCCGCCGCTGGAAGACCTGCCGGGTACCGGAGTTGGCGTCCCGGCTGACCAGGACGACCGGACGGTCCGGGCCGCCGAGCTGCTTCCAGTTCCCGATCTCCCCGCGGTAGACACGGCGTACGTCGGCACGGGACAGGCTCTTCAGCGGGATGTCCTCGTGGACGACCAGCGTGAACACGGACACCGCGAGGCGGCTCTCCCGCAGTTGGGGAAGCCCGTCCGGCTTGCGCCCGTCCGAGAGGGCGACCACGGCCGGTGAGCCGCCGTCGGACGCGGTGCCGGCGGCCTGGAGTTCGCGTACTCCCGCGGTGCTGCCGTGTGCGTCGACCGTGATGAGCGACCCCGCGCAGTCCCTCTCGTACTTGTCGGCCAGCTCCCGCATGACGGGTGCGAAGGCGGTCGATCCGGTCACCGTCAGCGTGCCCCGCGCACAGCCGATCGGCGGCGGGGTGTCGTCCCGGACGACGACGATGGCCGCGAGCGTCACGACGCACACCGTGAGCAGGACGGTGATCAGCCGGGCCGCGCGGCTGAACAGCGGCGGCTGGTCGTCCGGGGTCGTACTGCGGTTGGGGCTCACCACGCCGTCCCGGATCCCGCCGATGAGCCGTATGGGCCGCCCGACGTCTCCGCCCGACAGCAGCACCAGCAGCTTGTAGTGCTCGCCCCGGTTGAGCGGGACGCGCGGGATGCGCAGGGTGCCGTCCTCGTAGCCGAGACCGGCGGCCGCGCTGAAGTGGTCCATCAGGTGCTCGGTGCCGGGCGGCTGCGTCACGGACACGCCCCGGATCGTGCGGTCGGTGAACACCGCGGTGAGACCGTGCCGTTCGCGGCCCGTGTAGTCGTCGCCCGCGATGCTCCGGGAGCCGTCGTTCTCGATCCGCAGCAGGACGAGCGTCGCGTCGGCCATGCCCGGCACCTCGTCGAACAGCCCGAGCCGTACGTTCGCGATCCCCGACCGCACGTCGTCGCCGATGGGGTTGTCCATCTGGACCCGGTAGCCGACCCGCTTGCTCCGCGGCACCCGCCGCTCGTACCAGACCATCCCCGCCGACGCCACGATGCCGACCACCGCGGTCGCGATCGCCACCACGTTCTCCGCGCTCAGCCACTCCATCCGGCACTCCCCCGGGCCGCGCGGGCCCCGAGCCGCGCGGTGCCGTCACGGTACGGCCCGGAGGGGGAACGGCCGGGATACGGCAGATGAAGTTCGCCGCCGGTTCGAGGCCCGCATGCCCCGAACGGCCTTGCGCACCAGCGCCGTTCGGCCGCTCAGCCGCCCTTCGTGTACGTCAGCTCCTGGCCCGACTCCGTGATCACGCGGCGCAGGCGGCCGTCCGGCAGGAGGGTGACCTCGGAGCTGCCGCCTGGGGAGCACGAGGAGGCCGGTTCGCCGACGACCACCTCGGACGGGCCCATCTCCAGGGGCCCGTCGGCGGTCGGGGTCTTCGCCAGCTCGGCACGGAACACGCAGTGGTAGGTGCCGCCGCCGGCCGGGCCGTCGGCGGTGAGCGAGAGGACGGTGTCGCCCGCCTTGCCCTGCCGGATCACCAGACGCCGGGTGTTGTGGCCCGTCGCGTTGTCGATGCTGCCGGTCCAGGTGCCGAGGTACTTCTCCGGGATCCCGCCGTCCTTCGGCGCCTCGGAGGTGGGTGACCCGGACACGGACCCCGACACGGAGGGGGACGGCTGCGACGGGTCCGGGCCGGGTGTCGCGGGCCCGGTGGTGACCGGCGTCGGACCCTTGCCGTCGTCGTCGGTGCCGCCCTTCATCAGCGCGTACACGGAACCGCCCGCGCCGAGCGCGACCACCAGGGCGACCGCGACGAGCGCCGCGGTGGAACGGCCGCGCCGGCGCCCGGGCTCCTGCTGCGGCGGGACGGCGGCGGGGCCGTAGGGCGGGGTCGGGCCCGGTCCGTACGACGGAGCGGGGCCCGGCGCCGGGGCCGGACCGTATCCGGCGGGCGGCCCGGCGCCCCAGCCGTTCTGCGGATAGCCGTACGCCGAGGCCTGCGGGTGCTGCTGCGGATGGCCGTAACCGGGCGGGGCTGTCGGCGGTGGCGCCATACCCGGCCCGGAGACCATCGTGGGGAGGTGGTTCACCGGGGCCGGGTTCCCGGGCGGGGGCGGGGTGGCGCCGCCGGGGGCCTCGGCGGCGGAACCGTGCTCCGGCGGAGCCTGCGTGGCGGCGGGGGGCGCCTCCGGAGCCGGGGGCACCTGCGGAGCGGGGCGCTTGACGAGGTCGGGGGAGTCCGGGGCCGGGATCGCGCGGGGGTCCCCGGCCGGTGCGCCCGCGCCGGGGACCGCGGGCGACACGGCATCAGGGGCGCCCGACGCGGCGGAACCCGCGGCAGCGGCAGCCGCGGAGGCGGCACCCGCGGGAGCGGCGGCCGGGACGCCCGGCCGGGACGCCCCGGACGCCGGCTCGTCCGGGTTCTCCGTGTCGAGCAACTGCACGGCGTGCCGCCCGAGTTGGGCGACCAGCGTGCCCGGCAGCCACGGGTCGCGGGCCCGCCCGTCGACGACGGTGTCCTCCGCCCCCGTGCGCTCCAGGATCCGGTCGAGGGTGGGCCGCGCCGCCGGGTCCTTGCGCAGGCAGTCACGGACGAGTTCCGCCAGGGCCTCCGGCACGCCCGTCAGGTCGGGCTCCTCCTGCGCGATGCGGAACATCAGGGCGTGCACGCCGCTGTCGGAGCTGCCGAAGGGCTGGGCGCCGGTCGCCGCGTACGCGAGGACGGACCCGAGGCAGAAGATGTCGCACGCCGTGGTGATCCGGTCGCCCCGGACCTGCTCGGGTGCCATGAAGCCGGGGGATCCGACGAGCGCGCCGGTCCTGGTGAGCCCGCCGTCGGTGACGGTCTCCAGGGCCCGGGCGATCCCGAAGTCGATGACACGCGGCCCGTCGATCGTGACGAGCACGTTGGACGGCTTGAGGTCCCGGTGGATCAGCCCGGCCGCGTGGATGTCCCGCAGGGCCGACGCGAGCCCGGCGGCGAGGATCCGCACCGACCGCTCGGGCAGGGGACCGTGGTCCTGTCCCACCACCGTCTGCAGGGAGGGCCCCGCGACGTACCCCGTGGCGACCCACGGAATGGCGGCCTCGGTGTCCGCGTCGAGCACCGGCGCCGTCCAGTACCCGCCCACGCGCCCCGCGGCCTGCACCTCCTGCCGGAAGCGGGCCCGGAACTCCTCCTGCTCGGCGAGTTCCCGGCGGACGAGCTTCACGGCGACCGTGCGGCCCCGGCCGGAGCGGGCCAGGTACACCTGCCCCATCCCGCCGGCCCCGAGCCGCGCGAGCAGCCGGTAGCCCCCGATCCTCTGCGGCTCCCCTGCCCCCAGCTTCTCCATCGTTGCGCCGCCTTCCCCCGTACGTGAGCAACAGCCCGAGGATAGTGCGCCGCCACGGGGCGGTGGGCGGGGTGGTCTCTACGGTTGCGTAACAGCGGGCGCCGGCCCCGGTGCCGCCGGGCGGGCGGGCCCGCACCCCCGACAACCTGTCGCGGAAAGCCCCCGACCGCAGACAGGACGCCGATGTCGTGTCCGCACCGCGGACATCTACCCTCGCGGCATGACCCCTCAGCCCAACCCCCAGACCGGCGCCGCCGTGAAGGCCGCGGACCGCGCGCACGTCTTCCACTCCTGGTCCGCGCAGGAGCTCATCGACCCGCTCGCCGTCGCCGGCGCGCAGGGGTCGTACTTCTGGGACTACGACGGCAAGCGGTATCTGGACTTCACCAGCGGGCTCGTCTTCACCAACATCGGCTACCAGCACCCCAAGGTCGTCGCCGCGATCCAGGAACAGGCCGCGACCCTGTCCACGTTCGCGCCCGCCTTCGCCGTCGAGGCCCGGTCGGAGGCCGCGCGGCTCATAGCCGAGCGGACCCCCGGCGACCTGGACAAGATCTTCTTCACCAACGGCGGGGCCGAGGCCGTCGAGAACGCGACGCGCATGGCCCGGCTGCACACCGGCCGCCCGAAGGTGCTGTCGGCCTACCGCTCGTACCACGGCGCCACCTCCACCGCGATCAACCTCACCGGTGACCCGCGCCGCTGGCCCAACGACAGCGGCGCCGCCGGAGTCGTCCACTTCTGGGCGCCCTTCCTCTACCGCTCCCCCTTCCACTCCGACAGCGAGCGGCAGGAGTGCGAGCGGGCACTCCAGCACCTGGAGGACACCATCGCCTTCGAGGGACCGGCGACCGTCGCGGCCGTCATCCTCGAGACCGTCCCGGGGACCGCGGGCATCATGACCCCGCCGCCCGGCTACCTCGCCGGAGTCCGCGAGATCTGCGACCGGTACGGCATCGTCCTCGTCCTCGACGAGGTCATGGCCGGGTTCGGGCGCACGGGCGCCTGGTTCGCCGCGGACCACTTCGACGTGACGCCGGACCTGCTGACCTTCGCCAAGGGTGTGAACTCCGGCTACGTGCCGCTGGGCGGTGTCGCCATCTCGGGCGCGATCGCCGAGACCTTCGCCCGCCGCCCCTACCCCGGCGGCCTCACCTACTCCGGGCATCCGCTGGCCTGCGCCGCCGCCGTCGCCACCATCAACGTGATGGAGGAGGAGGACATCGTCGGGCAGGCCGCCAGGACCGGCGAGAACCTGATCGGTCCCGCCCTGCGCGAGCTCGCCGAGCGGCACCCGAGCATCGGCGAGGTCCGCGGCACCGGCGTGTTCTGGGCGCTGGAGCTCGTCCGGAACCGGGAGACCCGCGAGCCGCTGGTGCCGTACAACGCGGCCGGGGAGGCCAACGCGCCGATGGCGGCGTTCGGGGCGGCGGCGAAGGCCCACGGACTGTGGCCCTTCATCAACATGAACCGGACCCACGTCGTGCCGCCGTGCAACATCAGCGAGGCGGAGCTGAAGGAGGGCCTCGCGGCGCTGGACGCGGCGCTGTCCGTGGCGGACGAGCACACCGTGTGACATCCCGCCCGCACCCCCGGGGGAGGACGAGGCTGTCCGGGCCGATTCTCCTGGGCCCGCGACCCCACCGCGTAAGGTGACGTGCTCGTAGACACAGACGAGCGACGACCACGTACCCGTACGCGATGGGGGAGCCAGACACCATGCCCGGCACCGGCGGCAGCGGCGCCGTAACCCGTAGCACCCTGCGGCAGCAGATCGCGGACGCCCTCCGCGACGAGGTGCTGGCCGGCCGGCTCCAGGCGGGGCAGGAGTTCACGGTGAAGGAGATCGCCGACCAGTACGGCGTCTCCGCGACCCCCGTCCGCGAGGCCCTCGTCGACCTGTCGGCGCAAGGCCTCCTGGACGCGGCCCAGCACCGCGGCTTCCGCGTCCACGCGTACACCCTGGACGACCACCGGGGCATGATCGAGGCCCGGAGCATGATCACGGACGGCATGTTCCGGAGCCTGGCCGACGGCTCCCCGGCCTCCACCGACCAGCCCCGCGCCCTCGCCGCGCTCGCCGGTGTGCGCCGCCGCGGCGAGGAGGCCGCGCGGGCGGCCGTGGCCGGCGACCTGAACATCCTGATCGGCTACGACCTGCGCTTCTGGCGCGAACTGAGCGGACTGTTCGGCAACGCCTACCTCGCCGACTTCCTGCACCGCATGCGCGTCCAGTCCTGGGTCTGCACGGTGCAGCACCTGCGCCGGGTGACCGACCTCAAGGGGCACCTGTGGTCGGGACACACGGAACTCGTGGACGCGCTGACGCGCCGCGAGCCCGAGCAGGCGCACGCGATCGTCACCGCGTACAACGCGCACTCCCTCGCCGTCGTCGAGCGGCTGGCCGCCGGATGAGCGCGCCGCAGTGCACGGACCTCGTGGAGGACAGGCCGGCCGTGGACGTGGACCTGACGGTCGTCGTCCCCGCCTATAACGAGGAACGGCGGCTCGGGCCGACACTGGACGCGATCGTCACGCACCTGAGCGAGAACGAGGGCCGCTTCGGGCAGTGGGAGCTGATCGTCGCCGACGACGGCTCCACGGACGGGACCAAGGACGTCGCCGCCGAGGCCGGTGCCCGCGACCCCCGGGTCCGGTTCGTCACGAGCCCCCGCAACCGCGGCAAGGGCCACGCGCTGCGCCTCGGGGTCGCCGCGTCCCGCGGCCGGCGCGTGCTGGTCACCGACGCCGACCTGGCGGCCCCGATCGAGGAGCTGGAGCACCTCGACAAGGCGCTCGCCGACGGCCGGGCCGCGGCGATCGGCTCGCGGGCCACGCCGGGCGCGTCGATAGAGGCGCACCAGCACCGGCTGCGGGAGCTGCTCGGCCGGGCCGGGAACCTCCTGATACGCAGGGTCGCGGTGCCCGGCATACGCGACACCCAGTGCGGCTTCAAGCTCTTCGACGGCGACCGCGCCCGCGAGGCGTTCGCCGCCTCCCGGCTCAACGGATGGGGCATAGACGTCGAGATACTCCAGCACTTCCGCCGCTCCGGCTGGCCGGTGGCCGAGGTCCCGGTGCGCTGGGCGCACCAGTCCGGTTCAAAGGTACGGCCCCTCGACTACGGCCGGGTCCTCGCCGAACTCTCCCTCCTCAAACTCCGCTCCGCCCGCCCCGCGGACCTGCTGGCCGCCGTCCTCTTCCTCCTCATGTCGGTCGCCCTGTACTCCGGCCGCTGGGTGAACCCCGACGACCGGTACCTCGTCGACTCGCTCCAGGACCAGAACCAGTGGGAGTGGTTCTTCGCCGTCACCGCCGACAGCGTCCGCCACCTGCACAACCCGCTCTTCACGACCTTCCAGGGCTTCCCGGACGGCGTGAACCTGATGGCCAACACGGTCATGCTGGGCCTGTCGGTGCCGTTCACGCCCGTCACCCTGCTCCTCGGCCCGGCGGTCGCCCTCAACCTGGTGATGACGCTCGGCCTGGCCGCCACGGCCGCCGCCTGGTACTGGCTGATCGTGAAGCGGGTCGTACGGCAGCGGGGCGCGGCCTTCCTGGGCGCCGCGCTCGCAGCCTTCGCTCCGCCGATGGTCAGCCACGCCAACGCGCACCCCAACTTCGTGATCCTGCTGATGATCCCGCTGATCATCGACCGGGCCCTGCGGCTGTGCGCGGGCACCCGGGTGGTCCGCGACGGAGTCGTCCTCGGGCTGATGGCGACGTACCAGATCTTCCTCGGCGAGGAACCGCTGCTGCTCGCGTCGATGGGCATGGCCCTGTTCGCGCTCGCCTACGCGGCCGTCCGCCGGGACGTCGCCAGGGCGTCCTGGCGCCCGCTGCTCAAGGGCCTGGGCGTGGGTGCGGCCGTCTGCCTGCCGCTGATCGCCTTCCCGCTGTACTGGCAGTTCGCCGGGCCGCAGAGCTACAAGAGCGTGCTGCACGGCGACAACGCGGGCAACAGCCCCCTCGCGCTGCTGTCCTTCGCCGAGCGCTCGCTGGTCGCCGGGAACGCGGAGACCGCGGGCGCGCTGTCCCTGAACCCCACCGAGCAGAACGCCTTCTACGGCTGGCCGCTGGCCGCGCTCGCCTTCGCGGTCGTCGTACGGCTGTGGGACCGGGCGCTCGTCAAGGCGCTCGCCTTCACCGTGCTGGCGGCGGCCGCGCTGTCGCTGGGCCCGCGGTTCCGCATCCCGCTGACCGACGTGGTCCTGCCCGGGCCCTGGGCGGCGCTGGCCGGCAAGCCGCTCTTCGAGTCGGTCATCGAGGGGCGGGTGGCGATGGTCTGCGCGCCCGCGCTGGGCATGCTGGTGGCGCTCGCGTTCGACCGGCTCGTGCGCACCCGCGCCCTCGCCACGCAGTACCTGGGGATGGTGGCCGTCGCCGCGGCGCTGCTCCCCCTCGTCCCGGCGCCGCTGAAGTCGGTGGACCGCGCGGACGTCCCCGCGTTCGTCGCGGACGGCACCTGGAAGTCGTACGTCGGCGAGGGCGAGTCCCTCGTACCGGTGCCGCTGCCGGACCCGGTCAACGCGGACGCGCTGCACTGGCAGACCACGGCGGACCTCGGCTTCCGGCTGCCCGGGGGTTACTTCAACGGGCCCTTCGGCGAGGAGCGCGTCGGCATCTACGGCGCCGCGCCCCGCTACACGTCCAACCTGCTGCGGGAGATCGCCAACTCGGGCGCCGTCCCGGAGATCGGCGAGAACTGGCGGGCGCAGGCGCGCTACGACCTCGCGTACTGGAAGGCGGGGGTGCTGGTGCTGGCGCCGCAGCCCCGCCAGGACGCGCTGCGGGAGGCCGTCGACAAGCTGGTGGGGCACCCGGGCACGTTCGTGGACGGGGCCTGGGTGTGGGATCTGGACGGCGCCGGGGGCTTCAGCCGGCGAACGGAATGAGCCCAAGTCGCGCGGACCGGGAGTCACCCGGGCGCCGCGCGCATTACGCTTCCCTGACATCGTCGTACCGCTGTCGCGCAAAGAACCAGAGGAGCTGTCTGTTGGCCTGTGACCTGTGGCTGGTCCCGCTCGTCGACGTGTTGTGCCACACCCCCGACAACCCCTTCGCCGAGGAGCTCGCGCTCTACGACAAGGTGCTCGGCGAGGCGAAGCTCCCGCCGGTTCCGGTCTACGCGTACATGCCCGGGCTGACCGGTGAGGTGGCCCCGGTCGCGGGCTTCGACTACGACGCGCTGCACTTCCTGCGGCGGGCGTACCTGCTGCAGATGTGCGGCCTCGCGGTGACGCCGGTGGACGAACTGGGCGGCGACTACGAGCAGCTCCTCGAGATGTTCGAGACGAACGCCCAGCAGTCCCACCTGGTGTGGCACTACGACCACGCGGGCGCGTACGTGCCGGTCGACTTCCCGCACCCGCTGTCCAGCGACGAACTCCTCGCCGGCGGCGGCCCGCTCGGTTCGTCCCACGGCCTGCTGCGGGAGCTGGAGTTCGTCGGGCCGTCCATCGGCATCGACCCCGGCAACCCGCCCCTGGCGCCGGAACCGCCGCACGCGCCCACGGAGTTGGAGGAGCCGGCCGCGCCCGCCCCCTACGACGCGAGCCCGTTCGCCCGGGAACGGCACGTGTGGCTCGGGCTGCACGCGGCGGCCACGCGCAGCCTCGCCCAGGGATCGATGATCATCTTCAGCTGAGGGCGGCCCGGTTCAGTGGAGCTGGGAGAGCCCCTTCTGCAGGTCGTCCGCGTTCATGATGGGGAAGATCTCCACCTTGGCGTTGAGCTGGGTGAAGAACGGTTCACCGACGGGGGGCAGCTGGGAGCTGTCCGTCATGTCGAAGACGAGGTAGCAGGTCCGGCAGCCGCCCTCGGGACCGAAGTACGCGGCCTCCGGCCTCAGGTGCTCCATCGTCTCCTGGAGCAGCTGCGGCATCTTGCCGCTCGTCAGGGCCTCGTTGGCCTTGTCCGTGTCCATCGTGGCTTTGAGCATGACGCGCATCGCACTCACCTTCTCCTGGCTGACGCACGCACTCCTACACCGTTCAGCGTATGCCCGGTCCGTCCTGCGTGCCCCCGCGGAAAAGGGCGCCCCGAGGGGCGCCCTTCCCGTGGTCCTGGGGGACGGTCAGACGAACGAGTTGATCTCGATCGTCTCGTCCCGGCCCGGGCCGACGCCGATCGCGGAGATCGGGGCGCCGGACATGTCCTCCAGCGCCTTCACGTACGCCTGGGCGTTCTTCGGCAGGTCCGCGAAGGTCTTGGCCTTCGTGATGTCCTCGGACCAGCCGGGCAGGGTCTCGTAGATCGGCTTCGCGTGGTGGAAGTCGGTCTGCGAGTACGGGAGTTCCTCGACGCGCCTGCCGTCGATCTCGTAGGCCACGCAGACGGGGATCTCCTCCCAGCCGGTCAGCACGTCCAGCTTGGTGAGGAAGAAGTCCGTCAGGCCGTTGACCCGGGTCGCGTACCGGGCGATGACCGCGTCGAACCAGCCGCAGCGCCGGTCACGGCCGGTGGTGACACCCCGCTCGCCGCCGATGCGGCGCAGCGCCTCGCCGTCCTCGTCGAAGAGCTCGGTGGGGAACGGTCCCGAGCCGACCCGGGTCGTGTACGCCTTCAGGATGCCGATGACCCGGCTGATCTTCGTGGGTCCGACGCCCGCGCCGGTGCAGGCACCGCCGGCGGTCGGGTTGCTGGACGTCACGAAGGGGTACGTGCCGTGGTCGATGTCCAGGAGCGTGCCCTGGCCGCCCTCGAAGAGCACGACCTTGTCCTGCTCCAGGGCCTGGTTCAGGACCAGGACGGTGTCCGCGACGTACGGCTCGAGCCGGTCCGCGTAGCCCAGCAGCTCCTCGACGACCTGGCCGGCCTCGATGGCGCGGCGGTTGTAGAGCTTGGTGAGCAGCTGGTTCTTGACCTCGAGGGCCGCTTCGACCTTCTGCGTCAGGATCGACTCGTCGTACAGGTCCTGGATGCGGATGCCGACGCGGTTGATCTTGTCCGCGTAGGTCGGGCCGATCCCGCGACCGGTGGTGCCGATCTTGCGCTTGCCGAGGAAGCGCTCGGTCACCTTGTCCACGGTGACGTTGTACGGCGTGATGATGTGAGCGTTGCCGCTGATCAGGAGTTTGGAGGTGTCGACACCGCGCTCGTTGAGTCCGTTCAGCTCGGAGAACAGGACCGAGGGGTCGACGACGACTCCGTTGCCGATCACCGGCGTGCACTCAGGCGTGAGGATTCCGGAAGGGAGGAGGTGGAGGGCGTACTTCTGATCGCCCACGACTACCGTATGGCCGGCGTTGTTGCCGCCCTGATAGCGCACCACGTAGTCCACGGATCCACCGAGCAGGTCGGTGGCCTTTCCCTTGCCTTCGTCACCCCACTGAGCACCGAGCAGCACAAGTGCGGGCACAGGCGTACACCCCTTCCGGGCGGGGCATGTCCAGGGTCGAGGACGTACGCTGCTGTCTTTGCTGTACGGCTGCGTACGCCGGCGACCACCTTTGGCCGCGACCGTCGGACCGGATGCCCCGGAATAGACGAAGCCCCTGGCGCAATAGCGCAAGGGGCTCTTGCACAAAGATGCTACCCGAGGAAGCGAGGCAGGACCGAGGTGGCGGCTTCCGACCAGCTCCTTGTGGTCATCGACCCGGTCGCCCGTCGCACCGACGGGGAGTCGGTACGGATCGCGAAAGACGTGCTCAGCGCGGGTGCGGCCACGAAAGTGTGCCTCCCGGACGGGCCCGAGGAATTCGCCCGGGCGCTGGCCCGGAGGGGGTCCCGGCGGGTGGTCGTCATAGGCGACGACCGCGCTCTGCTGCGTGCCGTGTCCCATCTGCACCGGCAGCGGGAGCTCGCGGCGTGCCCGCTGTCCCTGGTGCCGGTGGGCGGGGTGCTCTCGCTCGCCCGTGCCCTCGGGGTGCCCACGGGCGCCGTGGCGGCGGCCCGGGCCGTGCTCGACGGCACCGTACGCCGTCTCGACCTGCTGGTGGACGACAGCGACGGCGTGGTGATCGGCGGGCTGCGGATCCCCTCCCTGCCGTTCGCCGTCGGCCCGGCCGCCGCGGACTCCTCCCCCGCCGACTCCTCGGCCCGGCCGTGGCTGCGGACCTGCCAGTCCCTCGTCCGGACGCTGGCGACGCGGCCCTCGCGGGTGGCGTCGCCGGCGGGGCACGGTCCCACCCGGCTGCGGATCGAGGTGGACGGCGAGACGCTCGTCGATCTCCACCAGCCGGTGGAGGCGGTGTTGGTGACGCCCTGTGCCGGCGGGAGCGCGGAGGTGGAGGTGCGGCGGCTGTCGGTGGGCGCGGAGGCGTCGCCGCTGCGGGCGGTCGGGCGGCGCGTGACGGTGTCGGGAGCGGACTTCCGCTACCGCGCTGACTCGGTCATCACGGGCCCGGTGCGGACCCGGACGTGGACCGTCCGCGAGAACGCGTGGGGCCTGACGCTCCCGGGGTGAGCTGGGCCCCTACAGCTCCGGGCTGACGCTCCCGGGGTGAGCTGGGCCCCTGGGGCTCCGCTCCCGGACCCCGTCGGCCGGCACGGCCTCGTCAGCCGTCCGGCGGGGACGGCCGGCGCCGTCAGACCTCCACGCGCAGGCCGGCCAGGCCCCGGATCACGAAGTTCGGCCTGCGCTCCGGTTCGGACACCGGGCGCAGGGTGGGCGCCTGGACCAGCAGCGCGTCCAGGGAGGCGCCCAGCTCCAGCCGGGCCAGCGGCGCTCCGATGCAGTAGTGGATGCCCGCGCTGAAGGAGATGTGCGGGTTGTCCCGGCGCGCGAGGTCCAGCTTTCCGGGGCCGGCGAACACGGCCGGGTCGTGGTTGGCCGAACCGAAGAGCATCGCGATCTCCGAGCCGCGCGGGATCGTCGTGCCGTCGATCTCGATGTCGTCCAGCACCCAGCGCTCGAAGAGCTGGAGCGGGGTGTCGTAGCGCAACAGCTCCTCCACCGCCGTGGGGACGAGCGAGCGGTCGGCGCGCAGGGCCGCCAGCTGGTCCGGGTTGCGGAACAGCGACCACCAGCCGTTCACCGTGGCGTTGACCGTCGCCTCGTGGCCCGCGTTCAGCAGCAGGACGCAGGTGGAGATCATCTCCTGCTCGGTCAGCCGGTCGCCCTCGTCGTGCGCCGCGATCAGCCCGGAGACCAGGTCGTCGCCCGGCTCCTTGCGGCGGACCTCGATCAGCTCCCGCAGGTACTCGGTGAACTCGACCGACGCCCGGACCGCCTTCTCGGCCGTCTCCCGCGACGGCTTCAGCTCGTACATCCCGCAGATGTCCGCCGACCACGGCCGCAGCGGCGCCCGGTCCGACTCCGGGATGCCCAGCATCTCGGCGATCACCGCCACCGGCAGCGGCTCTGCGACATCGGTCAGCAGATCACCGCCGCCCGCGTCCACCAGGTCGGCCACCAGCCCGGACGCCAGCCGGTGCACGTAGGGCCGCAGCTCCTCCACCGTGCGCGGCGTGAACGCCTTCGACACCAGACGCCGGATCCGGGTGTGGTCCGGCGGCTCCAGGTCGAGCATCCCGTGGTCGTTCAGCACGTGGAACGGCTCGTGCTCCGGCGGCGGCGCCGTGCGCCCGAAGTCCTCGTGCGTGAACCGGTGCCGGTACGTACGCCCGAGGCGCCGGTCCCGCAGCAGCGCCGAGACGTCCGCGTGGTGCGGCACCAGCCACTGGCCGGTCGGCTCGTAGAAGTGCACGCGGCCCTGGGCACGCAGCTCGGCATACGCGGGGTAGGGGTCGGTGAGGAACGCCGGGTCCCAGGGGTCGAAGGCAGTCATGTCCGGACGCTAGCCCGCCGCACCCCCGGCTGACCAGGGGTGTCGGCCCGGGACGCCGTCGCGGGCGCCTGGGGGTCTCACCCCGGGTGCACCAGCCGCGCCTCGTACGCGAACACCGCCGCCTGGGTGCGGTCGCGCAGGCCCAGTTTGACGAGGATGCGGCTGACGTGGGTCTTGATGGTGGACTCGGCGACGACGAGACGGTTCGCGATCTCGGCGTTCGACAGGCCCTGCGCGATCAGCACCAGGACCTCCGTCTCGCGCTCGGTCAGCTCCCCGTACGCCGCCTGCGCTCCGGCCGGGAAGCGGGGCGTCTCCGCGAGCTTGGAGAACTCCGTGATGAGCCGCCTGGTCACCGAAGGGGCGAGCAGCGCCTCACCGGACGCCACCACGCGTACGCCGTCGGCCAGCTGGCGTGCCGAGGCGTCCTTGAGGAGGAAGCCGGAGGCTCCCGCCCGCAGCGCCTGGTACACGTACTCGTCCAGGTCGAAGGTGGTCAGCACCAGCACCTTCGCGGTGCCGTCGGCGGCGACGATCTCGCGGGTCGCCTCGATGCCGTTCAGCTCGGGCATGCGGATGTCCATCAGGACGACGTCCGGCGCCAGCTCGCGGACCCGCCGGACGGCTTCCCGTCCGTTGACCGCCTCGCCGACCACCTCGATGTCCGGCATCGCGCCGAGCAGCACGGAGAAGCCCTCGCGGACCATCACCTGGTCGTCGGCGATCAGTACCCGGATGGTGTTGGGGGCACCGGCGGCATTGGGGGCACCGGGGCCGCCGGTACCTTCGGCTGCGCTCGTCATGCCGTCTCCTCGGTGAGTGCCACGGGAAGGAAGACCGATACCTCGTACCCGCCGTCGTCCGTGCCGCCCGCGGTCATCTCGCCGTTCAGCATCGTGACGCGCTCGCGCATGCCGGTGATGCCGTGTCCGGCGCCGTGCGGGGACTTCCGGAGCGTCGGATGGGGCGCCGGGCCGTTGACTATGCGCAGGCCGAGCCCGCCGAGCACGTAGCCGATCTCTACGCGGGCCGTCGCCCCGGGCGCGTGCCGCAGCGTGTTGCTGAGTGCTTCCTGCACGATCCGGTACGCCGACAGCTCGACCCCCTGCGGCAGCTCGCGCACCGCGCCGGTGACCGCCTTGTCGACGGGCAGGCCGGCCTCCCGCACGTTGTCGAGAAGCGCGTCGAGGTCGAAGAGCGTGGGCTGCGGGGCGTCGGGGGCCTCGTAGTCCTCGGCCCGGACGACGCCGAGGACGCGGCGCAGCTCGGTCAGCGCCGCGACCGCGTTCTCCCGGATCGTGGCGAAGGCCTTCTCCAGCTCGGGCGGCGGGTTCTCCACGCGGTAGGGGGCGGCCTCGGCCTGGATGGCGACCACCGACATGTGGTGGGCGACCACGTCGTGCAGCTCGCGGGCGATGTTCGTCCGCTCCTCCAGCAGCGTGCGCCGGGACCGCTCGTGGGCGGTGACCGTCTGCTGGGCGGTCACCTCCTGCTCGGCCTGGCGGCGCACCTGGCGCACGGTGACGACCAGCAGCGCCAGCGCGGAGACGAACAGGAACGGCATGCTGTTGCTCCCGTAGTGGCCGCCGCCCAGGAGCGTCTCGGCGAGGAAGCCGTACGCCGCCGTCAGCGTCCACATCCACGCCCCGGTGCGCGGACGGGTCCGGGCGGCGACGACCGTCAGGACGACCAGGTGGGCGGCGAAGCCGGCGGGCGCCCAGGGCCACTCGGTCCACGCGTCGCTGAACGCGGCTACGAGCGCGGTGGCACCCAGGGACAGCCAGAAGGCGGCGACCGGCCTGACCAGGGTCAGCAGGACCGGGCCCACCGAGAGGATCACGATCAGCAGATTGGGGATGCCCTCGCCTACGTCACCGGACGCCACGGCGATGAGCAGCACCACCAGGGCCGCCGCCACGACCGTCGCGTGCGGGGTCCAGGCCGCGTACCGCCGGACCCGCCCGGGGAGCCGGCGGTTTGTGCGCATGGGCGCCAGGGGGCGGTAGGCGAAGGCGTCGTGGAACAGGTCCTGCCGCAGCCTCCGCAGGGCGTCCATGGCCAGCCGGAACTCGGGGCTGCGCGGCTCGGCGCCGGGCAACGGCATCGTCTTCGTCTGGGTCGTCTCGGTCACATACGGAACGGTAGGCGGGACGCGGGCCCGCGGTCGTCCCCAGTGAGGGGGGTCCTCCGGGATCCGTCTCAGGTACTACGGGCGGTGCCGGCTCCCCGGCGCCGCCGGAACGACCCGGTCAGCGCCCGGGAACGACCCGGTCGGAGCGCCCTGGGAAGGCCGGGTCACCGGCACTACGGGAACGGCCCGGTCACCCGCGCCCGGGGCAGCCCGGCACGCCCGCGTGCTCACCACGCCAGCTGGGCGATCTCCTCGGCCACCACGGCGCACGCGTCCGCCGCGGGGTCGATCAGCGGGAAGTGGCCGACGCCCTCCAGGAGGGTCAGGCCGACGACCTCGCCCGCCTTCGCCGCCGCGTCCGCGTACGACTCGGCGACGGCCTGCGGCACCACGATGTCGTCGCGGCCCTGGACGAGGGTGGTGGCGATGCCGGTCGGCAGGAGGAGCGCCGGGTCGGCGTACGGCCGGCGTTCCTCGAACCTGTCCGCGCCGCCGAGGAGTTGGGTGGCCGCGCCGGAGCAGACGTCCAGCTTCCCGGCGAGGCCGAAGTCGGCGACGGGGGCGAGCGCGACGACGCCGCGCAGCGGGGCCGGGCGCCCGGTGTACCAGGGGGCGTCGGCGGGGAGCAGGTGCCGGGCGGCGGCCCACAGGGCCAGGTGGCCGCCCGCGGAGTGACCGACGGCGACGGTCCGGCGCAGGTCGGCCGCGGGGAGTGCCTCCCGGGCGAGGCGCGGCAGGGCGTCGAGCGCCGCCGCGACGTCGTCGAAGGTGTCCGGCCAGCGGCCCGCGATCGGGGCCGTGCCGCCCTGCGCGGGGACGGTACCGCCCCGCCGGTACTCGACATTGGCGACGGCGAAGCCCCGGCCGGCCAGGAAGCCGGCGAACGGGGTCACGTGCCGGCGGTCGTGCGGGGCGCGCCAGGCACCGCCGTGCAGGACGACGACGAGGGGAGCGGGGGTGGTCGTCGCGGGGCCGCGCGGGGCGTAGAAGTCGATGACCTGGTCGGGGTGGTCGCCGTAGGCCGCGGTGGAGTCGGGTTCGACGGCCGGGTGCGAGAGGGCGGACGCCTCTTCGGCGGCGTCGCGGGCGACGGCGGCACGGCCTTCGTCATCGCGGGGGACGGCGTCGTCCGGCATGCTCCAACCTCTCAGCGGCGAAACGGAATTGGACGGGAGGACGGTGGGCCGCCGGAAAGCGGCCGACCGTTGGCGGGGACGGTATCAGGCCGGTGACGTGCGCGGACAGGTGGATGTCACGCTTAGTGAGGGTTAAACGGTCCTCCCGTTTCGTTACGCTGAGCGGGCGCGCGTCTCTGCCCACCCGGCCGAGTCCACGGAACCGCACCCTTCAGGAGGCCCCATGCCCGCCGAGCCCGGCACCGTACGCCCCGGGGGCCGCACCGCACGGGTCCGCGCCGCCGTCCTGCGGGCGGCCGGGGACGTCCTGGCCGAGCAGGGGTTCGCCCACCTCGACCTGGCGGACGTGGCCCGCCGCGCGGAGGTGGGCAAGACGACGGTGTACCGACGCTGGGGCAACGTGACCGGGCTGGTCGCGGACCTGCTCGCCGACATGGCCGAGCAGTCGCTGCCCCGCGCGGACACCGGGTCCGTGCTGGAGGACCTGCGGGCCAACGCCGTACTGGTGCAGCGGACGCTGGCCGATCCCCGGCAGGGCGCGCTGTTCCGCGCGGTCATCGCGGCGGCCACCTGTGACGCGCGCACGGCGCAGGCGCTGGCGCGCTTCTACGAGGTGCGGGTGGCGGAGTGGGTGCCGTGCGTCCAACGGGCGGTGGCGCGCGGGGAGTTGCCGCCGGGCACCGACGCGGCGCAGGTCGTACGAGCGGTGTCCGCGCCCCTGTACTACGCCCTGCTCACCACGGGGACGACCCCCGGTCCGGCGGCCGCGGACCGCGCGGCGCGGGCGGCGGTGGCCGCGGCGACGGCCGGGGTGTACGCGGCGCAGCCGTGACCCGACGCCGGAGGCGTACGCGGCCTGACCCGACGACCGAGGTACACGCGGCCTGCCCCGGCCGGGGAGGGCCGCGTACACCCCTGACCGGCCGGGATGCGCACGCGGTTTGACCGGCCGGGACGGGTATGCGGCCTGACCCGGCCAGGGGATACGGGCACACACAGCATGCCCCGCAAGGGGATCCGGGTGCACGCCCGGCCGGGCGGGGGCGTGAGGCCCCCGCCCGCGCCGCCACCGGCGCCCGCTACTCCAGCACGTCCGCCAGGACCCGGGCCGCCCGCTCGACGTCCGCGAATCCGACGTACAGCGGGGTGAACCCGAAGCGGAGGACGTCCGGGTGCCGGAAGTCGCCGACGACCCCCCGCTCGATCAGCCGCTTCATGACCTCACCGGCGTCCGCGCAGCGCAGCGCCACCTGGCTGCCCCGCTCCGCGTGCGCGGCCGGGGTCAGCGACTCGACCCGCCCCTCGGGCACGTACGCCGCGACGCACTCAAGGAAGAAGTCCGTGAGCGCGAGGGACTTGGCGCGCACCGCGTCGACACGGACGCCGTCCCACACCTCCAGGGCGGCCTCCAGGGCGAGCATGGAGAGGATGTCCGGGGTGCCGACCCGGCCGCGCAGGACACCGGAGGCGGGTTCGAACTCGGGCCGCATGCCGAAGGGCTGGGCGTGCGAGGTCCAGCCGGGAAGCGGCGAGTCGAAGCGGTCCTGCAAGTCCGCGCGCACATAGAGGTACGCGGGCGAACCCGGGCCGCCGTTCAGGTACTTGTACGTGCAGCCGACCGCGAGGCCGACCCCGTGCGCGTCGAGCCCGACCGGCAGGGCACCGGCGCTGTGGCACAGGTCCCAGACCGCGAGGGCGCCCGCCTCGTGCACGGCGGCCGTCAGCGCGGGCAGGTCGTGCAGCCGGCCCGTCCGGTAGTCGACGTGGTTGAGGAGCACCGCCGCCGTGCGGGGACCGAGTGCCCCGGGCACCTCGGCGGGGACCACCGGACGCAGGGTGCACCCGGTCATCCGGGCCGCCGACTCGGCGATGTACCCGTCCGAGGGGAACGTCGTGGCGTCGACCAGGATCTCGTCGCGTCCGTCCCCGGCGAGACGCACGGCACCGACGACCGCCTTGAAGACGTTGACGCTGGTCGAGTCGCCGACGACGATCTGCCCGGGTGCGGCACCGACCAGCGGGGCGATGCGGTCGCCGATCCGCTCGGGCGCGGTCCACCAGCCGCTCTCCTCCCAGGACCGGATGCGCAGTTCGCCCCACTGCCTGCGGACGACGTCGTCCAGCCGGCCGGGGACCGGCACGGGCAGCGCGCCCAGCGAGTTGCCGTCCAGGTAGACGGTGTCGTCGAGGACGAAACGGTCGCGCAGAGCGGCGAGTTCGTCGGCCGCGTCCAGTTCCTTGGCCCTGCCGCGCGGCTCAGACATGGGACCTGGCCGTCCACAGCTCCGGGAAGACGTTCTTCTGCGCCCGCTTCTCCAGCCAGGCCACCCCGGCGGAGCCGCCGGTGCCGGTCTTGGCGCCCATGGCGCGGCGGGTGGCGACGAGGTGGTCGTTGCGCCAGCGCCACACCAGCTCGGCGACGTCCGTCAACGCCTCGCCGAGGCGGGCGAGTTCAGCGCTCTCGTCGCCGGCGTAGAGCTCGGTCCACACGGCCTCGACCTCGGGCGAGGGCTCGTACTTCCGCGCGACGTCGCGCTCCAGCACGGCGGCGGGGACCGCGTGCCCGCGCCGGGCGAGCAGCCGCAGCACCTCGTCGTACAGGCTCGGCTCGTGCAGCGCCTTCTCCAGCTCGGCGTGGACGCGCGGCGCGCCGCGGTGCGGGACGAGCATGGACGCGGACTTGTCGCCGAGCAGGAACTCCATGCGGCGGTACATCGCGGACTGGAAGCCGGATCCGTCGCCGAGGGCGCTGCGGTAGGAGTTGAACTGGGCCGGTGTGAGCTGTCCGAGCGGCTTCCAGGAGGCGTTCAGCGCCTCCAGCTGACGTACGGAACGCTTCAGCGCGGCGACGGCGGTCGGCACGTCGTCCCGGCGCAGCGCACCGGCCGCGGTCTCCCACTCGTGGACGATCACCGTGAACCACAGCTCCATGACCTGGGTGGTCACCAGGAAGACCATCTCGCCGGGGTCGTCGGAGAGGGGGTGCTGGAGGTGGGTCAGGACATCCGCCTGTACGTAGTCCTCGTACGGCGTGGTGCCCTGGAAGTCGAGATGCGGGGTCTCGGGCTCCTGAGCCTTGTCGGGCCTGGTCTGAGCCTGTTGGGACATCGCTGTCTCCTGTTGCGTACTCCGGGTAGCGGTCCGCCCCTGCCGTTACCGGCACGGGGGCCCCGGTCCCCACCGGCATCCTCCGCAATCGTCCCCCGAAACCGCAAGGCCCGCCTGGTCACACCAGGCGGGCCCGTCTTCACACGACCGCTAGCCCAGGGTCTGGGCCGCCGCCGGCGAGGAGTCCTTCAGGAACTGGCTGCAGCGCTCGTACTCCTCCTGCTCGCCGATCGCCTGCGCGGCGCGGGCGAGGCCGTGCAGGGCGCGCAGGAAGCCGCGGTTCGGCTCGTGCTCCCACGGCACCGGGCCGTGGCCCTTCCAGCCGCTGCGGCGCAGGGAGTCAAGACCGCGGTGGTAGCCCGTACGGGCGTAGGCGTACGACTCCACGACGCTGCCACGCTCGTAGGCCTCGTCGGCCAGCCGGGCCCAGGCCAGCGAGGACGTGGGGTACTTCGCGGCGACCTCGGCGGGAGAGGTGCCGTTCGCGAGGTGCTCGCGGGGCTCCGGGTCGTCGGGCAGTTCGGTCGGGGGCGGTCCCCCGAGAAGGTTCTCGTGAAGGCTCATGCCCCCAGTCTGCGCCATCCCCCAACTCACGGAACCCCCTCCCCCGGGCGTCGGCAGGTGCCGCCCGCGCCCGCCCTCCCCCGCCACCCCGAGCGGCACGCCCGCCCGTACCGCCATCGGTACGACCGGTCACCCGCCCCTCCCCGCGAGGGCGACCCACCGGCGCCGTGGCGCACCCGCACCGGAGCCGAGGCGCACGGCCCTACTCCCGGCGCGACGACTCCAGCGGCGGCGCCGTCACCCACCCGTGCGTACGGCACTCCGGGCGCCGGCATTTCGGCCCCGGCCTCCGCACCGTCGCGCACGCCACCCCCGCCCCCAGCACCAGCACGCCCGCACACCACGGCATCGCCCGTCGGAACGCCGCGTCGAACTGCTCCGCCGACCGGTACGCCTCCGGACCCATCCCCGCCAGCAACGGCAGCGCCGCCACCGCGACCAGCCCCGCCGCCCGGGCCGCCGCGTTGTTGATCCCGCTGGCCAGCCCGGCCCGCTCGGTCTCCACGGACGCCAGCACCGTGGCGGTGAGCGGCGCGACGAGGCTCACCATGCCCGCGCCCATCACGAGCACCGCCGGCAGGACGTCGGCCACGTACGACGCGTCCGGCCCCACCCGCAGCATCAGCAGCATCCCGGCCGCGCACAGCAACGGCCCCACCGTGAGCGGCACCCGCGGCCCGATCCGCTGGGCGAGATCCCCGGAACGGGCGGAGAACAGCAGCATCAGCACGGTCGTCGGCAGCAGCGCCGTACCCGCCCCGAGGGCCGAGTACCCGGCGACGACCTGGAGCTGGAGCGCGGTCAGGAAGAAGAACCCGCCGAAGGCCGCGTAGACGCACAGGGTCACGAGATTGACCGCCGTGAACTGCCGGGACGCGAAGACGTCGGGCGGCATCATCGGATCGGGCCGCCGTTTCTCGACGAGCACGAAGGCGACGCCGGCGGCTACTCCGGCGACCGCGCTGACGGCGACGACGAAGGACCCGTTCCGCGCCTCGATCAGCGCGTACGTCACCAGGGCGAGCGACAGTGCGCCCAGCACCGCTCCGAGCACGTCGAAGCGCCCGTGACTGCGCCCGTCGGACGACTCGGGAACGTGCCGCACCGCGACGGGCGCGCAGAGAAGGGCCAGCGGCACGTTCAGGAGGAAGACCCAGCGCCAGCCGGGGCCGTCCACGAGCCAGCCGCCGAGGAAGGGCCCTACGGCCGCGCCGACGCCGCCGAAGCCGGACCAGAGCCCCACCGCCTTCGCCCGGTCGTCCGGGTGGAAGGACGCCTGGATGAGCGAGAGCGAACCGGGCGTGAGCAGCGCCCCGCCGACCCCCTGGAGGGCGCGGGCCGCGACGAGGACGCCCGCGCCGGGCGCGAGACCGCAGAGCAGGGACGCCGCCGCGAACCACACCACACCGATCACGAAGATCTTCCGGCGTCCGAAGCGGTCGCCCAGGGCACCGCCGAGAAGGATCAGTCCCGCGAGAGTGATGAGGTACGCGTTGACGGTCCACTGGAGCGCGGCGAGATCGGCGTCGAGGTCACGGCCGATGCGGGGCAGGGCGACGTTGACGACGGTCGAGTCCAGCAGGGCCATGCTGGAACCCAGGACCGTGGTGAGCAGGATCCACTTCCCCCGGGGGGAGGTGATCCGGACGGCCGGTGTCTCCAGCGGCGGAACAGCCATGGAACCGATCATCCCGCGCCGATGGCCCCGAGGCCAGGTCTGCGGCCCCCCGGACGCCCGCCGCCGTCACGGCCACCACCGCACCCGCCCACCGTCACACACGAAGGGCCCGGCACCCCCACGGGTACCGGGCCCTCCGTCACGAACCGGTGGTGACCGCCGGACGACTACTTGATCTTCGTACCGGTGGACCGGAGGTTCCCGCAGGCCTCGGTGACACGCTTGGCCATGGATGCCTCGGCCAGCTTGCCCCAGGTGCGGGGGTCGTACGTCTTCTTGTTGCCGACCTCGCCGTCGACCTTCAGGACACCGTCGTAGTTGCGGAGCATGTGGTCCGCGACGGGCCGGGTGAACGCGTACTGCGTGTCCGTGTCGAGGTTCATCTTCACCACGCCGTTCTCCAGGGCGGTGGCGATCTCCTCGGCCGTGGAGCCGGAGCCGCCGTGGAAGACGAAGTCGAACGGGGACTGCTTGCCGTACTTGGCGGCGACGCCCTCGTTCAGCTCCTTCAGGAGCTCGGGGCGCAGGACCACGTTGCCCGGCTTGTAGACACCGTGCACGTTGCCGAAGGAGGCGGCCAGCAGGTAGCGGCCCTTCTCGCCGAGGCCCAGCGCCTCGGCCGTGCGGATGGCGTCGTCGACCGTCGTGTACAGCGAGTCGTTGATCTCGTGCGTGACGCCGTCCTCCTCGCCGCCGGTCGGGGTGATCTCGACCTCGAGGATGATCTTCGCGGCGCGGGCGCGCTCCAGCAGCTCCTGGCCGATGGCCAGGTTGTCCGCCAGGGTCTCCGCGGAGCCGTCCCACATGTGGGACTGGAACAGCGGGTTGCGGCCGGCCTTGACGCGCTCCTCGGAGACGGCCAGCAGCGGGCGCACGTACCCGTCGAGCTTGTCCTTGGGGCAGTGGTCCGTGTGCAGCGCGACCGTGACCGGGTACTTCTCGGCGACGATGTGGGCGAACTCGGCCAGGGCCACGGCACCGGTGACCATGTCCTTGCTGTACTGGCCGCCCAGGAACTCGGCACCGCCGGTGGAGATCTGGATGATGCCGTCGCTCTCGGCCTCCGCGAAGCCGCGCAGCGCAGCGTGCAGGGTCTGGGTCGAGGTCACGTTGATGGCCGGGTAGGCGAACTTGCCTGCCTTCGCCCGGTCGAGCATCTCGTTGTAGACCTCGGGGGTTGCGATGGGCATCTGTCCGCTCCTTGTATGTGCGGGTGGCGTGGTGCTTACGGCCCTGACCTAGGGGGGCGACGTCATCGTCGTCCCCATCCTTCCAGACGGGGCCCGATGGTCCACCCACCGTGTCCGGCCTGTGGACAACTGGGCCCCGCCCCTGTGGACAACCCCTGTGGACAATCCTCAGTCGAGGCCCAGCTCGTCCTTGGAGAAGGCGAAGAGGTAGGGCACGTCGGCGCCCTCCTGGATCTTCTCGGCGGCCCCCGTCGCCCGGTCGACGATGGTGGCGACGCCGACGACCTCGGCACCGGCCTCGCGGACGGCCTCGACGGCGGTGAGCGGGGAACCGCCGGTGGTGGAGGTGTCCTCGACGACCAGGACACGGCGGCCCTTGATGTCCGGGCCTTCGACCCGGCGCTGCAGTCCGTGCGCCTTGGCGGCCTTGCGCACGACGAACGCGTCGAGCCGCCGCCCGCGCGCGGCGGCGGCGTGCAGCATGGACGCGGCCACGGGGTCGGCGCCCATGGTGAGGCCGCCCACCGCGTCGAAGTCGAGCTCCGCGGTCAGGTCGAGCAGCACCTGGCCGACCAGCGGCGCGGCCTCCCCGTCGAGGGTGATGCGGCGAAGGTCGACGTAGTAGTCCGCCTCGAGACCCGAGGAGAGGGTCACCTTGCCGTGCACCACGGCCTTGTCCTTGATCTGCTGCAGCAGCGCGCCGCGTGTGCCTGCCGGCGTTACTGCGTTGACGTCACTCATGCGAGCCAGCTTAGAGGCGCCGCGGGCCCGGTCCCGCCCCCGCCTCAGAGGCGTCGCCAGGTCCAGGTGGTGGCGGCTTCGAGGGGTTCGATCGGAGTGACGAGCCTCGGCAGGGAGTTGAGCCCGTCGGGCGGCCCGGTCTGCGGCTCCACGCAGACGGCGGCCTCCTGCTCGTCGTACACCACGACCCATTCCTCGCGGCTGGTGACCTTCAGCTCCAGCTGCTCCGGCCAGGTGATGGTGACGTCGACGCCGTCGGGCATCCCGAAGCAGTCGTCCCAGGGGCCGGGCTTCGGCTCGGTCCGCCGTCCGGTGGGCAGGTGGTCGTCGCCGCGCTCCTCCTGCCAGGCGGGCGCGAAGTCCAGCCGGGCGTCCCCGCCTGCGCCCAGGTTCCGGTTGAACCAGGGGTGCCAGCCGATCTGCGCCGGGAAGGAGGACTCGTGCGCCTCCACGGCCATGCTGAGCGTGAGGCTGTCCTCGGTCAGGGTGACGATCTGCGTGACGCGGCCGGGGTGGGGCCAGGGGTCGACGAGGTCGTACGTGATGACGGCCTCGCCGTCGCCGGCCCGCGCGGTGCGCCAGGCGCCGTCCCGGACCGTGCCGTGGATGGCGTGCGGCGGGGAGTTGAGGGGCAGCTGCCGGACGACGCCGCCGTCCCGGAAGCGCCCGTCCCGGGTCCGCCCGCACCAGGGCACCATCGGGAAGCACCCGAACTTCGCGCCCTGCCGCAGCAGTTCGACGCCGCCGACCCGTAGTCCGCCCACCCGTCCGCCGTTGCCCGGCTGTACGGTCACCTCCGCGTCACCCGCGGTCAGCGTGATGTCTTCGTTACTCACGCGGCCGACCCTACTGGCCGGACGGGGCCGCTTCAGCCCGTCCGGCGCTTCCGTCCCGGCCCGTCCGGCGCTCCGGGCCCCCCACGCCCCCGTCTCACCGGCCCGTCCGGCGCTCCGGACCCCCCACGCCCCCGCCGGACCTCACTGCACCGCACTTCACCGCCGCCTGCGCAGCGCCCGCCCGACGACCACGGCCGAGGCCAGCGCGAGTGCCGCGGCGGGCGCCGCCCACCGCAGCGTGGCACCGGCGGAGGCCGGGCCGGGCGCGGGCACCGGCGCGTACCGCCCGCGAGGCGGTGCGTGATCGACCTCCTCGGCGCTCCGCCCGATCATCGTCCGTCGCGCGTGCGCCGCCTCGGCGGGCGGTTCGTCCACCAGGTCCAGTTCCTCGCCCACGAGCTCGTCGTCCGCGAGGTCCTCCCCGAGTTCCTCCTCCTCGGCCTCCGCATCGGCGACGGAATCGAGGGAGGGCGCCGGCACGTCGGCCCCGTGCACCGGGGACGGGACGGCCCCGGACCCGGACTCGGAGCCCGCCTCGGACCCGGACCCGGACCCGGACCCGGACTCACCCGCGGGCGCACCCCCGGCGGCCGCCCCCGCTCCTGCCCCCGCGCCCGCCCCCAGATTCTCCGCGAACCGGTCCAGCAGCCGCGTCACCGCCGAGGCCACCGCCTCCGCGGGAAGCTCCTCGACCCGCCCGTCCGCCGTGGCCCCGCCGCCGAAGGCGACCGTCGTCCCGCCGTCCGCGGGCGTGAGCCGCAGGGTGAGGGCGAGCTTGACGGAGCCGGTGCCGCGGGACTCGGTCGCGTCGCCCTCGACGAAGTACGACCCGTCGTCCCGGGCGGTGACCCGCAGTGCCCCGCGGTACGTGATGCTGTGGCTTCCCACGCGGATCTTCAGCCGCCCGGAGACCGGCGCCGTCCCCGCGTCCTGCTGGAGTCCCGGGACCGCCCGGGCGACCCGCGCGGGGTCGGCGAGCGCCTTCCTCAGCCGCTCGGCCGCAACCGGAACGAACACCTCATGGTCCATGTCGGCCGAGCCTACCCAGCATGGCCCGAAGCGCACCCGTGCATCACGGGATTCCCCGGTTTCCGCGCCCGCGGGGGACTCAGTCGGCGTACCGCGGGTGGACCAGGGTGGAGGGCGGCAGGCCGGTGACGCGGGTGGCGACCGCGGCGCGGGCGTCGGCGGCCAGCTCCGCACCGGTGACGCCGTGCGGCCGGGGCTCGCCCGGGTCCCCGCGCAGCGGCGGGCGCGTACGGGAGGCGAGGACGAAGCCCCAGTCCCGTGGGGCGCGGGAGGCGCCGGTCCTCCGGTCGAGGCCCGCCGCGAGGCCGGAGCCGCGCCCGCCGACGCGGTACGGGGCGGTGCGCAGCCCGGCGGCCCGCACGGTGGCGTCGACCGTCCAGAAGGTCCGGGGCCGGGAGTGGACGGGGCCCGCGTGCACCACGAGCCGCCCGCCGGGTGCCAGGACGTGGCGGGCGAGGCCGTAGAACTCCTGGGAGTAGAGCTTGGTGCTCGGCGTGATGCCCGGGTCGGGCAGGTCCGAGATCACCACGTCGTACGTGGCGCGGGTGCGGCGCAGCCAGTCGAAGGCGTCGCCGACCGTGACGTGGACGCGCGGGTCGTCGAGGGCGTGCCGGTTGAGCGCGGACAGGGCGGGGTTCCGGCGGGCCAGCCGCACGACCCCGGCGTCGAGTTCGACCACGTCGACCTGGCGCACCCCGGGGTGGCGCAGCACCTCGCGGGTGGCGAGTCCGTCGCCGCCGCCGAGGACGAGGACGCGGGCCCGGGGCCCGTGCAGCGCTGGGTGGACGAGCGCCTCGTGGTAGCGGTGCTCGTCGCGGCCGCCGGCCCGGAGCCTGCCGTCGAGGTAGAGGCCGAGGGGGTGGCCGCGGGTGCCGCCGGTGAGGACGACCTCCTGGACGCCGGTCCGCAGGGCGACGCGCACGTCGCCGCCGTACACGGCGTTGCGGGCGGCCCGTTCGAAGTCGTCGGCGAGGACGGCGGCGGTGGCGAGGAGCGCCAGGACGACGAGGTCGGCGGCGAGCAGCAGGCAGCACGCGCGCCGGGTGAGGTCCTGCCGGAACAGGCCGAGGACGAGCGCGCCGCCGGCGATCACGTTGACCGCGCCGGTGAGCAGGGCGCCGGTGAGCTGGCCGCACAGGGGCAGCAGGAGGAAGGGGAAGGCGAGGCCGCCGACCAGTGCGCCGACGTAGTCCGCGGCGAAGAGGTCCGCCACCGCGCCGCCCGCGTCCTGGTGGCGGATGCGCTGGATCAGCTCCATCAGGAGCGGGACCTCGGCACCGATGAGGAGGCCGATGGCCAGCGAGAAGGCCACCACGAGGCAGTGCGATCCGCTCGCCCAGACCCCGCCCCGGTCGCCGGTCCAGGCGAACATCGCGTACAGCGCCATGGCGCTGCACCCGCCGACCAGGGCGAGGGCGGCCTCGACCGCGCCGAAACCGGCCGCGGCGCGGCAGCGCAGCCGCTTCGCCGCGAGGGAGCCGATGCCCATCGCGAAGACCATCACGGAGAGGACGACGGACGCCTGCGTGACGGAGTCGCCGGTCAGGTAGGAGGCGAGGGCGACGAGTTCGAGTTCGTAGACGAGGCCGCAGGCGGCGCAGACGAAGACGCAGGCGAGGACGAAGAAGCGTCCGGTGCCGGGCCGCACGGGCAGCCGCGCCCGGCCCCCCTCGTCTCCCGGCGGGGGCGCGCCGGGCTTCGGGGCTCCTCGTGCTCGCGCGACACCGCGAGTGGGGGAGGGCACGTGCGGATCGATCACATTGCGTACGCTACGTGACGATGACGGCACACCTCGTCACCCACACGTGTGGAACCTGTCCGCCTGTGCGACAACCCGGCGCCGGGACCGAGGTGCCCGGCGGCTGTGCCCCGGATCCCGAAAACGGGCCGTCCGGCGCGTCGTTCAGGCGGCGGACGGACTGAGGGACGTGACGCGCGCGCTCACTTTCGTACGGGTGGCGACGAGTTGGCCGTCCTGCGGGTAGGCGTGCCAGGTGTGCCAGTGCACATGGCCCTCGTGGTGCCGGGCGAGCAGGGCGGTGAAGGCGTGCGGACTGCCGGGGAAGACGCCCGCGAGGCCGTGGGGGTGGTCGGCGACCAGGGCCAGCAACTCCTGGGCGCGTCCGGCGAAGGAGTGGGGCGGGAGTGTCTCGACGCGGGCCGCGAACTCGTACTCCCAGTCGCCGATCCGCTTCGCGACGCCGAGCGGCAGCGGGGTACTGCTGCCGGGAATGCACGCGACGGTCTCCGAGCAGCGACCGCCTTCCCGCTCGAGGAGCACCTGGTGGGAGGCGCCGAGCAGCCGCAACTGCAGTTTCATGTCCGCGAGTTCGAGGTCGAGGGTGGCGAGCGCCGACAGCGGCTCGAGGCCCAGGGTCCAGGCGAGGTCGGCCGCCCGCGTGTCGGTGTACGAGGTGGTGAGGGTCGTGAGCATGGGTCGGCTCCGCTATAGCGCAAAGGGAGTTGGGGAGGGAGGCCTGTGCAGCCGGTCGATGCCGGGGAGATCGGCCAGGTCGGTCCGGGTCGGCGGGGACAGATCCGAGGGCCGCGTTGGTGATTTAGAGGGAATCATGAACTGTGGCGCGACCACAGCGCTTTTACCCAACTTCGTAGGATTTCCATCCCCCCGAGGGCTACACAGTTCAACTGTTCAACTACGGCGTACGCCTGGCGCGCGGACGCCGCCTGCATGAGCCGCCGCCCCTGCGCCCCGAAAGGCTGACGTGCCGAGCGCGGCGACCCCCTCCGCGCGGTTGACGTGGCCGGCGCGCCGGACCGGGCCGGAACGCCGGAGTGCCCGTCGGGGGACGTCCCCCGACGGGCACTTCGGCGTGTGCGGATGCGCTTCCCCCGAAGGGAGCTCGGCTGCCCCGTGTCAGCTGCCTCCCCCGCATCCGCCCCCGCCGCCGCACGACGACCCGCCTCCGCAGGACGAGCCGCTGCTGCACGACGAGCCGCCACCGCAGGAGTGGCCGTGGTGGCCGCCGCCGGACGACCCGCAGGACGCGGCCGTTCCGCCCCCGCCGGCCCACCAGCTGCCGCTGCCGCGGCGGGAACGCGCGCCGCGGCCCTTCGACCCGATGACCGACTTGTTGCGACTCCGGCCCGCGGCCGTGAAGAGTGCGACCAGAGCGATCAGGCCAACCGCCAGGATGATGCCTGTGAACATGGCGTCATCCTCCTTTCACTTCCCCCGAAGCGGCCCCCCGTGGGCTGCGTGGAGGGGGGATGCCCTCACGGCGCGCGCACCAAAGCAGAGTTGAGGAAGTCCAGAGGGTTCTCCCGAGGAAAAAGCCCCTGACCTGCACATAATGGCAGGTCAGGGGCGGTCTGAGTCTCACTGGGCCGTCTCTGGGCCGTGATCTACCTGAGAAATGCGCTTGAACACGGAGTCGATGGCACGACGGGCACGCTCGCGGCTCTCGGGCATCAGGTGGGCGTACACCCGCAACGTCAGCCCTGGATCGGCATGCCCCATGTACTCGCTGACGGCCTTGATGTTCTCGCCCGCATCCAACAACGCGGAGGCGTAGAAGTGCCGCAGGGCGTGCATCCCGTGCTCACGCGCCGACTCGTACTTCCCGTTCTCATCCGCTTCCGGCGGGATGAGGCCCACGTCCGCGAGAGCGGGCTGCCACTCCTTGCCGTTGAAGTTGCTCCGCCACACCATGCCCCCTTGCTCAGCCGTGAAGATCAGCCGGGCGGACACCTTCGGGCCCTCCGGCACGTCCCACGGCAACGTGATCTCTACGGGCTTGAAGGCGTCCATGTGCGCCCATAGGGCTTCCGCAACGGAGTCGGACAGAGGCACGTCCCGCTTCTTGCCGCCCTTGGGGAGGGCGAACACCGGATGCCCTTCCACGTGCTTGATCTGCCGGACCACGTGAAGTGTGCGCCCGTCGGCGCCGATGGCGTCTTCGGCCAGGCCGAAGACCTCGCCCTGGCGGAGGCCGCATCCGGCTCCGACGTTGACCATCGCTTGGTACCGATCCAGAAGGGCCGCGCGAACAGCGAACACCTGGTCGGGAAGCCACGGGATGACGGGATGCGCATCGGGCTTGGGCCACCGCACGGTCCGCGCGCCGCACGGGTTGCGCGACAACAAGGTGTCATCGACAGCGGCGGACAGGACGGCCTGAACGTCCGCGAAGATGTTCCGGGCGTAGGAGGCGCTGACACCGGGCTTCGCTTTTAAGGCCGCGACAAGTTCCCTGATGTGCTCCGGCCGAAACGTCCCGATCGGCCGGGAGCCCAGCACCGGGTAGGCATGCAGCCGGAGGCGCCGACCGAGTTCTTTCCGGGTCATCACACTGGGCGTCTTGCTGTCTAACCACTTGTCGGCGTACTGCCGGAACGTGATCTGCATGGAGCCCGGGTCGGTGTACTGGCACGTGACATGTCCATCTCGACAGTGCTCAGCCACTTCTCTGCTGTTCAAGACCGAAATCAACTCAGCCGGTAAGTCCGTTCACGTCAAGTCCGATCGCCACGGGAGCGGCCTGCGCTACCGGGCCCCCTACGTGGGCCCCGATGGCACCGAGAAGTCCAAGAGCTTTCCCGATCGTCAGAAGCGCCCATTCGCCAGCAGCCGCCGCCTCCGCGCACCGGTCGTGGCGGTCGACCCCCGTCGCACCGCTACGAGACCCACCCGCGCATCGCGCGCGGAGCCTGACAGAACCCCCGGACCGCTGACAAAACTGACACTGACCTGCACCGAGTTTTGGATCTTTGACAGAACTAAATTAATTGCTGACAGAACCCCATCGGGGGAGGTTCTGTCACAGGGCGTCCCCGGCAACAGCCTCGGACTCGAAGGGCAGGTCCTCTCCCGAAAATTTTGGTTTACGCCTGAACTATGAAGCTCAAATTTCCCTCAGAAGATCAAAAAAGCCTTGGCGTGTCCATGATTCTGACATAATCTCCAGGTGCTCGACCGCCCAGGGGGGGCGGTTGCAAACAGAGAGGATGTCTTGTGGACATCCGAGCAAAGCGGAACCTGACCACTTCCGCAGTGGTACTCCTTTTGTGTGGGGGCCTGGCCGGACCAGCCGCAGCAGCTCAGAGCACGGATCCAATTCCGGTGGACGACACGGTGATAAACACTGTTCCGCCGGCGGAACCTGAAGAGGCAGTGACCGACGTTCCCGACGCGGGAAATGGAATGCCGGACGAGCCCACCGTGACTCCGGCACCTCCCAAGGATTGGCCGAACGCCGAGTACTGCGGCCCTGGGCACGGCTATTACAAGCCGACGACTCAGGGCAAGAAGTACCACAAGGGGGTGGGCCCCACGCTGGCGAATTACAATGGCACGTCACGAACCGCCAGGTCGACCTTCACTTCCGAAGTAACTGGTGAAGTCGGAGTAAGTGTGTCGACCGGTCTTCAGGTGAGCATCGACACGATGCTGGTCAAGATCGAGGGCAAGTTCGACGTTGCCCTGTCCGCGAATGTTACTGCGAAGTTGGGCAACCGTATCAGCGTGGATACACCGTCCCACAGAACGACCAATGCCAAGTACGGTGTCTACCGACTGAAGCACACGGGCGTCAGCTACTACATATACAGCAATTGCAACACAAGCACCCACAAAACCATTACCAGCTACAGCCCTTACAAGGCCGGCTGGTACCTCTGGGAGAGCTGATGCCCGCAGTCGCCCGATTGACCCGTGACCCGATCTCCGTTGCCATCTGCTTGATACTGGGTGGTTTCGCGCTCAATGGATGCTCAGGGAGTGATCAGGCGAACAGCCCGGCCAGCAGTACCACGCCTGCGATGACGGTGTCAGCAACGCCCGGGAAGAGTTCCGGCAGAGCGGAACATGTCGAGGGAGAGAGTGTCACCAAAGCTCCCAAGCTGGTGTCTGGGGTGCCACTGGCCCAAGCGGCTTCTGCCCGGGGCAACCGCGAACTCGAACTTGGGCACATCACCTCCCAGCCATTGGCCGTGCTGGTGAACTGTCAGGGGAAGGGCACTCTGAAAGTCGAGGTTCGACCGATGGGACTCAGCTTCCCAGTGGAATGCGTGTCCACCGAAGTCAGCAGCACGTACAACGAAATGCGTCTCAAGAAGGCCAGAGAGCACGGCGTCGTGTCCGTGACTGCTCCCTCCTCCGTCCGATGGTCGCTCACCGTGGGCCAGTAGGCGCGAAGTAAAACCGACAGGGGTTGTCTGGCCGCATACCAGACAACCCCTCTCGGCGCGGCCTGCCTCCCGTCTGCGCCCGGTTGGCCGCGCCCTGCGACGCGCTCAGCGACTGCGGGAGTGAAGTGGGAAACACCCTCTACGGCTGGGGCGGTCGGCTACGGCTTAGGCAGTCACGCTCCACATTTACAGAAAGCCGATGTTGGCGCAATCGTCTACCCCAACTCTCCAACTAGGTTATTCCATTCTAGAGACGATTTCGGAGACGGGCAGATAGCAGTGACCAGTTTGGCTGGCATGCTTCCTCTTGTGAGTCATCAGGTCGTCCAGGCGGATGCGTTGGTCCAGCACGGCCATAAAGTCGCCGCCATCCATCGTGATGAACGGCGTACTAAGGCTGTAAATCGCCAGGGCATCGGAGGTGAAACCGCTCATGCTGACGTATAGGCCGAGGGTGTTCTTGCCTTTGCGCTCGATGTTGGTTTTAAAGACGTCCAGCTCCCGCCGGCCGATGCGCTCCTTCCACCACTTGGCCTCAAGAACGTAGTAGTCAGTGTCGAAGGAGAACGCGCCATCGATCTGCTCGTACTTCATGATGTAGGCCGCCCGCGGCTCCAAGTCGTACAGGGCGAACAGCTCGTTGATGAAGCCCTCGAAGTCCGTCCCCCGCTGGTGCTTGTCGGTTGCCGAGTGCATCATGATGAACCGTTGCTTCACATCATCATGAGCTTGGGCGAAGACCCGGCCGTCCTGGTCCTTCTTCGCACTCTCGGCTATGGCCGCCGCGTGCTGCTCGTGTTCCTTAATGATGTCCTGCTGCTTGCCTGTCCAGCGCCGCAGTTCCGCGACGGCCGCCGTGGCCTTGGCCACCATGACGTCACCGTCGACCTGTCGTTCGAGGTTCGGAAACCGGTCCATGGCGGCGACGTCGAGCATGAGCCCCACGGTCACGTCCAGGTACCGGGTCTCGTTGGCCCGCAGCAGCTTGACCAACTGGCCGGAGACTTCGCGCTTGGTGGCCTGGAAGTTGAGCTGCGGCAGGAGCTCGCTGTAGTCCTTCAGCATCCCGCGGACATACAGTTCAAAGGGGTCTTTGTTCCAGTAGATCAACCAGAGTGCATCGGCCAGTGCGTTGTACGCGCTGGGGTTGATCGTCTTCTTGCGGGCACCAGGCTGTTGCACCTGCCCCCTCCTCCACACGCACTGTCACCGATCCATCACAGTACCGCGCGATCAGTCGATGACCAGCCTGTACGACAAGGCTTGATCCAAGGGACCGTGATGACCCGTCATTCAGCGGGTGCAGGAGGGCCGATGACGCAAGCGGATGGCGTGTGACAGAGGCGGCTTGTCCTGGCTGTCATCGAGACGTACTGACGAGCCTCAGGCCCGGAAGTGGGCCGCCACGTCGTCGAGCATGTCCAGGTAGTCGCCCGCACCAACAGTGCCCCCCAGCCGCCTTGGAGCCGTGCAGCGCCGCTGTCAGGACGATGCCGCGCGACTCTGCTGGCCTGCCTCGGTTCCCCGCTCTGAAAGTGCCACCGATTGCCGTGCGCACAGGCGTTGCGGAAGTGCCGCACGAACTGAAGCAACGGGCTTGTCCTGTCACTCAGCCCGGCGCGCTGGATGGCATCACCTAGGCGGGCTGCACCATGCATCGCCGCGAAGTTCAGCAGGTCCTCGCCGAGTCCAGCACCCGCAGTTGAGCTGGCCTTGGCGAAGATGTCTGTCAGCCGCTCCGCAGAGTGCGGCGTACCGTCATTGCGGTAGATGACCAGCGGTGAGTCAGTGGTTTGCTCATACAGCTCGCGGTAGATAGCCATGAGCGGCTGACGGGGGTCGGCTAGCGGGTTCGTCAGCCAACTGCGCGATGCGTTCCGCCTCGATGCCCATGACCCGGCATGTTGGGGCTCTCCTCCTCCTGGCTTGTGGACTATCTGCGCACTCAGCTCACCAGATCTGCCACGACTGAGGCCCACCACGTGCTGCGTCATCTTGGCCCCAAGGGGCCTCCAGAGCCGTGTGCGCCACGGCTCCGGAGGCAGGGACGCCACACACTGCGGCGGCCACCCTCCGGCGGCCTGGGCCGTCTGTGGGCCGTCCGAGAGCGGCAACGCAGACAGATGACGACAGTTGCCGACCGCTCTTACCCTGCTCAGGGGCAATACACGGGGTGTCACCTCAGGTGCCAAACCCCAAAGCAGAGTTGAGGAAGTCCAGAGCTTCGGCGCAGGATGGCGGTCATGACCTTCAGCGCACGCCCTCTCCTGAACCGCCGGCTCGCCGAGTTCGGTACGACGATCTTCGCGGAGATGTCGGCCCTCGCCCTGAGCACCGGAGCGATCAACCTCGGCCAGGGCTTCCCCGACACGGACGGCCCGCGGGAGATCCGGGACGCGGCGGCGCGGGCGCTCACGGAGGGGCGCGGGAACCAGTACCCGCCGGGTCTTGGCGTGCCCGAGCTGCGGACGGCGGTCGCGGCGCACCAGCAGCGGCGCTACGGGCTGTCGTACGACCCGGACACCGAGGTCCTCGTCACGGCCGGCGCGACGGAGGCGGTCGCCGCGGCTCTGCTGGCGCTGGTGGAGCCCGGTGACGAGGTGGTCGCGTTCGAGCCGTACTACGACTCGTACGCGGCCTGCATCGCGATGGCGGGCGGGACGCGGGTGCCGGTGACGCTGCGCCCGCACGAGGGCGTGTTCCGGCTGGACCTCGACGAGCTGCGGGACGCGGTCACCGACAGCACGCGACTGCTGCTGATCAACACTCCGCACAATCCGACGGGCACCGTGCTCACCCGTGAGGAGCTGGCCGAGATCGCGAGGCTCGCCGTGGAGCGGGATCTGATCGTGGTCACGGACGAGGTGTACGAGCACCTCGTCTTCGACGGCGCCGAGCACCTGCCGCTGGCGTCCTTCCCGGGGATGCGCGAGCGGACGGTGAGCATCAGCAGCGCGGGCAAGACGTTCTCGTTCACGGGCTGGAAGGTCGGCTGGGTGACGGCGTCGCCCGGCCTCGTCGCCGCGGTGCGTTCGGCCAAGCAGTACCTGACGTACGTGGCGTCGGGGCCGTTCCAGTACGCGATCGCCGAGGCCCTCGCGCTGCCGGACGCGTACTTCGAGGGCTTCCGCGCGGACATGCGGGCCAAGCGGGACCTGCTGTCCGCGGGGTTGGCGGACGCGGGCTTCGGGGTCTTCCGGCCCGCGGGCACGTACTTCGTCACCACCGACATCCGGCCGCTCGGGGAGACCGACGGTTTCGCGTTCTGCCGCTCGCTGCCGGAGCGCGCCGGGGTGGTCGCCATTCCGAACGCGGTCTTCTACGACCACCGGGAGGAGGGCGCCCCGTTCGTACGGTTCGCGTTCTGCAAACGCACGGAGGTGTTGACGGAGGCGGTGGAACGGCTCCGCACGGCATTCGCGGGCTGACCGCCGCCCTGCGGGACTGGTCGACGCGTTCCCCGCCGCCTGCCACGCCTCGCCCACCCGGCACTTTCGCGCCGAGGGCCCTCATGTCGGCGCTTGCCGCACCAACAGGGACGGACGTACAATTTTCTGTACGTGGGAAGGAGGGTTCGATCGTGAAGACCATGACGTATTCCGAGTCACGCGCGCGGTACGCCGAGGTGCTCAACTCCGTCACCGACGACCGCGAAGAGGTCGTCATCACCCGGGCCGGACATGAGCCGGTCGTCATCGTCTCTCTGGAGGACTACGAGTCCCTGAAGGAGACGGCGTACCTGCTGCGCAGTCCGGCCAACGCCCGGCGCCTGCTCGCGTCCATCGATGAGCTGGAAAACGGCGGCGGCACCGTGCGCGAGCTGGCGACCGACGCATAGGGGCCGCGAGTTGAAGATCACCTTTCCTTCCCGTGCCTGGGAGGACTACCTGTGGTGGCAGCTCCAGGACCGGAAGATCCTTAAGCGCATCAACACACTCATCGCGGACATCACCCGGAACGGCAACGAGGGCATCGGCAAACCGGAACCGCTCAAGCACGGATTCCAGGGCTACTGGTCGCGCCGCATCAACGACGAGCACCGGCTGATCTACAAGGCCACCGAGGACAGCGTCCTGATCGCGCAGTGCCGCTACCACTACGAAAGCTGACGGGACCGGGGTCAGGCACAGCGCCCTTCTCGCGACCTGCCCCACGCCGCACGCGAATAGGTGTGCGAACAACGCGGTCTTCTACGACCCCGGGAGGAGGGCGCCCCGTTCGTACGGTTCGCGTTCTGCAAGCGCACGGAGGTGCCGGCGGAGGCGGTGCAGCGGCTCAGGACCTGCGAGCGGGACTCCGGACGGACATACCCGACCTGCTTGCGACGCGGTCGCCCCGTCAGGTGGACAAGACCGTGGCCGCCCCCTTCGGCGCCTGCGGCGAAGTAGTCAGCCGTCACTCGGCCGGTCAGTCAGGGCCAGGTGCGCTCGATGCGGTCGTGCCGCACGGCGTACGCCGCCGGACCGCCCTCCTCGACAGCCCCGTGCATCGCGTCACGGCGTGCGACGAGCCGCTCGACCATCTCGACGCTGCGAAGCTGCTGGTTGTCCAGGTAGAACAGCACCGCCTCGCGGTCCAGGACGGGCCGGATCTCCAGGTCCCGGGTCTTGATCCGCCCGTCCTTCGACAGTGGGACCCAGGACCGGTCGAGGCCGTAAGTGATCCACTCCTCGTCGGCCACGTCCTGTCCGTCGTCGGGAAAGACGTCCCCGATGCGGTGAACCGTCCACCCGCAGGCCCTCAGTCCTTCCGCGACGCGGCGACCGAGATTGCGGTCGAGGAAGTACTCAGGCGGCAAGGTGCACCACTGCCTGGCAGAGCGCGTCCACCTGCTCAGGCGTCATGTCGTAGTCGTACGCGATGTCCTCGACGGTCTCCCCGGCCTCCCACAGGTCGGTGATGGCCTGCACCGTGACGCGGTTGGCGGCCACCACGGGGAGACCGTGGCCGAACCTCGGATCGATCACGACGGGGACCGAGGCCGGGTACTGCCTCAGGCGCAGGCTGGAGGGGAAGTCGTCGCCCGGCTCCCAGGTGAGGTAGCGGAGATGGTCGGAGACCACCTCGTGGATGGGAACCTGGCCGTCGCGGGCTCGGCGGAGATCCCCCCAACCGTGCTCGATGAAGATGTCCACGCCGTCCGTGGCGATCCGCTTGGACACGAGACCGTAGGGGGTGTCGAAGGCGTCCCGCACGGCGGCGGCCGCCTCCCTGATCTCGCTCATGCGGAGCCCCAGGGAACGCAGGGAACGAAGAACGTGCGCCTCGGCCACCGCGATGAACGGCACCGACGGCTGCCCCTTGCGTACCGGCTCGACCTGGTGGACCAGTGGCGCTCCGGCGGCCTTGCCCCTCAGCCACGAGGTGAGGGTCGACTGCGGGATCTCGAGGAAGGCGGCGGTCTCCGCAGGCGTCAGCAGTCCATCCCTGAACCTGTCGACCATGCCCCACCTCCTCCTGGCGCCGGATTTCGCATCGTGCCACATCAAGCCTCCCATCTGCGGGCGGGCATATACCCGGTCATTGCCTCAGCCGGTCGCGCGGAGTTGGTCGCGGGTCCGGCAGTCCCGGCAGCGGCCTGGCTCCGCCGTGCGGAATCCCCGGTCGCAGCCGTCGCAGTTCCGCATGGGCACGACCGCCGGACGTACGGGCGGTTCCGCGCTTCTCGCCGGCAGCGGCAGGGGGGTCTCCTGGAGCCGGTAGGCGAGGAGGCCGGCCGGGCGGGCCAGGAAGCGGTCCGGGAGCCGTGCGGTGAGGTGGTCCGTGATCTGCGTGGGCAGGAGGCCGGCCGCGAGCCACCGGCTGACGGCCGGGGCGAGGCGGGCGGCTTCCGGCGCGGACACGATCAGGCGGGGGTCGGCCCGGCGCAGGGCGGCGAGTACGGCGATGGCCCGGGGGTCGACGTCGGCGACGGTGGCGGCGTCGGCGAGTGGCAGCGGTGTCCTTGCCCCGGCCGGTAGGGGCGCGGGGGCCTTCTCTTCCGCGGGCGCGGGCGTTGGTGGGACCGCCGCGGCGACGGCATGCCTTCGGGGTCGGCGGGGCCTCGGCGGCTCGGGAGGCGCGTCCGGGTCCGGAGCGCCGCCGGGGACGTCGTAGAAGTACGTCCGGGTACGGACCTGGCCGGTGGGCGTTCGCTCGCGGCGGCGCTCCAGGTATCCGGCCGTCTCCAGCTCCCTGAGCGCCCGCGAGATGAGGATCTCGCCCTCGCTGAAGTGCTCGCACAGCGCGGTGATGCTCACGGGGGAGCCGTCGGGCAGGGAGGAGATGTACGCCGCGACGCCGACCGTGACCGCGCTGCCGCGTCGCTGGGCGAGGGCGTTGGAGATCACCGTGAAGTCGGCCGTGAGGCGGGTGCGGACGTGGATCACGCCGGACGTCGGAGCTCCGACGTCGGCGCGCACGGGCGCGTTAGACTGCGGGTCAGCCATCGGGAAGGTCTCTTCTTCCTGATCGGTCAGGCCCTCGATCGGGATTGCAGTCCCGGCCGGGGGCCGTATTCGTTTGCGGTTGTTGCGGCGAACGTAACGGCCCGTATCCCGCCCCGGCAAGCCGGTCACCCGGACGGGTGACGCGGGCCTCTCGGCCGGGGAGGGCGGGTGGGCGGGTGGTTCTTTCCCCCGGTTCTTTCAGGAGGTCAGCGGCCGACCGGACCCTCGCGGACAAGGGCCCGGCAAGCCCGGAAGACGGAGGGCGACCAGGCCCCGGCCACCTCAGGAACGGTGGTGCCCGGCCTTCAACTCGCCTATGAAGGCGTCCCAGGCGGCAGCCTCGAAGCACAACGCCGGACCGTGCGGGACCTTGCTGTCACGCACCGGAACGACGACCCGGAACCCGCCGGCCACCTCGACGCAGTTGCCGCCCTCCTGATTGCTGTAACTGCTCCTGCGCCAGGCGGCGGCGCTCAGATCGGGACGGGACATTCGCTTCACGGTTGTAGCCCTCCATCGCGGATCGGATCATGTCGAGCGACATGAGCGGGGGCAGGGCATTAGCCCGTAGCCGATCGTAGGTCACCGTGAAACGCTTGACCTCGGCCGGATCCTCGATGAGCTGGCCGTAGTGCGCCCCTTCTGTGTAGGCGACTTCGGACTCGTCCGGCAGCGTCAGAACCGTCAGGGAACCGCCCATCGCGTCGTGCTCGCCCTGGTCGAATGGCAGCACCTGAACGGTGATGGAGTGCTCCTCTGCCAGGTTGAGCAGGAACTCCAACTGCGCGCTCATAACAGTGCGTCCGCCGATCGGGCGGCTGAGGACCGCTTCGTCGAGCACTACCCACAGCTCCGGTCTGTCGGGCGAACCGAGTCGTTCCTGCCGCGTCATCCGGGCGGTGAGCCGCTCCTCCAACTGCTCGTCACTTCTGAGCGTCAGGCCGACGCCCAGAACGGCCCTCGCGTACTCCTTGGTCTGCAACAGACCGGGCACCACGTGCGCCGCGTACTCACGGATGGAAACGGCCCGTTGCGAGTAGGCGATGAACGCCCGCGACCAGTCCGGGAACGCCTCCCGGTACACGTACGGCCACAGCTCGACGAGCAGATCGTCCGCGCCGAGCGCCGCGTCCAGCGCACGCGCCAGGTCCAGCGTCGGTTTCGCCCCGGACGCCCGCTCGATCTGCGTGATCCGCGTGCTCACCACGTGCGTTCTGTCGCCGAGTTCGGCCTGGGTCAGTCCGGCCGCCGTACGGAGCCGGCGCACCCGTGCGCCGAACAGCGCGGCCATCGACGTACTGGGGTCGATCCCGTTGGCCAAAGCGTCACTTCCGTTCCTTACGGGCTGAAAAGTAAGGCTGTGTCACCTGTCGAGCGTAGGGCGACCGGACGACTCTTGAGCACGGAACGTGACGACTCGCATGCGTCACGGGATGCCTCGGCTCGACGGACAGGGACGGACACCGTGCTGACAGGAACGACCGCATCGGACCACGGGGCGTGCGAAGTCCCCTCGCTGACGGCGCAGTTCGCGTCGTCCCCGCGGGGCGCCCGGCTCGCCAGGCGGCTCGCCGTCCGGCGCATGGAGGACTGGGGTCACCCGCCGGCGTCGGACGTGTCGTGCGCGGTCGCCCTCGTCGTCGGCGAGCTCGCCGCGAACGCCGTACGGCACGGCCGGGTCCCCGGCCGCGGCTTCGGTCTCGGGCTCGCTCTCCACTCGGCCGCGGGTCTGGTGCGCGTCGAGGTCGCGGACGCCGCCTCCGGAAAGCACCCGCCCGCGGAGCCGCCCGGGTCGGACCCGGAGGGCGAGTCCGGCCGGGGACTGTTCCTGGTGGACGTCCTGGCCGTGCGCTGGGGGTCGGAGCGTCGTCACCCCGTGGGCAAGACGGTCTGGGCGGAGCTGTCCACCCGGGCGGACCTCCCCGGCTGAACGGACGCCGGCACCCGGAACGGGGGTTTCTAGCACCGTGGCGGCCGCTCTCGCGCGCGGCGCGCCGGACCGGCGCGATCCGTACCCGCACGGCGGGGTGATGCTCGCAAATGCCCCGTAAGGGACGCACAGTTCGGATGTGACCCACGCGAGTACGATCCCCGCCCCCGCCAGGGAGTCCGGTGCCGGGGGCCGCGGCCGCCCGGTTCCCGTCCCGCGGCGGCTGTTCACGACGGCGGCAGGCGCGCTCGGACTGTTCGCCGCCGCCCGTCTCACCGGTGTCCTCGTGCTGTCCGTGGCCGCCTGGACCCAGGGAAAACAGCCGCTCGCCCTGCTCGGCCGGTCCTGGGACTCGGTCTGGTACCTGGGAATCGCGGCGCACGGCTACGGGCACACCCTGCACGTCGGTCCGGTGGTCGCCCGCAGCGACCTGGCGTTCTTCCCGCTCTACCCGGCGCTCGTCCGCTCCGTCACCGCGCTGACGCCGCTCGGCGGCGGCGCCGCGGGCCTGGTGGTCGCCTGGACCGCGGCCGCGGCCGCCGCGTACGGGATCTACTTCGTCGGGGCGCGGCTGCACGGCCCCGCCGTCGCCACCCTGCTCGTCCTGCTCTGGGGGCTGCTGCCGCACTCCGTGGTGCTGTCGATGGCGTACACGGAGCCCGTGCTCACGGCCTTCGCCGCCTGGTCGCTGTACGCGGTGCTGACCGGGCGGTGGGTGTGGGCGGGCGCGCTCGCGGCGCTGGCGGGGCTGGCGCGGCCGAACGGGGTAGCGGTGGCCGCGGCGGTCGTGGCGGCGGCGGCCTGCGAGATCGTCCGGGCGCGCGGCCGCGACGTTTCCCACAGCCTGTGGACGGGCGTGGCGCTCGCGCCGCTCGGCTGGGGCGGCTACGTCCTGTGGGTCGGCCGCCGCGAGGGTGATCCGCTCGGCGGCTACTTCGCGGTGCAGCGGCTGTGGGGGTCCCGCTTCGACTTCGGCCGCGGTTCCCTGGGCTTCGTGAAGCACCTGCTGCTGCACGGCGGCCGTTTCGTCTTCCCCATGACGATGGTGATCGTGGCGGCGGCCATCCTGCTGTTCGCGCTGCTCGTCGCGGACCGCGCCCCGCTGCCCCTGCTCGTGCACAGCGGCGTCCTGCTGCTGATCGCGCTGGGCGGCTCGGGCTTCTTCGAGTGCAAGCCGCGCTTCCTGCTGCCGGCGTTCCCGCTGCTGCTGCCGCTGGCGGGCGCGCTGGTGCGCACGGCAAGAGCCCGGCCGTGGCACGCGACACTGGTGGTCGGCGCCCTCGCCGGGCTCTCGTTCGCCTACGGGGCGTATCTGGTGGCTGTCGCCCATACGCCCCTGTGAGTGGGGGCCGGGACTACTCCTCGTCGTCCCCGGGCTTGTCCGCCTCGTTGACTTCCTGTTCCAGGCCGAGCTGCTCGACGAGCCACTTGTCGAACTCGATGGCGGCCCGCACCCAGCTGACCGTCGACGAGACGAAGTGCTCCAGGCTGACGCCGGTGCCGATCAGCATCTGCGCCTCGCCGATGAGCCGGACGGTGCCGTCGTCGTGCGTGTGGCTGTAGACCTTCGGCCACAGGGTGCGACGGTTCCAGTCGTCGATGGACTCCAGCAGCGCGGGCTTCTCGTCGATCTGGTGCGGCCGGTCGTAGAACGTCCGGACCGAGAAGACCTGCTGGTCACCCTCACCGCGGAACATGAAGTACGTACGGAACTGCTCCCACGGCGCGACGAGGTCTCCCTCTTCGTCGACGAGGTGCTTGAGCTCCATCTGGTCGAGGAGCTGCTTCACGAGGTCCTGATCCGGGACGACGGGGCCCGCCGGTCCGCCGGGCTGCGGCTCGGGCTGGCCCCCGAAGTTCGGAATCGAGGACGGGTCGATGCTCACCGTGTATTTCCCTTCGTACGGATTACGCCATCCTCCCCCATGCGGGGCGGGGAGTGGCAACCCCTGGCGGGCCTGTCCGCCGGGGGCTGACACGATCTGGCCGATCTCCGCCGACGGGCGGGCCGGGCGCGCCTCGCCGTGGCCGGGCGGCTACGGCGTGCGCACGAGGTCCCGGGAGGGAACCCCCGCTGCGGGGCTCCCCCGCCGGGTACCCCGACGACCGCCGGGGACTACAGCGTCTTGCCGGCCGGGCGGTCCGCCGCCGGGCCCACGATCAGGCCGTCGCCGGCGGCGTCCACGCGGACGGTGTCGCCGTCCCTGACCTCGCCCGCGAGGATCTCCTTGGCGAGCCGGTCGCCGATCGCCGTCTGGATGAGGCGGCGCAGCGGCCGGGCACCGTAGGCCGGGTCGTTGCCCTTGTCGGCGAGCCAGGCCAGGGCCGCCTCGGTGACCTCCAGGGCGAGCCGCCGGTCGGCGAGGCGCTGGGCGAGCCGGTCGATCTGGAGCCGGGCGATGCGTTCCAGCTCCGTCCTGGTGAGCGCCGAGAAGACGACCAGGTCGTCGAGCCGGTTGAGGAACTCCGGCTTGAAGGAGGCCCGTACGACCTCCAGGACCTGTTCCTTCTTCTCCTCCTCGGTGCTGACCGGGTCGATCAGGAACTGGCTGCCGAGGTTGGAGGTGAGGACCAGGATGGTGTTGCGGAAGTCGACCGTGCGTCCCTGACCGTCCGTCAGGCGGCCGTCGTCCAGGACCTGGAGCAGGATGTCGAAGACCTCCGGGTGCGCCTTCTCGACCTCGTCCAGCAGGACCACGCTGTACGGGCGCCGGCGCACGGCCTCCGTCAGCTGGCCGCCCTCCTCGTACCCGACGTAGCCGGGCGGGGCGCCCACCAGGCGGGCGACGCTGTGCTTCTCGCCGTACTCGCTCATGTCGATGCGGACCATGGCCCGCTCGTCGTCGAAGAGGAAGTCCGCGAGCGCCTTGGCCAGTTCGGTCTTGCCGACGCCGGTCGGGCCGAGGAACAGGAAGGAACCGGTGGGCCGGTCGGGGTCGGCGATGCCGGCCCGGGTGCGCCGCACGGCGTCGGACACCGCGCGGACGGCCTCCGACTGCCCGATCAGGCGGCGGCCCAACTCGTCCTCCATGCGCAGGAGTTTCTGGGTCTCGCCCTCCAGGAGACGGCCGGCCGGGATACCGGTCCAGGCGCCGACGACGTCGGCGATGTCGTCCGCGCCGACCTCCTCCTTGACCATCGTGTCACCCTCGGCGGCCTCCACCTCCTCCTCGGAGGCGGCCTCCAGGTCCCTCTCCAGGTCCGGGATCTCGCCGTACAGCAGCTTGGACGCGGTGTCGAAGTCACCGTCGCGCTGGGCGCGTTCGGCCTGGCCGCGCAGCTCGTCGAGCTTCTCCTTCAGCTCACCGACGCGGTTGAGGGACTGCTTCTCCTTCTCCCAGCGGGCGGTGAGGCCGCGCAGCTCCTCCTCGCGGTCGGCGAGGTCGCGGCGCAGCTTGTCCAGGCGCTCCCGGCTGGCGGCGTCGGTCTCCTTGCCGATCGCCAGCTCCTCCATCTTCAGCCGGTCGACGGCGCGCTGGAGTTCGTCGATCTCGACGGGGGACGAGTCGATCTCCATGCGCAGCCGGGACGCCGCCTCGTCGACGAGGTCGATGGCCTTGTCGGGCAGGAAACGCGAGGTGATGTACCGGTCGGAGAGGGCCGCGGCGGCCACCAGGGCGCTGTCCGCGATCTGCACCTTGTGGTGGGCCTCGTAGCGCCCCTTGAGCCCGCGCAGGATCGCGATGGTGTCCTCGACGGTCGGCTCGGCGACCAGCACCTGCTGGAAGCGCCGCTCCAGGGCGGGGTCCTTCTCGATCCGCTCGCGGTACTCGTCGAGGGTCGTCGCGCCCACCATCCGCAGCTCGCCGCGGGCCAGCATGGGCTTCAGCATGTTGCCCGCGTCCATGGCGGAGTCGCCGCCGGCGCCCGCGCCCACGACGGTGTGCAGTTCGTCGATGAAGGTGATGATCTGGCCGTCGGAGTCCTTGATCTCGGCGAGGACGGTCTTCAGCCGCTCCTCGAACTCGCCACGGTACTTCGCGCCGGCGACCATGGCGCCGAGGTCGAGCGCGACGAGCCGCTTGTTCCTGAGGGACTCGGGCACGTCGCCCTTGACGATCCGCTGGGCGAGCCCCTCCACGACCGCGGTCTTGCCGACGCCGGGCTCGCCGATGAGGACGGGGTTGTTCTTGGTGCGCCGGGACAGCACCTGGACGACCCGACGGATCTCCTGGTCCCGGCCGATGACCGGGTCGAGCCTGCCCTCCCGCGCGGCGGCGGTGAAGTCGGTACCGAACTTTTCGAGTGCCTTGTACTGGCCCTCGGGATCCGCGGTCGTCACCCGGCGCCCTCCCCTGGTCGTCTGGAACGCGGCCAGCAGCTTCTTGGCACTGGCTCCCTGCGAGGACAGTACGTCCGCGGTGCGGCCGCCCTTCGCGGCGATGCCGATCAGCAGGTGCTCGGTGGACAGGAACTCGTCGCCGAGCTCCTTGGCCCGCTCGGCGGCGTCCGCGATGACGGCGAGCAGCTCGCGGTTGGGCTGCGGGGGCGCGACGGTGGAGCCCGCCACGCTGGGCAGCGCGGCCAGCACCCGCTCGGTCCCGGTGCGCACGGCGGCCCGGTCGGCGTCGACCGCGGCCAGCAGGTCGGTGATGTTCTCGTTGTCCTGGCCCGCCAGCAGAGCGAGCAGCAGGTGGGCGGGGGTGAGGTCCGGGTGGCCCTCGGACACGGCCCGGGTGCTGGCCGCGTTGATCGCGTCCCGGCTCCTGTTGGTCAGCTCGGCGTCCACGGTCGCTGTCTCCTCCTCGCGTCAGTCGTCCTCATCCTGACTTCAGGAACGTACACAAAGTTGAGTCTATTCCACTCAAGAAGGTCCGCGGGACGAGAAGAGGTTAAGTTCCCGCCATGGCTGCATACCCCGTGAACCCGCGCGACCCCGACGCCGCCTATCTCGGCTTCTGGCAGGAGCGTCACCTGTGCACCCTGACCACCCTGCGCCCCGACGGCTCCCCGCACGTGGTGCCCGTCGGGGTGACCTACGCGCCGGAGGAGGGGCTGGCCCGGGTGATCACGAACGGGTCGAGCACGAAGGTGGCCAACATCCTGGCAGCGGGGGCGGGCGGCGCCCGGGTCGCGGTGTGCCAGGTGGACCGGCGGCGCTGGGCGACGCTGGAGGGGCTCGCCGTCGTGCACCGGGAGCCGGAGCGCGTCGCGGAGGCGGAGCGGCGCTACGCGGAGCGCTACGGGCGCGTCCCCTCACCCAACCCCGCCCGGGTGGTGATCGAGATCGAGCTGACCTCGGCGATGGGGCGCGGCTGATCTCCGACCCGGCCGACCGGGCGGCTTCGGGCGGCCGGGCGGCCGGGCGGCCGGGCGGCGTGCCTCGCCCCATGCGCCTCGCCCGATGCGGAATCACCCCGATTTTTCGCCCGAAACTGCAGCGGCGTCACCGTGTTCAGGTCACGGTGACGCCGCTGCCGGGGGGAAGCACCTGCGCGATCTACTACGACGGGGGAATCGCGTCAGGCACTGCGGGGGGTGGCTGAGATGGTTCGTACAGCCGGGGTCTCCGGCTCGACCAGCTGGTGGTCACGCTGGTCCAGATTCACAAAGATCATGCCGTACCGGATGGCGCACCGTACTGGCTGCGGCGCCCCCCGAGGCCGCCGCAGACACCGGAACGCCCGGACGTCGTCGTCCTCGTCCCGGGTGACGACCACCGGCTCCCCGAAGACCGTCACCATCAACGAGTCACCGCTGTGGGGGATGGCGGTGGCCAGGTCGATGAAGTGCCAGCCGGACCGGTAGGCGGTCGCCATCTCCCGGCGGAAGGAACGGTCGTCGGGTGGGATGGTCATGCCGCCACGCCCTTGGGGGAACCGACGCTCCACGAGAGGTCCCCCTGCACGCTGCTCCAGGACAGATCCGGCGGGGCGATGCTCCAGGACAGGTCGCCGGGCACGGCGTCGGTCGTGCTTGACACGTGTGCATCGGCAGGCTCACTGCTCCAGGAAAGGTCCAGGGCGCTCGCGGCACTGAAGACCATCCCAGCGGAGAAGGCGACAGCGAGCACCGAGCGAACCATTCTCTTGCACATAGTCGGCTTCGTCCTCACTTCCTTGGATACTCTCCCCCGCCGTCCTCCAAGACGATGGCTCATTCAGTCAGGCAAACACCACAGGGTCGATGCATCATGTTCCTGCACGTTCAGGACCCTGGGGGGTGGAGCTTTGCCTACAAAGAACTCACATCGGACACATCCTCATGCCGAGACTGAACTGTGCGACGAGGGCAAGCGTCTTTATGCCACCGCGCTGCGCTCGGGGCGCATCGCGCGCCAGGAGGTGGAACCCGCTCCCTGCCTGATGGAATTCGCGCTGCTGCACCCCGATCCGGACGACCCCCTGTGGCTGCGGCCGGTGCCGCCGGCGGCCGCGCTCGCCCAGCGCCTGCACCCCATAGAGCGGGAGATCCAGGAGCGTAGGAGCCTCGCGGTGGAGTTGACCGACTCCTTCGAGCCATTCATGGCCATCACCGCCCAGGACCCGCCGACCACGCACGCCATCACCGTGCTCGAAGGCATCAACCGCATCAACTCGGCGATCGAGGTCGCGATGGCCGAGTGCCACTCGGAGATCCTCACCGTCCAGCCGGGCGGCGGCCGCAGCGAGCACTCCCTCATCGAGGCCCTGGAGCGCGGCCGGGCGGTCATCGCCCGCGGCATCACCATGCGCACGCTCTACCAGCACACCGCGCGGCACAGCCAGGGCACGCTGGCCTACGCGGAGCACATGACCAAGGGCAACGTCGAGATCCGGACCCTCGAGGAGCTCATCGAGCGGCTGATGATCTTCGACCGCACGGTGGCGTTCATCCCGGCGCGCGGCGACGGCCAGATGGCCCTCGAACTGCGCCACCCCGGCCTGGTGGAGTACCTCGCGAAGGTCTTCGAACAGCTCTGGGCCCGCGGCGTCCCGCTTCTGGAGGAAACCCCGTACGCGCCCCCCACCGACGGCATCACCGGCGTCCAGCGCTCCATCGCCAAACTGCTCGTCGAGGGCCACGTCGACGAGGCCATCGCCCGCCGCCTCGGCATGAACGTCCGCACCTGCCGCGCCCACATCGCCAAGCTCGCCGCCGCGCTCGGCAGCGGCAGCCGCGCCCAGCTCGGCTTCCTGATCGCCCAGTCGGGCATCCTGGACCCGGACCACTGACCGCCCCCGGCGCGAGGGCCCGTCCCGGGGCTCAGCGGGCCGTGGGCGCGTCCCGGGTCGGCGCGGCGACCGGGAGCAGCTCCGCCGGCTCCGCGGCCCGCGGCGGCCCGTCGAGGCCCGCCTGGGCGATGCGCACCCCCAGCTGCGTGCGGCTGGCGGCGCCGAGGGTCTCGGAGAGCCGCGCGATGTGCGCCCGGCAGGTGCGGACGCTGATGCCGAGACGCTCGGCGACCACGGCGTCCTGGTGGCCCTCCGCGAGCAGCGCCGCGATCGACCGCTCCCGGTGCGTGATGCCCTCGATGCCCGTGGAGGGCAGCGACGCGGCCAGCGGGATGCCCAGCCGCCAGAGCCGCTCGAAGACCGTGACCAGGTAGTCCACCAGGGCCGGGTGGCGCAGCTCCAGGGCGATCGTGCGGTCCGCGTTCGCGGGGATGAACGCCACCTTGCGGTCGAAGACGATCAGGCGCTCCACGACCTCGTCGAGCGTGCGGGCCTCGGCCGCCTCCCCCATCAGCTCCATGTACGTGTGCAGGCCCTGCCCGTGCCGCGCCACATGGGTGTACAGGTCGCGCATCCGGACTCCGCGCCGGCGCAGTCCCAGCGCCCGGTGCAGGCCCTCGGACAGTTCGTCCTCACGGCGGATGCCGCCCGGCTGCACCGTCAGCACCTCGGTGCGGCACGCCTCGGTGGCCGCGTCCATCGCGGCCCGGATCCGCGGCAGTCCGTCGAGCACCCGGATGGCGACGCCCTCGGCCGGCGCCCGGACGCGTCCGCCGAGCCCCGCGTACCACTCGAACGCGGCCACCGCGTCGCCCACCCGCGCCTGGCTCGCGGTGACTTCCTCGTACATGCCCCGCAGCAGCCGCGTCATGACCTCCTGCGGCGACGTCGGCACCAGCCAGCCCATGTCGTCGGGGTCCGGGTGCAGCAGCGCCAGCTCCAGCAGGCACGGCACCGCGTCGGCGTCCGAGCGCAGCACGCGACCACGCCGTACGGCCCGGGAATACACGCGGTCCCCGGCCTCGCACAGCCGGTCAGCACCGTGCGGATGCGTGTCCGTCCCGTGCCCCGCCATCTCCCACCCCTGGCTCCAAACTCCTGGCTCCAGCGTCTTGCGCGATGCAACGCCTCGGCGTCTTCCGCAGCGACACTATGCGCGGCCCCGTCCGCCATCGCAACACGCCTCTTCCCGCCGCCTGCCCCCGATCGCCCCGACACATCGGTAAATGTCCCCACCTCCGCAACGGACTCCTGCAACAAGCTGACCGGGTCGTCCCCGCACCGGCCCGCACACCCGCCCGTACGCCCGGGTTCCGCACGAGCCGTGCAGTGGCCGGATCTCTGCGCCGGGGGTGCGGGGCGGGGACCGGGTACGGGCGTCAGGACGCAGGCGCGAAGACGAAGAAGCCGTCCTCGGTGCCGAGGTAGCCGTACCGGGAGGCGTCGGCGAACAGCGGGACGTGGTCGGCCGGGAGGCTCTTGGCCAGGACCTCCTTCGTGCGCGCGTCGACCGCGACGACGGTGTCGTCCTCGGTCGTGCCGTACAGGACCGAGTCGTCCGCCGAGAACCGGAGGGGTGTCAGCGGCTTCTCACCGGCTCCCTGGGCCCAGAGCTGTTTGCCGGTCGCCGCCTCCCGTACGACGACGCCCTCGTCCGTGGCGGCCGCCACCAGGTTGCCGGAAGGGGCGAAGAGGGGCTCCCGCACGGTCGGGTAGGAGGCGCCGGCCTCGGCACCGCCGTCCAGCTCGTACCAGGCGTCGATCCAGACATCCGAGGCGGCGGCCGTCTGCCAGGCGGTGAGGACCTTGCCGTCCGAGACGCGCAGCACCCTGACGCCCTCGGACATCCGGTCACCGTCGTCCGTGTACTTCACGCCCTGCGGCGGCTTGACGTCGGCGCTGCTCCAGACCTTCCGCCCGGTGGCGAGGTCGGAGAGGGTGACCTGCTCCGGCTCGTACTGGAAGTCGGAGGCGTTCTCGAAGCCCGCGTAGTACCTCCCGGTGATCAGCGGCGCGAACGCCGACGCCCCGGTGGCCTCGCCCGTCTCGGGGAGGAACGCGCAGTCGGCCTGGGAGCCGGTGCAGTCGACCGTGCGGGTCTCACCGCCGTCGACGGGGGTGAGGCTGAGCGTGTTGTCGGCGACCCCGACGCGGTAGCCCTCCAGGAGAAGGACGGCAGGGTAGGTGGACTGCCCCACCATCCGGTTGACGTCCTGCGGCAGTTCGCTGGTGCCCAGCTTCTTCCCGGTGGCGTCGTACAGCGTCGCCGTCGAGGTCACGCTCTCCTCGGTCAGCCCGTCGGACCCGGTCGTCGCGGACGTGCCGACGGCGAGGGCGGGAGCACCGTCGTGCCAGGTGGTGGCCGTGACGGAGTCGGACTTCACCTTCATCGTCCTGCGCACGCCGCCGGTCTTCGCGTCCCGGAACTCCAGGACGAGGCTCTCCGGTTCGTCGGACATGTGCAGCACGAGGTCCTTGCCCTGCTCGGGCTCCCCCGCCGCGTCGAAGTCCGTGACGTAGGCGCCGTCCGCGTCCTTCGCGAAGACGAACGTCTCGCCGAGGTCGAGCATGCCGGGGGCGCTGCCGCCCTCGGCGGCGGGCAGGCTCCACGCGGCCCGCTCGGCGAGTCCGGGCAGGCGGGGGCCCTTGTAGGCGGGGCCGGCCGGGGCCGCGCCGCCGGAGCCGGCCGAACCGCCGGAGGCCGCGCCCTTGTCCGCGGGCTCACCGGTCGTGTCGCCCGAGCCGCAGCCGGCGAGCAGACCCAGCGCGAGCGCCAGCCCCGTCACCGCCCCCGCGCCCCGCGGCCGTCGTGCTGCCCGTCGTATCTCTTCATTGACTGCGCGCATCGAGAATGCGTCTCCCCGTGATCATGATGTGGCAGCGCGCAACCCTAGACGATCTCGGAGTCGTCCATGAGCCGCCCGCCGCCGGGGAGTCCCGTTCGTCCGGCTCTCGACCACGGGGGCGCGGGCGACTTCACGAAATCTCCGCACGCGCCCGGCGCAGGCCCGGTCAGGCCCGCGCCCGGCTCACGACTGGTTCAGACCGATCGCGGAGCAGTCCGCCTTGAACTTCGGCGTGCAGATCTGCTTGACCGTGTAGAAACCCTCCTCCACGACGGTCTCCCTGATGTTCTTCTTGGTCAGGGCGACCACGGGCACCAGCTGGGCCGGGACCTTCTTCGTGGTGGGGCTGTCGACCGTGTCGCGGGTGAGTGCGTCGAACTCGATGGAGCGGCCCTGGACCTTCGCGACGGCCATCTGGGCGGCGGCGCTTGCCTCCTGCGGGTACGACTTGTAGACGCTCATGAACTGGTCGCCCGAGACGATGCGCTGCACGGCGGCCAGTTCGGCGTCCTGACCGGTGACCGGCGGGAGCTTGTCGGCGCCGGTCTCCTTCAGTGCCTCGATGACGGCGCCCGCCATCCCGTCGTTGGCGGAGTAGACACCGGCGATGTTGTCCAGGCCGACGGCCGTGATGGCCTCTTCCATCCGGATCTTGGCGTTCTCCGGCTTCCAGTCCGTGACGTCGTACCTCTTGGCGATGACCACCTTGCCCTGGAGCTCGGACAGCGCGCCCGCCTTGAACTGCGCGGCGTTCGGGTCGGTGACCGAGCCGTTCATCATGACGATCTTGCTGGTGGCGGCGCCGGAGCCCAGCGTCTCCACGAGGGCCCGGCCCTGCACCTCGCCGACGAGCTCGTTGTCGAAGGAGATGTACGCGTCGATCGGCCCCTGCGCCAGGCGGTCGTACGCGATGACGGGGATGCCCGCGTCCTTCGCCTTCTGCACGCTGCTCGCGATGGACTTCGAGTCCACCGCGTCCAGCAGCACGACGTCGACCTTGTCGGCCACCATCTGCTCGAGCTGGCTCTTCTGCCTGGCCGCGTCCTGCTCGGCGTTGGCGTACTCGACGCGGCCCTTGTCGTGGGTGAGCTCGGCGACCTTCTTCTCGATGATGGGGTGGTCGAACTTCTCGTAGCGAGAGTTCTCCTTCTCCGGGAGGAGCAGACCCACCGTGATGTCGTCGCCCTTCTTGGGGCCGGCGGAGCTGCCGTCGCCACCACCGATGCCGTCCACGACACCGCAGGCGGCGAGCGGGGCGGCCAGGGCAAATGCGCCCAAGGCCATGGCAGTACGACGCATACGGATTCGGGTGTTCACTTGATGTGCCTTCCGGACGAGGCCGCAGCTTTGCGACCAGGTGGCTGAAAGCCAACGCGGCGATCACCGCAGCGTCAAGGAGTAACCACTTAACGAGATGACAACGGCCTGGTGTGTGTGGCGTGTGAAGGTACCAACTCTCCGGACGTGCGGGAACGTTGCACCCTCTCCACCTCGTGGAACTTCCGGGCACCCGCGCCGCGACCTCCGACCGTCACGCACCGTGGCCGCGCGCGTACGTTTTCTGCCATGCGGGGTCAGGTGCGGCAGGCAGCCGAAGGGGCCGAGGAGGGCAGCCGAAGGGGCCGGGGAGGTGAGCACCTCCCCGGCCCCTTCGCACGCGCTCGCGCGGGCCTACTGCTCGGACGACCGCTTGGGCCGCCACACCACCAGCGCGCTGGTCTGCTGGACGTCCTGGTACGGCACCAGGTCCCGGCGGTAGGAGGCGTGGACGGCCGCCTCGCGCTGCCGCATCGCGGCGGCGGCTCCGTCGAGGGCCGCCTCCATCTCCGCGACCCGGGACTGGAGCGCGGCGACCTGGTTCTCCAGCTCGATGATCCGCTTGATGCCCGCCAGGTTGATGCCCTCGTCCTGCGACAACTGCTGGACGGTGCGCAGCAGTTCGATGTCGCGGGCCGAGTAGCGCCGGCCCCGCCCGGCCGTGCGGTCGGGAGAGACCAGGCCGAGGCGGTCGTACTGACGCAGTGTCTGCGGGTGCAGACCGGAGAGCTGGGCCGCCACCGAGATGACGTAGACCGGCGTCTCCTCGGTCAGTTCGTACGGGTTCCGTCGACGGCCGATTCCGTCCATGGCGTCCTCATGCTCCCTTCGCGGCCTGGAACAGCTCCGCCCGCGGATCCTCCTCCGCGGTCGCCTCGCGATACGCCTCCAGCGCGTCGCGAGCCTTGCCCGAGAGATCCGTGGGGACGGCGACCTCGACGGTGACCAGCAGGTCGCCGCGGGTGCCGTCCTTGCGGACCGCGCCCTTGCCCCGCGCCCGCATCGTGCGGCCGTTGGGCGTGCCCGGGGGCAGTTTCAGGGTGACCGGGGGCCCGCCCAGCGTGGGCACGCGCACCTCGCCCCCCAGCGCCGCCTCCGGGTAGGTGACGGGCACCGTGACGGTGAGGTTGTCGCCCTTGCGGCCGAAGACCGGGTGGGCGTCCACGTGCACGACGACGTACAGGTCGCCGGCGGGGCCGCCCCGTTCGCCCGGGGCTCCCTTGCCGCGCAGCCGGATCCGCTGGCCGTTGCTCACACCGGCCGGGATGCGGACCTGCATCGTGCGCGACGACTTGGCCCGGCCGCTGCCCCGGCAGACCTCGCAGGGGTTCTCCGCGATCAGGCCGCGGCCCTTGCAGTCGGGGCAGGGGTCGGTCAGCGAGAAGCCGCCGCCCGACCCGCGGGCCACCTGGCCGGTGCCGACGCACGTCGGGCACACGCGCGGTGTGCCGTTCGCGTCGCCGGTGCCCGAACAGGCCTTGCAGGGCGACTGGGAGGACATGCGCAGCGGGACCGTCGCGCCGTCCACCGCCTCCGTGAAGCTCAGCGTGACCTCGGACTCGATGTCCTGGCCGCGCCGCGGCTGGGTCCGGGCGCCCGTGCCCGCGCCGCCGCGGTTGAACAGGCCCCCGAAGACGTCGCCTATGCCGCCGCCGAAGCTGCCGCCCGCCGCCGTACCGCCCTGGGCGCCGCCTCCGAAGAGGTCGCCCAGGTCGAAGTTGAAGGAGCCGCCGCCGGCGCCGGGACCGGGCCGGAAGCCGCCGTTGCCGAAGAGGGCGCGTGCCTCGTCGTACTCCTTGCGCTTCTTGGTGTCACCGAGGACGTCGCTCGCCTCGGAGATCTCCTTGAAGCGCTCCTCCGCCTTCGCGTTGCCCTTGTTGGCGTCCGGGTGGAACTCGCGGGCGAGTTTCCGGTACGCCTTCTTGATCTCGGCCTCGGTGGCGTCCTTGGGGACGCCGAGGACCTTGTAGTAGTCCTTCTCGATGAAGTCCTTGGTGCTCATCCCCGACGTCCCTCCTCCCTCTTCCGTACAACGTCAGCCCTCGTCCGGGCCACCGCTCTCCTTGTCGTCGGCCGCCTCGGCGGACTCCGCTGAGTCCTCCTTGGTCGGCTGCGCCCCGGGCTGGGGTTCGGCCACGGCCACCCGCGCGGGGCGGATGGTGCGCTCGCCGATGCGATACCCGGGCTGAAGGATCGCCACGCAGGTCGTCTCGGTGACGTCCGGCGCGTAACTGTGCATCAGGGCCTCGTGGATCGTCGGGTCGAAGGGCTCGCCCTCCTTGCCGAACTGCTGCAGGCCCATCTTCGCCGCGACGGTCTCCAGCGACTCGGCCACCGACTTGAAGCCGCCGACCAGTTCGCCGTGTTCCCGTGCGCGGCCGATGTCGTCGAGTACGGGCAGGAGCTCGGTCAGGAGGTTCGCCACGGCGACCTCCTTGACCGCGACCCGGTCGCGCTCGACCCGGCGGCGGTAGTTCTGGAACTCGGCCTGGAGCCGCTGGAGGTCCCCCGTGCGCTCGGTGAGCGCGCTGCGGGCCTGGTCCAGCTGGGCCGTCAGGCCGGCCACCTGTGCGGTTGCGTCCCCGTCCGGGGCCGCCGCCGCCTCCTCCTCCTCGGGGGAGGGGGCGGCGGCCTGCGGCTCGGCGTCGTCTGAGGTGGCGCCGGAGGGGACGTCAGGCTTCTCTTCGAAACCCGGGGTCTCCTCCGTCACGCGGCACCGTCCTTGCGCTCCTCGTCGACGATCTCGGCGTCGACGACGTCGTCGTCAGCGGCCTTCGGCTGCTCGGCACCCTCGGCGCCACCGGCCGCCTGCGCGGCGTTGGCGTCGGCGTACATCGCCTGGCCGAGCTTCTGGGAGACGGCGGCGACCTTCTCCGTGGCCGTACGGATCTCGGCGGTGTCCTCGCCCTTGAGCGCGGCCTTCAGCTCCTCGATGCCGGCCTCGACCTCGGTCTTGACCTCGCCCGGGACCTTGTCCTCGTTGTCCTTGAGGAACTTCTCGGTCTGGTAGACGAGCTGCTCGCCCTGGTTGCGGGTCTCGGCGGCCTCGCGGCGGGCGTGGTCCTCCTCCGCGTACTTCTCGGCCTCCTGGCGCATCCGGTCGACCTCGTCCTTCGGCAGCGAGGAGCCGCCGGTGACGGTCATCTTCTGCTCCTTGCCCGTGCCCAGGTCCTTCGCGGTCACGTGCATGATGCCGTTGGCGTCGATGTCGAAGGCGACCTCGATCTGCGGGACGCCGCGGGGGGCCGGCGGCAGACCGGTCAGCTCGAACATCCCGAGCTTCTTGTTGTACGCCGCGATCTCGCGCTCGCCCTGGTAGACCTGGATCTGCACGGACGGCTGGTTGTCCTCGGCGGTGGTGAAGATCTCGGACCGCTTGGTCGGGATCGTCGTGTTCCGCTCGATGAGCTTGGTCATGATGCCGCCCTTGGTCTCGATACCCAGGGACAGCGGGGTCACGTCGAGGAGCAGGACGTCCTTGACCTCACCCTTGAGGACACCGGCCTGCAGGACGGCGCCGATGGCGACGACCTCGTCCGGGTTGACGCCCTTGTTGGCGTCCTTGCCGCCGGTCAGCTCGCGCACGAGCTCCGCGACGGCCGGCATACGGGTGGAACCGCCGACGAGCACGACGTGGTCGATCTCGGACAGCTGGATGCCGGCGTCCTTGATGACGTTGTGGAACGGGGTCTTGCAGCGCTCCAGCAGGTCGGCCGTCAGCTGCTGGAACTGAGCCCGGGTGAGCTTCTCGTCCAGGTGCAGCGGGCCCTCGGCGGACGCGGTGATGTAGGGCAGGTTGATCGAGGTCTCGGTGGACGAGGACAGCTCGATCTTGGCCTTCTCGGCAGCCTCGCGCAGACGCTGGAGAGCCATCTTGTCCTTGGAGAGGTCCACGCCGTGGCCGCTCTGGAACTGCTTCACCAGGTAGTCGACGACGCGCTGGTCCCAGTCGTCACCACCGAGGTGGTTGTCACCGTTGGTGGCCTTCACCTCGACGACGCCGTCACCGATCTCCAGCAGCGACACGTCGAAGGTGCCGCCACCGAGGTCGAAGACGAGGATCGTCTGGTCGTCCTTGTCGAGCCCGTACGCCAGCGCGGCGGCGGTCGGCTCGTTCACGATGCGCAGGACGTTCAGGCCGGCGATCTCGCCGGCCTCCTTCGTGGCCTGACGCTCGGAGTCGTTGAAGTAGGCCGGGACGGTGATGACCGCGTCCGTGACCTTCTCGCCCAGGTAGGCCTCGGCGTCGCGCTTCAGCTTCTGCAGGATGAAGGCGCTCATCTGCTGCGGGTTGAAGTCCTTGCCGTCCAGGTTGATCTTCCAGTCAGTGCCCATGTGGCGCTTGACCGAACGGACCGTCCTGTCGACGTTCGTGACCGCCTGGCGCTTGGCGACCTCGCCGACGAGCACCTCACCGTTCTTGGCGAAGGCGACGACGGACGGCGTGGTCCTGGCGCCCTCGGCGTTGGTGATGACGGTGGGCTCGCCGCCCTCCAGAACGCTGACGACGGAGTTAGTCGTGCCCAGGTCGATGCCGACCGCACGTGCCATGACAATTCCTCCAGCTGACTTGAGTGGAACGGACTCAAGTGTGCACCACTCCCGCCGCGTGGTCAACAGAGCTGAGTCGAGCGGACTCAATTCTTATCCGTTCCTTACGCGCAACGGGGGCGTGAGCTGGGGTTTTGTGCAGAGATCGGCGAGCGGAGGCCGCGAAATCCGACACCGGGTGCCCGGGGAGCACACGCCCATGCCGGGAGGGAATGCCGCAACAGGGCGTGAATGGCAGGATCCGGTTGTACCGGGCAGGCCGCGACCCGGCCGACGGGACGGCGCACAGCCGTGAGGCAAGCCTCAGCGACGCAGATCACCGCCCGCCTGGCTACAGTGCGGCGCTAGAAATGGGTAGTCTCAGACGGACTGCATAAGTTACCGCTTAGTAATCACTTTCGAAGCACCACCTCGCAGGCCCGAGGAGCCCCCGAATGCAACTCGCCGCGATCATCGTGTCGCTGGTCCTGACCGTGGTCGGCGTCGCGCTGCTCGCACGCGCCATCGGCCAGTTCGTCCGGCACTTCAAGCTCGGCCAGCCCGTCCCCGCGGGCACCCGGACCGACAACCCCTACCAGCGCAGCGTGACGCTGGTCAGGGAGTTCCTCGGGCACACCCGGATGAACCGCTGGGGCGTCGTGGGCGTCGCCCACTGGTTCGTGGCCATCGGCTTCCTGACGCTGCCGCCGACGATCGTCAACGCGTACGGCCAGCTCTTCCAGGCCGACTGGACGCTGCCCGTCCTCGGCGACTTCCTGCCGTACGAGCTGTACATCGAGTTCATCGGCACCATGACAACGCTCGGCATCGTCACGCTGATGGCCGTCCGGCTGCTGAGCCTGCCCTCGCGTCCCGGCCGCAAGTCCCGCTTCGCGGGCTCCAAGATGGGCCAGGCGTACTTCGTCGAGTACGTCATCTTCACCATCGGTCTGGCGATCATGATCCTGCGCGGCCTCGAGGGCGCGCTGCACGGCGTCGACCACTACGAGGCCGCCTACTTCACCTCGTACCCGCTGGTCCTCCTCTTCAAGGGCCTCGGCGTCACGACGCTGCAGAACCTGGTCTACCTGTTCGCGATGATCAAGCTGGGCACCACCATGATCTGGATGATCACGGTGAGCCTGAACACCAACATGGGTGTGGCCTGGCACCGGTTCCTCGCGTTCCCGAACATCTGGTTCAAGCGGAACGCGTCCGGCGCGACCGCTCTCGGCGGGCTCCAGCCGATGACCAGCGGCGGCAAGCCGATCGACTTCACCGACCCCGGCGACGACGACGTCTTCGGCGTCTCCCAGGTGGAGCAGTTCTCCTGGAAGGGCCTCCTCGACTTCTCGACGTGCACCGAGTGCGGCCGCTGCCAGTCGCAGTGCCCCGCCTGGAACACCGGCAAGCCGCTCTCCCCCAAGCTCCTCATCATGTCGCTGCGCGACCACGCGCACGCCAAGGCGCCGTACCTGCTGGCCGGCGGCGGCAAGGACATGGAGGGCAACGAGAAGGCCTCGGCCGAGGCGCTGAAGGACGTGCCCGCCGCCGCCCTCGCGGAGGCCGAGCGCCCGCTGATCGGCACGCTGGAGGAGAACGGCGTCATCGACCCGGACGTCCTGTGGTCCTGCACCACCTGCGGCGCCTGTGTCGAGCAGTGCCCGGTCGACATCGAGCACGTCGACCACATCGTCGACATGCGCCGCTACCAGGTGATGATCGAGAGCGCGTTCCCGTCCGAGGCGGGCACGATGCTCAAGAACCTGGAGAAGAAGGGCAACCCCTGGGGGCTGGCCAAGAAGCAGCGCCTGGAGTGGACGAAGGAGGTCGACTTCGAGATCCCCGTCGTCGGCCGCGACATCGAGGACCTGACCGAGGTCGAGTACCTGTACTGGGTCGGCTGTGCCGGCGCCCTGGAGGACCGCGCCAAGAAGACCACCAAGGCCTTCGCGGAGCTGCTGCACATGGCGGGCGTCAAGTTCGCGATCATGGGCGGCGACGAGAAGTGCACCGGTGACTCCGCCCGCCGCCTCGGCAACGAGCCCCTGTTCCAGGAGCTCGGCATGGAGAACGTGTCCGCACTGAACATGGCCTTCGGCGAGGAGACGGACGACGAGGGCCACGTCACCGCCGAGTCGAAGAAGCCGAAGTCGGCGAAGAAGATCGTCGCCACCTGCCCGCACTGCCTCAACACCCTCGGCAACGAGTACCCGCAGCTCGGCGGCGACTACGAGGTCATCCACCACACCCAGCTGCTCCAGCACCTCATCGACGAGGGCAAGCTGCTGCCGGTGACCCCGGTGGACGGTCTGATCACCTACCACGACCCCTGCTACCTGGGCCGGCACAACAAGATCTACACGCCGCCGCGCGAGATCATGTCGGCCGTCCCCGGCCTGCGTCAGCAGGAGATGCACCGCCACAAGGAGCGCGGCTTCTGCTGCGGCGCCGGCGGTGCCCGGATGTGGATGGAGGAGCGGATCGGCAAGCGCATCAACAACGAGCGCGTCGACGAGGCCCTGTCCCTCAACCCGGACATCGTCTCCACCGCCTGCCCGTTCTGCCTCGTCATGCTGACCGACTCGGTCAACGGCAAGAAGAACGACGGCAAGGCCAAGGAGTCCGTCCAGGTCGTCGACGTCGCCCAGTTGCTGCTCGACTCCGTCAGGACACCGGTCGACCCGGCGGGTCCGGCCGAGGCCGAGAGCACGCCGGAGCCCGAGCCCGTCAAGTGACGGCGGGATCCGCCGCGTAGCGGCCGCACCGCGTTCGGCCTCCGAAGCACCCCAAGTCCCCGGCCCGCCCGGGGACATGGGGTGTTCGCGTCGGTACCGGGCCGCGCATCCGCCCGTACAGGGCCATCAAGTGCGGGTCGGGGCGGTGCCGACCTGCTCGGCAGCCACGGCGACGAGGCGGCCGACGCGCGGGCGTTCGCGATGTTCGGCGGCCCGCGGGGCCGGGGCGCCGCCCGCGTCCTGGACCTGCCGCGCGGCTTCCGCCCGCTGGCCGCCGCCGACTTCGACGGCGACGTCCGTGGACCTGCTCGACGGCGGCCGGGGCGGCACCGGAGACACCGGTTCCCGGAAGCCCGGCACCCCGAACCCGCACGGCTGGAACGCCTTCGGGCACCGGCTGCCGCTGCTCGACGTCGACGGCGACGGCGACGGCCACGCGGACGCGGTCGTCTTCGGCCCGCGGTACGAGAAGGGCAGGGGCGCGTTCCTGGTGCTGCACGGCTCCGACGCCGGCTTCGACCCCGAGCGCGCGCGGATGTTCACGCCCGGCGACCTCGGACTGCGGGTGCGGCCGGTCTAAACGCCGCCCAACGCGTCGGCAGGCAACCGGTGTTCATGTCCGCGGACACGGATTTCGCCACGTGCACCCCGCCATGTGCTCACCCGCCACCTGCGCCCCACCACGCGCAGAAGTTTTCCGCGTCCACGTACAACCCTTGCGCCCCAGCACGTGTCTCCTGTTCGCCGACCGCCCCGTGACGCCCAGGACAACTCCAGGCAAACGCGGGCGACGCGCACCCCATCGACTGCGGACGCCCGCCAGGCGTCCCCCGCATGCCGCAGGAGAATCCCGCATGCACAAGCACCTGAGAACCGCCCTCGCGACGGCCGCCGCGGCCACGCTGACGGGCGGTCTCCTCACCTTCACGACCACCACGGCCCTCGCCGCGGACTCGGTCCACCACCACGAGGCGGACTTCAACGGCGACGGTTACGGAGACACCGCGTTCTCCGCGGGCAACTCCACCGTCGGCGGCAAGAAGGAAGCCGGTCAGATCGTCGCCCTGTACGGCTCGGCGAACGGCGTCACCGCCACGAGCCGCACGACGGTCAGCCAGAACACCACCGGCGTCCCGGGCTCCGCGGAGACCGGCGACCACTTCGGGCTCGGCGCGTACGGCGACTACAACGCCGACGGCTTCGACGACCTCGCCGTGTCGGCCGCGTACGAGGACGTCGACGGCGACACCGACGGCGGCACCGTCCTCGTCCTGTGGGGCTCCTCCGGCGGCCTCACCGGCGGTACGACGATCAAGGACCCGGCGGTCTCCTCCCACGACCGCTGGGGCAAGACGCTCGCCGCGGGCGACTACGACGGCGACGGCAAGGACGACCTCGCGGTGGGCTCGTCCGCGAGCACCGTCTACGTCTTCAAGGGCGGCATCACCGCCTCCGGCGGCTACGGCGCCCGCGCGACCGTCAAGCCCCCGATCCAGTCGGGCGGGGTCACCGGCCCGCTCAACCTCACCGCGGGCGACGTCAACGGCGACGGCAGGACCGACCTGGTCGTCGACGGCTACGAGTCCGGCTGGAACACCAACTACTACATCCCCGGCTCGGCCTCCGGCCTGCTCTCCTCCGGCGCGGTGGAGCTCAAGCGCGGAGTCATCACGGCCATCGGCGACGTGAACGGCGACGGCTTCGGGGACATCGTGACCGGCCAGGAGTGGGACCCGTCCGACGACGGCACCCCCTCCGTGCCCGAGTCGGTGACCGGCGGCAAGGTCCACATCATCTACGGGTCCGCGGGCGGCCCCGCGTACACGGAGGCCGTGAGCCAGGAATCCGGTTCCGTGCCCGGCGAGTCCGAGCGCGGCGACTGGTTCGGCGGCGAGCTGTCGCTCGGCGACGTGAACGGCGACGGCTACCAGGACCTGGCCGTCTCCGCGATGGGCGAGAACCTGAACGGCGTCGTGAACACCGGCGCGGTGACCGTCCTGTACGGCTCCGCCTCCGGTCTCGACACCGACGCGGCGTCGCAGTACTTCGCCCAGTCCACGGCCGGCGTCCCCGGCTCGGACGAGAAGGACGACTACTTCGGTTCCGAGGTCAAGCTGACCGACGTCACCGACGACGGCCACGCGGACCTGCTCGTCGGCGCGAACGGCGAGAACGACTTCAACGGCGCGCTCACCTACCTGCCCTCCGGCGGCACGAAGATCACCACCACCGGTGCGCGTTCCCTGGCCCCGTCCTCGGTCGGCGTCTCGACCGACGGCTACCCGGTGTTCGGCGCCAACGCGGCCAACTAGGGCCTGTCAGCACCTCTTTCCCGCTCGTCGGGCCCGCGCCGCTCCCGGCGCGGGCTCGTCCTGTCCCCCGGAGCCCCGCATGCGTCTGCGCACCACCACGGCCCTATCCGCCCTCCTGGCCGCGGCGGTCGCCCCCGTGGCCCTCTCCGCCCCCGCCTCCGCCGCCGTCGCCAAGCACTACGACGACTTCAACGGCGACGGCTACCGCGACCTCGCCTACGGCAGTGCCTACTCCGGCATCTCCGGCCCCGACGGCTGGGAGGGCGGCGCCGTCACCGTCGTGTACGGCAGCGCCTCCGGGCTCGACACCGCGCACCCCCAGGTGGTCCACCAGGACAGCCCGGGCGTGCCGGGAGCGGGCGAGGAGGACGACATGTTCGGCGAGAGCCTCGCGAGCACGGACCTCGACAAGGACGGCTACGCGGACCTCGTCGTAGGCAACCCCTTCGAGCACGTGGGCAGTGATCAGTACCGCGGCTCGGTCACCATCCTGTGGGGTTCCCGCTCGGGCCTGGGCGGCGGCACGAACGTCACCCCGAAGTCCGGTGCCTCCGGACACTTCGGCCGCGACCTGGCCGTCGGTGACTTCACCGGCGACGGCTCGCCCGACCTGGCTGTCGTCGGCGGCGAGGAGGCGTGGCTGTACCGCGGCTCCTTCACCCGTTCGGGTTCCACCGGCAGCGTCAGCAAGATCGACAAGGTCGACGGCGGCTGGTCGTCGAACGGCCTCGCCGCCGGCAAGGTCAACGGTGACGGCAAGACCGACCTGGTCGTCCTCGGCAGCCAGTTCTACGACGGCGCGGAGCACCACCGGGCCTGGTTCCTCAAGGGCACGTCGGGCGGCCTGTCCTCGGGCCCGTCCAAGACGCTCGGCAGCGGCGCCAGCGAGGCCGCCGTCGGCGACTTCGACAAGGACGGCTACGGCGACGTCGCGCTCGCCCTGCCGGACGCGAGCGGCGGCAAGGGCGCGGTGACCGTCTGGCGGGGCACCTCCGCCGGGCCGGGCACCTCCGCCACGTACACCCAGGCCACCTCCGGCGTCGCCGGCAGCCCCGAGGCCGACGACAACTTCGGCTACGACGTCTCGGCGGCCGACACGGACGGCGACGGCTACGCGGACCTCGCCGTCGGCGTACCGCACGAGGCCGTGGACGGGCGGGAGTACCAGGGCGGCGTGCACCTGTTCCGCGGCGGGTCGGGCGGTCTCGGTGGCACTCGCTCCTCCTGGATCCCGCAGTCCGTGATGGGCGCCGCCGACTCCGGCACGTCCTTCGGCTACACCGTGCGCCTGCGCGACCTGACCGCGGACGGCCGGGCGGAGCTGTCCATCGGCGCGGCCACCGGCGGCCTCGTCCTGCGCGGCACCACCACCGTCCCGGCGACCTCCGCCCCGACGGCACTCCCGGAGTTCGGCGGCACCTTCACCGACTGACCCTCCCGCGCACCCGGCGTCCCGGCCACGGTCTCCCGGCCGGGACGCCGGCTCCGCCCGGCACGGGTACCGGCGGCACGGGTACCGGTGGCCACGGGCTCAGCCCCGCCCCGCCTGCGCCCGGGCTCCGCGCATCCGGCGGGCCGCTGGCCACGGGCCCGCCGGCGGCCCGCCGGCAAACCCGCGCACAACCCCGGCGCTCTCCCGGCCGTCACATGAGTGCCCCGCCCAGTCCCGCAACCCGTTGGAGCCCCCATGCGCATACGGACGTACGCCACAGCAGTCACCGTCGCCGCGGCGGCCACCGCAGGACTGACGCTCGCGCCGCCCGCGACCGCCGCCGCACCCACGCCCGTCACCAGCGACTTCGACGGCGACGGCTACGCGGACCTCGCCGTCGGCGTGCCGACCGCCACCGTCGGCGGACAGCCGCAGGCCGGATACGTCAGCGTCGTCTGGGGCGGACCGCGGGGCCCCGGCTCGGCGGGCACCACCCGGGTCAGCCAGTCGGGGGCCGCCGTCCCCGGCACCCCGGAGAAGGGCGACCACTTCGGCGCCGCCGTCACCGTGGCCGACGCGAACGGCGACGGCACGGCCGACCTGGTCGTCGGCGCCCCCGGCGAGGACGTCACCGGCGCCGGGACGGACGCGGGCACCGTCGCCGTGATCCGCGGGGCGCGCGGCGGCCTCGGCACCGGGACCACCGTCCTGAACGGCCCGGCGGCCCGGGCGGCGTACGGGAAGTCCGTCGCCGCGGCCGACCTCACCGGCGACGGCACCACCGACGTGGCCATCGGCGCGACGGACAAGGTCGTGCTGAAGGCGGGCGGCGGCGCCACGGCGACCGTGTTCACCGGCGCGATGGGCGGCCGCGCGCCCGTCCTGACGACCGGCGACTTCGACGGCGGCGACGACGGCGTCGCCGACCTGGCCGCGGGCTACTGGTCCACCACACCCTTCACCCAGTCCCACGTACGCCTGTGGAGCTGGTCCCCCGAGGAGAAGTCGCTCGCCAACATCTGGAACACCGACAACGCCGGTGTCTCCGCGCTGGCCGCAGGCGACTTCGACGGGGACGGCCATGACGACCTCGCCCTCGGCGAGTGCCGGGAGATCGCCGACGAGAACGTGGACGACCCCTGCGGTCCCGAGGAGATCGCCGCGGGCGGCGGCATCCACGTCCACTACGGCGCCGGCGTCCCCGGAAACTTCGGCCACCGCCACCAGACCCTCAACCAGGACACCGCCGGCGTCCCGGGCGTCGCCGAGACCGGCGACCGCTTCGGCGCCTCCCTCGCCGCCGCCGACATCGACGGCGACGGCCACGACGACCTGATCGCGGGCGCCCCCGGCGAAGCCATCGGCGACCGCGCGAAGGCAGGCGCCGCGACGCTGCTCCTGGGCGGCGCGAACGGCCTCGTGGACGCGTCCGGGCAGGCCCACTCGGTGGCGTACCAGCAGGACACCCCGCGCGTCCCGGGCGTCGCGGAGGCGGGCGACGCCTTCGGCGCCGCGGTCGCGACCGGTGACTACGATCACGACGGCGCGCCCGACGTGGCGGTCGGCTCCCCGGGCGAGAACGGCGGCTCGGGCGGCGTCTGGGTGCTCCCGTCGGCCTCGGCGGACGGCTCCCACGCCTTCACCCCCACCGGGTTGGGCCTGCCCGCCGCGTCAACCGCGCTCGCCTACGGGAAGACCCTGAGCAGCCACTGAGAGCAGGCGCGTTGGCCCCCTAGGGGATGTCACAGCTCGGCCGCAAAGCCGGGTCCGATGCCCCTGGCCCGGCACGTCACTCTCCGGGAACAGGTACGTTCGATTACGTGGCTGGATTCAGGATCGGACGCGGCCGGGACAACCGCACCCCGCAAGGGCGACCGCAACAACACCCGCGGCAGGAGCCGTACGGACAGCAGACCCCCCAGGGGCAGGGCGCGCCGTACGGCTATCCACCCGCGCCGCAGCAGCAGTACGGCGGACAGCCGCCCTACGGCGGTCAGCCGAACGGCGGAGGGTGGCCGCAGGGCGCCCCCGGCCAGGGCGAGCCGGAGTACTTCGGCGACGACGGCCGGCAGGGCTACCAGCAGGGCCCCGACCCGTACGCGGCCAACCAGCCGGGGCACACCCAGGCCTTCGCGATCGGCGAGGACCCGTACAGCCAGGGCGAGACCTACCGCGCGGGACAGGCCCCGGCCGCGCCGGTCGGCCCGCGCCTGCACTGGAAGGACCTGCTGCGCGGGATCGTCCTGCGCCCCGCGCCGACCTTCCTCCGGATGCGCGACTACGCGATGTGGGGCCCCGCGCTCGGTGTCACGTTCGTCTACGGCCTGCTCGCCGTCTTCGGCTTCGACGGCGCCCGCGAGGACGCGATCAACGCCACGCTGTCGAACGCGGTGCCGATCGTCCTCATCACGGCCGTCGCGATCGTCCTCAGTACGTTCATCCTCGGCGTGGTCACCCACACCCTGGCCCGCCAGCTCGGCGGCGACGGCGCGTGGCAGCCGACGGTCGGCCTCTCCATGCTGATCATGTCGATCACGGACGCCCCGCGTCTGGTGGTCGCCATGTTCTTCGGCGGCGACGCCTCCTTCGTCCAGCTCCTCGGCTGGGCGACGTGGCTGGCGGCCGGTGCCCTGCTCACCCTGATGGTGTCCCGCTCGCACGACCTGCCCTGGCCGAAGGCGCTGGGCGCGTCCGCGATCCAGCTGATCGCGATCCTGTCGATCATCAAGCTGGGCACGTTCTGACCGGACCCCTGTGCCGGCCGGCTCAGTCCGCGGTGGCCGGCGCCGGCTCGATGTTCTGGTTGGCGTGGAAGAGGTTGTGCGGGTCGTAGGCCCGCTTGACCGCCGCGAGCCGGTCGTAGTGGTCGCCGTAGGTGGTCCTGACCCGGTCCTGGCCCTCGTCGGCGCCCAGGAAGTTGACGTACGCGCCGCCCAGCGAGTGCGGATGCAGCTCAGCCCAGTAGTCGACGCACCACTGCCTGATCGTGTCGGCCCTGGCGGGGTCGGGATCGATGCCGCCGACGATGCCGGACCAGACGGCGTTCCGGTGGGTCCACGCGGTCTCGTCCTCGCCCACCCGCCCGGCGGCCCCGTCCACCGGGTACAGGTGCATGGTCGACAGCGGGGTCGGCAGGCCCTCCGCGTACCTGGCGTGCACGTCGATGGCATCGTCGGTGATCCGGTCGAAGAGGTCGCCGCGCCAGTACCACTGGAGCCCGGCGGGAATCAGCTGGTCGAACATGGTCTGCACCGCGGGGTACGGCATCGGCGCCGTGAAGTGGAAGGCGGGCGGCCCGGCCTCGCCCACGGGCGCCAGCATCTCCTCCACACGGTCCGGGTCCCCGCTCCAGCACCACACCACGCCGCACATCCGCTGCCCGTGGATCTCCTCGGGGAACGGCGGTCCCGGCGGCACCGCGAGCACCGCGAAGAACCCGCTCAGGTCGTCGGGCGCCTGCGGCAGGAACGCGCGGTACCACCGCATGACGTCCTGGATGCTGTCGAGGGTCCACAGGGTGATCCCCAGCGCGACGGTGTGCACCGGGTGCAGCCGGAAGGTGAAGGAGGTGGCGATGCCGAAGTTCCCGCCGCCGCCGCGCAGCGCCCAGAAGAGGTCCGCGTGCTCCCGCTCGTTCGCGGTGACGAACCCGCCGTCGGCGAGCACCACGTCCGCGGAGAGGAGATTGTCCACGGTCAGGCCGTATTTGCGGGTGAGGTGACCGTGTCCGCCGCCGAGGGTGAGACCCGCGACGCCGGTCGTGGACATGATGCCGGTGGGCGTGGCCAGGCCGAAGGCGTGGGTGGCGTGGTCGAGGTCGCCGAGGGTGGCGCCGCCGCCGGCCTGGGCGGTCTGCTTCACCGGGTCGACGCGTACCTCGCTCATCGGTGACAGGTCGATGGTGACGCCGTCGTCGACCAGACACAGCCCGGCGCCGCTGTGCCCGCCGCCGCGTACGGCCGTCTCGAGACCGCGGTCCCGGACGAAGTCGACCGCCGCCATGACGTCCCCGGTGTCCCGGCAGCGCACGACGGCGGCCGGGTGCCGGTCGATCATGGCGTTGTAGACGGTGCGGGCCTTGTCGTACCCGGAATCCTGCGGGGTGATGACCGGACCGCGCAGGGCGGTCCGCATCGCCTCGAGTGTGCTGGTGTCCATGGCGAGTGCCCTCCCTGGCGGGGACCCCGGCGCCGTCCTGAGCCGCCGGCGCGGATCGCACGTCACGGGGCCCGGTCGGACGCCACGGGGCTGACCACTCCAGCGTCTCGCCGCGTGCCCGCCCGCGCATCTCCGCACCGGAGGAGGCCCGGCCGACCGGGCCGGAGGGAGTGTCAGAGGTGACCTCTAGGGTCGGCCCCATGACTGATCGTGAGACGTTCGCTCCCCTGGTGTTCTTCGAGTACGACCACGCCCCGGGCACCTACTGCCTGATGCTCCCCGACGCCGCCATGGGCGGCGTGGCCGGGGTCTTCGAGGACTCGGGCCACGAGTGCAACGGCTACGCATGGGAGGGCGTGGCCAGATCGGCGATGCGCACGCGTGCGCCGGAAGTGGCGGACCTGGTCAAGTACGACCCGGAGGCGGGCATGTTCATCGCCTACGGCGCCGACCCGGCCGCCCTGCAGACCCTCGGCGCACTCCTCCGGGAGGCGATGGGCGACCGGACGCTGCTGAAGCGGTTCATCGAGACCGGCGACCCGGCCTGGTTCGACTGACGCTCAGAGCGCTTCCGTGTTCGGCCTGGCCGCTTCCCCGGACCTGTGCACGGGAGGGAGCACGCTCCACGGGAAGTTGATCCACTCGTCGGTGCGCTTCCACACGTACTCGCACTTCACCAGGGAGTGGGACTTCTCGTAGATGACGGCGGTGCGGACCTCGGCGACGGCGTCCACGCAGAAGTCGTGCACGAGCTTCAGCGTCTTGCCGGTGTCGGCGACGTCGTCCGTGATCAGGACCTTCTTGTCGGAGAAGTCGATCGCGTTGGGCACGGGCGCGAGCATGACCGGCATCTCGAGGGTGGTCCCGACGCCCGTGTAGAACTCCACGTTGACCAGGTGGATGTTCTTGCAGTCGAGGGCGTAGGCGAGACCGCCGGCGACGAAGACACCGCCGCGGGCGATGCTGAGCACGATGTCGGGCTCGTAGCCGTCGTCGGCGATGGTCTGGGCGAGTTCGCGCACGGCGACGCCGAACCGCTCGTAGGTCAGGTTCTCCCGCACGTCACCCATGCTCTGCCCGTCGCTCCCGCTCACACCTGGGTCCGATGGAAGTTGAGGAACGACCGCGAGGCGGTCGGCCCGCGCTGACCCTGGTAACGGGACCCGTACCGGTCGCTGCCGTACGGGAACTCGGCCGGCGAGCTGAGCCGGAACATGCACAGCTGCCCGATCTTCATCCCGGGCCAGAGCTTGATGGGCAGCGTCGCGAGGTTGGAGAGCTCCAGCGTCACGTGCCCGGAGAAGCCGGGGTCGATGAAACCCGCGGTGGAGTGGGTGACCAGCCCGAGGCGTCCGAGCGAGCTCTTCCCCTCCAGCCGCGAGGCGAGGTCGTCGGGGAGCGAGACAACCTCGTACGTACTGGCCAGCACGAACTCGCCGGGGTGCAGGATGAACGGCTCGTCGCCCTCGGGCTCGACGAGCCGGGTGAGGTCCGCCTGCTCGACGGCGGGGTCGATGTGGGGGTAGCGGTGATTCTCGAACACCCGGAAGTACCGGTCGAGCCGCACGTCGACACTCGACGGCTGCACCATGGTTTCGTCGTACGGATCGATGCGGACCCGTCCGGCGTCGATCTCGGCCCGGATGTCCTTGTCTGAGAGAAGCACGTCCCGAGGATACGCAAGGCGCGCGGACCGCCCACAATCGTGGCCGGTCCGCGCGCCTTCCTGTCTCGCTGTGTGCCGCTGCGTGCGTACGCCCGTGCTATCGGGCCACCGCTTGTTCAGCGCCCTCGGTCACTGCTTCTGCAACGTCACCGGGACGACGCTCCGGAGCCGCGCACACCGCGGGCACCGGACCAGCCGACCAGGACCGAGCCGCTCGGCCTGCTGCATCGGGAACGTAGCGGTGCTGAACACGTGCCCCTCGGCACAACGGACGACGGTGTGCTCCATCAAGTCCTCGGATTCCCTTCCCCAAGAGCCGCGCCTGACTGACGACGAAAGCCACATTACGGGATGAAAGGGACGGCCCTCCAGGCGGCACTCCGGTCCCGCCGGGACCCTGTTCCGCACCCCCACCGTACGCCCCAACTCCGGCCGCCCGCAGCGGCATCCGCCCCCCTGAACACCGCGAGGCCCCGCGGTTTCCGCGCCGGGGGCCGGGCATGAGGTAGAGTGAGCGGGCATTCGACACCGGCTCAACCGGCGTCTTACGCGGGTGTAGTTTAATGGTAGAACATCAGCTTCCCAAGCTGAGAGCGCGAGTTCGATTCTCGTCACCCGCTCCAGATTGCAACCCCCGGGTCAGAGACCCGGGGGTTGTTTGTTGTCTGGACCGGTGGGCGGGCTGCGCACCGCAACCGAACCATTAGCTCTCGACGACCTCCTCGTTGTGTTGCGCAAGGTCGTTGGGATCGTCTTCGTCGGCCGACGCGAACGATCGTGTCGTTGAGTGTGATGCCCGAGCATGCATCTCGGCTCGCGCGTCAGCCACTCGACCGATCCGCCCCCGCAGTGGCCGGGCAGGGTGACAACCTGGGCGAGGCGGAGGGGGACGAGGGCCGAGTGGAAGACAACAGACGCATAGCCCTCTTATCGGCGTGGGCGAGAATCCAGGGGCGGAACACCTTCTTCCTTCCCTCGGCGCGACGGTCGACGCGGATCTGCATGTGCTGGGCACCTCCTTGGAGGACAGCGGCTACGCGGTGGAGACCCTCCTGAATCCCACCCGGAACGCGATCACCGCGCGCATCTCAGACCTCTCCGCGAGCGCGCCACCTGGCAGCACGCTGCTCCTCTACTTCACCGGGCACGGCGTCCGGGTGGAAACAACCGACTACTTGGTGCCCTCCGACGCCCGTGCCCCTGCCGCCAACAGCGACAACACGGCCGGGTGGGAGCAGCCCCACGTACGGGAGTCGCTGCTGGAGGCCGACATCAGCCGGTATCTGGCCAATTGCCCGGCCGGCATCGTGCTGTGGCTGATCGACGCCTGCCGCTGGGCCGGGGACGAGCAACGACCCCCTTTCGGCAGCAACGTCGCCAAGGGGCCCCCGCACAGCGGTTTCGCCATGATGACGAGCTGCGGCCCAGGTGAACCCAGCGGCTTCGCGGAGACGGGGAGCTTCTTCACGTCGGCGCTCGCCCTGGCCTTCGCCCCGCTGACCGAGGCCACGACCATAGAACAGGTGTACGAGAAGACCAGGCGCGACACGCATTCCCTCGCGGTACGGGCGTCGGCCGGACCGCAGAGGGTCCTGATCCATTACGGCAACGACCTGGCGCAGCAGACCAGGTCCCTGGCGGTCGCCGAGGGCCGACGGCTGCTGGAGGCGTGGCAGGAGGCCGTGCGCACACCCGCCCTCTGGGAACGGGTCCCGGACTGCGACACGGAAGCCGTGGCCCGTCTTCAGGACTGTCTGTCGGACCTGGCCGCACAGGCCGCCCGCCACGTCCACCGTGCTCAGGAGCGGTTGCCCGACCCCTGGGCCGACGACGACTATCCGGTACGGCTGCTGACCGGCCGCCTCGCCCAGCTCCTACCCAAGGGCTCCGAGCTGTCCGCCTTGGAGGTCACCGCACTGATCGCCGGTGTCCTGTTGCACGAGATGGCCTGGGCCGAGCGGCTGAGCCAGGCCGCCGAGTTCCATCCGCAGCTCGTGTGGCGCGATGACGAGGCGAGCGACCAGCGGCGACTCTACGAGCAGATCACCGAGCACTACCCTCAGCCGTCGTCGGTGACGGTGACCTGGACTGGAAACCGGAATTCATCGACTGGTACATCATGAAGGGGCTTCTGGACAGCAAACCCCATCCGCTGGACAGTCGCCTCGCCGTCACCGTCTAAGGACGCCCGCTGTCCCCCAAACGACGGGCCGCCAACGCGATCTACTACCGGCACCCGCCAGAGGATCTCTCCGGCATCGCCCGGGCCTCCGCGAGTTTTCGTGAGCCCCTCGGAAAGCTGGCCAGGGCATGTGCCCGGTACGCGCCGTTCGTGGGCGAACCGCTGGGCGCCGTCCCGGACCACCACCGTAACCACATCTGCACGGACGCCGAGCTGAGGCTTCTATACCTCCAGGGCGACAAGCACCACTGGCGACCCGCCGTTCACGCCTGGGACGTACCGGTTGTGGCTGCCACGACGGGTCTTGACGCGAATGAAGTACACCGGCGCCTGGCCGAGTTCGCCTGGCCGGGCCGCCCCGTACCCGATCCGCTTGGGCGCCCGATGGGCTGCCGTGTCGCCGGAGGTGTTCCCCGTCCTGCGCCGCTACATCGTCCACGGCGCCGACGGCCGCCCCATGCTGTCCTGGGCCGCCGCCATCGAGCTGGCCGCGGAGTGCGACATGTCCGTGTGGGAGGCCGAGCGCGTCCTCGCCCGCGAGGCGGCGGGCCTCGGAGTGCTCCACCGCCGGCGCTACACCCAGCGTTCCTCCGGACGGGACGTGGTCCCCTCACCGGACACGGCCGACCTCGTACGGTGGCTGCACCAAGAGGACATCCACCTGGAGGACGGTGTCTCGCTCCGGGACCTCGCCTTCGTGCGCTCGCACCAGACGTCGTCCAAGGAACTGTCCTGGTACCTGGACGAGTTGAGAGAGGCCGGGGTGGATCTCCCGGACGCGGCGAACCTGTTGCGCGCCTGGGACGATCTGCCCACGCCGAGCAGATAACCGCCTTCATGCTGTTGGTCGCGGGCTCGCTCCTGGCCGCACGAGCGGCGCACGGAGCGCCGGAGCGCGAGATCCTCCTGGGCGGGCAGGCCCTGCGCCGCTGGACCGAGCGCGAGGTGGTGCGGGCGACACGGGCACTGGCCTGGGCCTACGTGTGCTGTGTCCTCGGAGTGATCCTGGCGGTCGGGGCTCTCGTCGTCGCATGGGTGGCGACAAGTGATTCCGGCATGGGACTGGTCGAAGTACGGACGAATACCGGTGTGCTGTGCGGCGAGTTGATCGTCGCTGACCAGCATCACGTGGAGATCAGCTCCGAGACGGACGGCAAAGTCTCCTTGCCATGGACGGCCGTGGTGAGCGTGAAACCTGGCAGGAGCTGCGACGCAGCGCCGTAGCCCAGTGCCGTCGAGTCGTGGCGTGCGTCCATACGTTATCCGGTAGGACCGCGGGCTTCGTCGAGGTCCGGCTGTAGGGGTATGACGCCCTGCAGGGCCTCGCCGTCCTCAAAGGGAGGGCCGGCGAGATCCGGCCCTCCACGCCGCCTCAGGAGACGTCGTGGATGTTGTGCTCGGCCAGGTCGGACGCGTGCCGAGCGATGGCACGGTAGTCGGCGTCGTCGTGGAGGACGGCCAAGCCGTGGTGGGCAGCGGTGGCAGCGATCACGAGGTCCACCGCCGAGGCACTGCGATGCTCCCCCGCCTGGGCCATACGATGTTGCACTCCGCCGATCCAGCGCCCCGCGTTCTTCGGCACCGACACGTCGGGGTAGAGATCGGTGAACATCTCCACGATCTCGTCGTACTCGCGTCCGGTCCGGGCGCTGTGAAGAAACTCGGTGCGTTGCACATAGCAGGATGCGATGGCCCCGGCATCGATCGCGTCGTTCCAGGCCGATTGCAGTTTTGAATCACGGAGCAGCCGGACCAGGCCGGACGTGTCGAGCAAGTAGATCACCGGCTGTGCTTCTCCGCACGGTGCAGGCGCTCGGCGTCCTCGACGGCACCCCACTCACGCGCACGCTCGAAATGACGGCTGATGCGCGCCGCACGCTCCTGCTGCTCGGCGTAGAAATGCAGAGCGAGATTGACCGCCTCCTTCTTGGTCCTGACCCTGGCCAAGGCCATGGCGCGTTCCAGGGCGTCGTCATCGATGTCGATCTGGGTCACAGACATGTGGCACCTCCCGCACGATGTTGGTGATGTACATAGAAGAATACGTCACCAACATCGACGCGGCCACGCCTGGTGTCGGATCTGCAGTCGCAACGGACATTCCAGGTCAGCCCGGCAGACGACGCCGACCCCCCGGTGCGAAGCGCCGCGCGCACATATGACTCGATTACTGGTGGTGGCCGTGCCCATAGCGTGCCCGTAAGAGCGGACAACCACGGTCAGCCGCGCTCGCCCGTGCCACGGTGTCGGCACGATGAATCCGCGCAGGTCAGCGACCATCCGGCCGTGCAGGCGCCGTCGCTTCCCAAGCTGAGAGCGCAAGTTCGATTCTCGTCACCCGCTCCATGGACAAGGCTCAGGTCATCGACTTGGGCCCTTTTGGCCGTCTGGCCCCATGTGTCAGCCGCGGGCGTGAGCCGGGCGCCTCACGCCCGTCCTGCGACCTTCAGGAGCCGGCTTCGGCCGGTGGCCCGTCCTCGTTCAGCACCGGGGCACTGCGCACCAGACGCGGTGCCGTCGTCAGCAGGAGGCCGCCGACGATGTTGCCCAGGACCGCCCAGGCCAGCCACACCAGCCAGTCCGCGTAACCGTATGCCGTCCTGCCGGTGTGCAGGCCGGCGAACGCGATCAGGGAGTCCAGGATCGAGTGCCACAGTCCGAGTCCGGCCAGGACGAACGCGGCCATGATCGATGCGGTGATCTTCCCGGTCATGGAATCCGTGCCGTGGTGCATACGGGTCATGAGCGTGATGACGCTGCCGCCCAGCACGGCCAGGCAGAAGGTGCTCAGTGTGTACCCCCCGTCGACGAAGTGTGCGCCCGTCGTGGCCGCGGTGCGGTGCAGGTTGGGGAATGCCTGCATGACGATCCAGGTGAAGACCCATCCGCCGATCAGGTTCATCACCAGGACCGTCGCCCACATCCGCGCCAGGTCGAGCCAGGTGGCCGCGCCGGCGATCACGGTGGCGACGGGCACCAGGAAGCCCTCCGTGAAGAGCTCGCTGTGGCCGAGCAGCAGGGCGATGAGCCCCACGGAGAAGGCCAGTCCGGCCAGCAGTTCACTGCCGGTCTCGTGCCGCACGAACAGCAACACCATGACGCCTACACCCACATCGATGCCGCCGAGCAGCGAGGTGGCCACCAGCGACGTCCAGGTGCGGTGCAGCCGCGGCCGGCCCTCGGCCACGATTCGTTCCGCGGCCTCGGCGACTCGTCGTTCCCCGGGTCCCTGCATGATCTGGTCGTCCGGCTGCATGGTGGTTCCTCCGGTCCCGCGTGACCGCGGAAGCGTGTCGTCGGCCGCATCGTGGAAGCGTTCCCGATGAATCTTCGGTGACTCCGTCGCCGGATTCCGTCACCCACGCTCGTCCCACCCGGCTCTGGTTCGTGGAGGGCACGGAAACGGGTGTGGCCTGGTCGGTGAAGCACTGTCCCCGCTCAGGGCGACGCGCGGCAGCCGGCAGACTGGTCGAGGTGGAACGGGGCTCCCGGAGCCTTCGGGGTCCAACTCTCCTGGCAGCACGCGGGGCACCACCACGACGGCTTCCGCCAAGGCCGCCGGTGACTACGTCGACACGAAGTGATCAGCATCCGTCGGCGGGCGTCGCCGCTCGGCTGAGGGCTGTCGCCGGGTTCCGACTCGTGGAGCAGGAACCCGGCGGGGTCAGCGGACGTCGACGTAGTCGCCCGAGGCGGTGGCGGGTGCGGTGGTGGACGTGCCGGTGAAGGTGTATCGCCAGTAGCCGTCCGTCGACGCCTTCGCCGTGGTCTTCAGGGTTCCTGTGCTGCTCGTCGTGACCGTGTTCACGGTCGTGTACGTGGACGTCCCCTTCTTACGGAACTGCAGCTTCGCCGGCTGGCCGGCGTAGCCGTGGTAGCCGTCGCGCGTCTCCCAGTCCGCGCGGGAGAGCGTGCCGGTGACGGTAAGGGTCTTGCCCTTGGTCACCCGTTCGGGAGACGCGTTGGCCGTCACCCCACTCCGAGCGAACTGGCTGAAGCGGAGCCGCGCCGAGGGTCTCGCCCTGGCTGGTTCCGGCGGCCGGCGTCCGGTCCGGGAGGTTCAGGCTCAACTCGCCGGTGCCGTAGGACAGCAGCCGACTGTAGGTGACGCCCGGGGTGGCGTACTCGGTGACCGAACCGGCGACGGGCACCGAAGAGCCGATGAACACGCCCGTCCACTCGCCAAGGACGGAACGCTCTGCAGATGGGCCGTGGTCCGGGTGCCCGGGGCGCCCACCTTCGTGACGGTCTTCGCCAGGGTCGAGGCACGGACCGTCACGACGGGCGAGGCGGGCACCGTGGTCGTGAAGCTGTGCGTGAGGTCGTAGCGGTAGGGACTCGGCACGCTCGCCGAGGCTCCCTTCTTGGTGAGCACCTCGTGCAGGCGCAGCGAGACGCCACTGACCGAGAAGGGAGTGACGTACACCTTGTCGGCCCCCGAACCGGCGAAGCCCGCCAGGTCGCCGCCCGGAACACTGATCCACACGGCGGACGCGTCCCGGGTGGCGGTGGTGTCGTCGGCGCGGATGGCGGTCTCCTTGGCCGCGCGCTGGTCGAAGGTGACCGTCTTGGCGGCCGAACCGACCGAGAAGGTACGAGTGAGCAGGTAGCTGGGCTCCAGCCAGTCGTTGTGCAGCGCGACCGAGAAGTAGTCACCCGGCGGCAGCTTCACGGTCGACGAGGCGCCCGCGGTGTCGCTGTCGACGGCGTACGACGTCCAGGTCTTGCGGTCCCAGACGTAGAACAGCTTGGACCGGACGTCGGCGTTCGTGATGCTCAGCTTGACCGAGTATGCCGACGGCGGCGTACGTCGTCGTGGCAGGGTCCCGAGCGTCTTCGGTGCGCGCCGTCGACCGGAGCTTCGCAGTCGGGCGGTCCGCGGCGGACTTCGCGGTCGGCTGCACGGACACCGTGCCGTCCAACGACGCGACGGAGTAGCGTGTCGCGTCGGCGGCGCCTGCCGTGTCCGCCGTCACCCGGATGTCCCGTCCGTCGATGAGCTCGACGCGCCCGCGGTCCCCCAGCTCGGCGCTCCGCCCGGTAGGGAATGACACGTCCTCCGCCGGCGTGACCGTCCCTGTCGTGGCCGGTTCACCTTCCGACGCACCTGCCATGGGCGTGAGCAGCGTCAAGGCGGTCAGTGCCGCTCCGAACACCCCGCCGCAGCACGTCTTCGAATCCGCCCCATGCGGAAAACGGACATCAGTTGCCCCCTTGACTGTTTCCCCTGAGAACCGCCCCCGGTGCATCCGCCACAGAAAACGATCAGCTCACTCTGAGGGCGGTCCCGACATCGCCGAGAGGATTGCCCTGCACACCGGGGACCGTTCCCACACAGGTGTATATACTTGATGGCATTGTTGATATCTATGGAGGTGTAGTCGATGAGTCGCACCGTGATCGACCTGGACGATCAGCTGGTCGCAGACGTGGCCAAGGCCCTTGGCACCAGCACCAAGAGGGAGACGGTCAACACCGCCCTGCGCGAGGTGTTGGAGAACCGGCGCCGGGCCCTGGCCCTCACGCGCCTGCGGGCCGCAGCGGCAGACGGCGCCTTTGCCCTGGGTCTCTTCGAGGACAAGGGGAACTACCGCCGGTGAACGCCGCGCAGTTCCTGATCGACACCAGCGCACTCGCCCGCCTGCTGCGCGGCGACGCTGAACAGTACGGATGGGACCAGGCGGCAGCAGCCGGGCTCATCGCCACATGTCCCATCACCGAGCTGGAGTTCTTCTACAGCGCCCGCTCCGCCGCCGACCGCACCCGAGGCATCGAGGACATGCGCCTGATCTTCGGCTGGGTACCCGTCGACGATCGCGCCTACGACCGCGCCTGGCAGGTCCAGGAGATCCTCACCCAGCGTGAACAGCACCGCAGCGCGGGAGCCGTCGATCTCGTGGTGGCAGCCACGGCCGAACTACAGGGGCTGACCCTCCTGCACCGCGACCGGGACTTCGAGTGCATCGCCGCCGTCACTGGCCAGGCGCTTCAGTGGTACGGGCCAGAAGTCGGCAAGTGAGCCCGGATCGAGCAGCGACGGCCCCAGGAATCGACCGTGGGTGCAGGGTGCAGCCAGTTGTGGCGCATCGCGGGGCGAAGAAGAGGGCCGCATGATGCCTGGGGAAAAGACGCCGGTGGAGCAGACCCTGCGGCGCTCGTACACCACGGTCGACGGATTCACGTGCAACGTCACCCGACTGTCCGTCGAGCACCATGCCGACCGCACAGTGACATTCGTGTTTGACCTCACCGTGGAACGACCAGGTCACCCGGACGAATGCTGGGTGATCACTCTTCCGTGGGACGACAAGGCCTTTGCGGACGTACTCGCCTCTCCCGCACCCCCTCCGGACCGGTTGCAGCAGATGATCAACATCGTCCACGCCCTGCTGGAGGAGTGGTGGGCCACCAAGGCCCGCAACAGGCAGTCCGCGAAGATGGGCCGGCGTATCTCCTGAGCAGCCACGTTACCGAGTGTGCCCGTGGGTCCCGTGGGAGCACCGTCCGGACCGGGGTGCTCAGCCGGGTCCCCGGCCCTGGACCGGGAGATCCGGGTGGTGGGCCAGGAAGAGCATGTAGGCGATCGCCGCCGTTGCCCCGAGGAGGGACAGCACGCCGCCCACCACGGCCCGGGTCCCGCTCGTCCGGCCCGTCCTCGATGCCCGGTCTCGACGCAGGCCCGCACGAGGCCGACGAGGGCCAGTGGCAGGGCCAGGAAGCTGATCAGGACCCAGAACGGGCAGCAGAACCAGCACGCCACGGACGCCCCGCCGAACCAGACCGCGAGCCCTGCTCTCTCTCGCGTCTCGTCCCCGGTGTCGACAGAGGTCATGGACGGATCCAAGCAGAGCCCGTGGCGGGGTTCCGCGGCAGGCGGGAGGAGGGCCAGTTGCCGCGTACGGTCCGGGCTCCGGTAGGTGGTGCGCGGGTCGCCGGTCGCGTTTGCCCGGCGTGCGCGGACGGCGTGCCCCGGAGAAATTGTCGTACCGGCCGCGTGTGAGTGCCCTCGTCCGCCGCTTCGACCGGCCGGAATCCGGACAAGTCGAGAGAAAACCGGGCTCTGTCCGTCGCTGATGGCGGGTATCGCATGCCAAGGACGCAGCAGCCGGATCCGCGCAGGCGCATACTGGAGGCGATGACTAAGCCAGCCGCAAAGCGCTATCTGCCGACCAGCCCCTTCAAGGTCCCGGTCACGCCACCTCTCAGCGAGTTCGCCGTGGGGGACCGGGTCACGCACGACGTGTACGGCCTCGGCCAGGTGATCGGCATCGAGGACGGAATCGCGGTGCTCGTCGACTTCGGTTCCGTACAGAAGCGGATCATGAGTCCGTACTCCAAGATGAGCAAGCTGTAGGACCCCGTGCCCGTTCACGGCACGCCGACAGCCCTCCAGACCACGTACGAATGGGAGATCCCCCGTCGAATCGACCTCGCTGTTCTCCGCTCCTGAGGGAGCGCCCCGCACCGCCGACGCGGGTTCGCCGCCTCCTGCGACGAACCCCTTCCAGGCCCCGGACTTCGGGGAGGACGGATCTCACGACGAGACCTTCCTCACCGACGACGACGCGCACGCGTCATTCGCGGGCATGCGTGCGACCCATGGGCGCTGAGCACCCATCCCACGGTCAGGGCCGTCCCTCGGCCCCGTGCCGGAGAGACCCCCAGGCCGTGAACCTGGGGGTCTCGTACGCCCCGTCGCCGTTGCAGCCAAAGCCGCGACCGTAGCCGCAGCCACAGTGATGCGGCGGCCGTAGCCGCAGCGCGGCCACAGCCGCAGCAGCCGTGACCGCAGGCCGCACCGCAGCCGAGCCGTGGCTCCGCCATGGCCGTAGCCGGGTAGCGCGGCCATCACAACTGGGCAGCCATCGCGGCGGTGCCACGCAGCGCCGGCCTTCCGCCGACTCGGTCCGTCCACCCCAGGCATCCCCGCCCCCGCAGTGGCGGCGATCAGACGCGCGCCCGCACGCCCGCAGCCGCCGTGCGGCGCGCCCCCGGCGAGCACCCCCGAGCACGCGCCCCGGCCCGCGCCCCCGGAGTCCGCGCCCCGTCGGCCCGCGCCCCGCGCGCTCGTCTCCGAGTACGCCCGAGCTGTGTCCGGCCGCGGATCGCCGTGATGTCGGTCAGCAGCGACGACACCGCCGCGAGCGCGGTCCTGCTGCCCCGGGGGGCGTTTTCGGGGGTTCCGCCCGCCCCCGGGCCGTGGTCGCTCCGCAACTCTCCGGGCACGGTGCTTCGTTGACAGGGAGCGTCGCCGGGCGTTGACTGGCGGGACGGTGGAGACCGGCCGGGCGGGCCATGAGCGTCGAGGCCCCAGGTTCGGACCGGGCGCCGCGAGCCCGGCCTGACCCGGCCGAGGGGCCGGGTGGCACTCGGCCGACGCGACGCACAGGAAGTGGCACACGATGATGTACGACCAGGCACGCGCCCAGCAGCCCCCGGACAAGAACTCGGGAGCCGCCGCGCGCCGGGCCCAGGGGCCGGACTCCCTGATCCCCGCCGAGGAGCGGGACCGGGCCTCCCAGCGCCTGCGACAGGCCCTTCTCGACTTCGCGGAGACACCGCGCGAGGCGCTGGAAGACGCGGAGAGTGCCTTCGACGAGGTCACCGCGCGGCTTGCGGACGCCCTGGCGGAACGGCGGCGGGCGCTGCGGGCGGGCTGGCAGGACCAGGACGCCCAGGCGCAGGCGGAGGAGTTCCGGAACGCGCTGCGGCAGTACCGGGAGATCACGGAGCGACTGCTGCGCCTGTGAGGCGCGCTGCGAGGACCGGTGCCGGCCCGTTCGTAGGGCCACGGTCGTGCCTGTCGCAGTCCGGTCGACGCGGGTGGCGCACGCTCACGTGCGGCCGCCCGGAGGGGCGACTCCGGCGTGTCCCGCCGGGCCCGGCCGCGGCTCTGCGGGTCAGTCGGTCAGGCCGGGGAGCGGCTCCGAGTCGCTGACGAAGGCCAGGGCCAGATCGGCCAGGCGGCGGTTGTGCGCACGTGCGTAGCTGCGCAGTGCGGTGAACGCCTGTTCCATGTCGACGCCCTGGCGTTCCGCCAGCTTCCCCTTGGCCTGTTCGATCAGCACGCGGCTGTTCAGGGCGGTCTGGAGCTGCTCGTTCAGGGCGGTGCTGCGGTGTGCGGAGCGGTGTTGCAGCAGGCTGATGGTGGCGACGTCGGCCAGGGCCTGGGCGAGGGACGTGGCGGCCGGATCGTAGGGGCCCGGGGTGGCGCGGAACAGGTTCAGCGCGCCGACGACCTCGTCCCGCAGCCGCATCGGCAGCGCCTGGACCGCCCCGAACCCGCAGAGACGGGCCGCCTCGGTGAAGTGCGGCCAGCGGTCGGCCTGCGCCGACAGGTCGGGCACCGAGACCGGCGCGCCGGAGCGGAAGCAGTCGAGGCAGGGTCCCTCGTCGCTCTGCAGCTGGAACAGTTCCAGGAGGCGCACCTGTTCGTCGGAGGCGGCCATGACGCGGAGGGTGCCGTCGAGGTCCGCGAGCAGCACGCCGGCGGCACTCGCGTCGAGCATGCTCACGCAGCGGTCGGTCAGCAGGCGGAGGAAGTCCATCAGGTCGAAGTCGGCGACCAGGTTGTCGGCCAACTCGACGAAGGTCCTGGCGAGGAGCCGCTCATCCATCGTGCACACCTTCTGTCGCAATCGGTCTGCCGGGGAGGGGCGGGACGTACGGAGAGGCAGTCATGGCCGTCCGTCCCCGGCCGTCAGTCGTCGCCACCGGGCCCACCCGCCTCCGGCCCCGGTGCCGGCCTCGGTCCCGGCCTCGGTTCCGGATTCGGTTCCGGCCTCGGTTCCGGATTCGGTTCCGGCCTCGGTTCCGGATGCGGCTCCGAACCCGCGCCCGGACTCGTGTCGTACGACTGCCCGTCCGGGGTCATCTGCAACCGGCGGGCCAGTACGTCGGAGGCGACCTCGGCGAGACGGCGCCCGTTCGCGTACGCAGGGGCCCTCAGTCGTACGAACGCCTCCTCGATGCCGACACCGAGCTGGACGGTGAGCATGCCGCTCGCCTGGTCTGCCGACGCGCTGACCTTCGCGGACGCCGCTGATTCCGACGCCCGGTTTACCCCGCGGGCCCGCACTGTCACGATGCCGAGTCCGGGGGTGTCCGCCCCGCGGCGGGGGAGGTTCGTATGACCGAGGTGTACTTGCGCAGGCTGTCCCGGTGGCAGGCCGAGCAACAGCGGGACGGTGTCGCGGACGTGCACGTGACGGCGTACCGCGGTGCCGCGGGTGCCGAGTACCGCGACCGTCAGAGTTTTCTGCGGCGGTTCGAACAGCACGTGCAGCAGCAGGACTTCGACATGGTGGTCGCCGACACGAACGGTCTGGTGGGCTGTGCCTACGGGTTCCGGATCGACCGCACCGGCGACTGGTGGTCGGACTTCCGCGGCGGCCTGCCGCCGGACATCGAGGAACTCACCGCCTCGGGACGGACGTTCCTGCTGGCCGAGCTGATGGTCCTGCCGGGCCTGCGGCGCCGCGGGATCGCGACCCGGCTGGCCGAGCGGCTGCTGGCGCGCCTCGACACCGACCTGGTCGTCGCGACCGTGGACCGGCCGGACGAGAACGGCCACGCGAACGCGGCGGCCAGGGCCCTGCACACCTGGGGCTGGTCGAGACTCGGCGAGGTCGGCCCGCCTGCCGTGCCGGACGCCGGAATCGGTGCCGGCACCGGACCCCACGGCGGGGGCGGCCCCGGCATCGGCGTCGATGCCGGCCCCAAGACGGTCACCCGGGAGGTCTGGATCCGCAGACCACCGCGTTGAAGCGCCCACCGCACGCGGGCACCAAGGGCACGTTCGTCGGCGCCGACGGGCGCGGGGCGTGTCCGTGGGCGCCGGTCGGCACCGGTCGTGCCAGTACGCACCGCCCGGCACCGGCCGTGCGGGTACACACCGGCCGGCACCAGCCGTGCGAGCACACGCCGGCCGGCACCAGCCGTGCCAGTACCCGCCGGCCGGCACCGGTCCCATCAGCAGGCGTCGGCCGAAACCTTTGTGGTGTCAATGGGCGCCGGCCGCCGCTGCCGTCATCAGCGGTTCGGCGTCCGCCGCGTCGGCCTCCGGGGGCACGACCAGCAGGTCCCAGCGGCCCCGGCCGGGGCTGACCAGACAGACGGTGTGCGTGCCGTGCGTGCGCGCGGACCGGCGCACTCGTACGACGTGGTTGGCGACGAGCATCCGGCCCGGACCCGCCGACCACATGGCCGTGTCGACGGTGACGCCGGTGATGTGTCCCCATGCGGCGGGCAAGACGCTCAGCAGCAGCGGCAGTTCGGCCAGGAGGTCGCGCGAGCGGGGCCACCATGCCCCGTCGATGGGGCGCGGCGAGGTGCTGGGCGGTGCCAGCCGGAGGCGGGCGGCGGGCTGGGCGGGCACGGGCTGGAGGGCGGTGGCCATGGAGGCGCTCCTGTCTGGGGCACGGCTTGGGCGTGCCATGGGCTCGGGTACGGCGTGCCTCGGGGCGGGCCGGGCGAGCGGGGCGGAGCGGTCGAACCGGTCGACAGCCACGCCTCCCCGACCTCGAGGCGCGCGGTCCGGCCGGGGTCTCGGGCTGTCCTCGCGTGTTGGTGTGCGATGCGTGATCGCGTGGAGCGGGAGGGAGAGTGGGGTGACCGTCGGGTGACGACCTCACTCCGCTCGGCGCGGGTGCCGAGCCGGTTGCCACGCATGGCACAGGGGTTGCCCGGTCCGGTGCCCGAAAGGGGCCGCCCTACACGTCGGCCGGTGCGCGCGACCGGTCGGCCCCCCATCCCCGGCTCGACACTCGCTCACATTCCGCAGAATTTCGTCCGCCGATCGCCATAAATCGACCAATCATGATCACCTGACGATCTCATTCGGGCAGATCGGGAGTAGCACGGCTCGTCTTCCGCCAGAGCCATACGCTGGTCCTGCGGCAGCCCGTGCCCCCGGCCCTCACCGTGCAGTTCCGTTCCGCGCAACCGAGGCCCTGCGCAAGGCGAGGCTCCTCCCGTAGGGGACGGACCGGACCGATGGGGAAAGAGGAGTTGGGGCGATGGCCGCTCAACCCGACCTGTTCGACGAGTGCCGCATGATCCGGGCCTGCGGCGAGCTGGACCTGACGACCACCCCGGACCTCGCCCGCGATCTGGAGGACGCCCGGCAGGGCACCGGGCGCCTCTTCCTCATCGTCGACCTGCGCAGGGTGACGTTCATGGACGGCAGCGTCCTGGACCCGCTGTGCTCGGCCTGGGAGGACTGCCGGGGACGACGGGGCTGGGCACGCGTCGTCTACACCCGGCCGGGACTGGGGCTGGTCCTGAGAGCGGGCGCGCTCCAGACACGTTTCCCCCGGTACGCGAGCGCCCAGAACGCCTGGCGGGGCATGCCGGCCGACCTGTGCCGGCGCGGCGGGCCGCGGCCCTGGGAGGCCGGGGCGGCAGGCGTCGGGTGAGGGGCCCGCGGTCGTGAAGGACCGGGGCGGCCGACGTCGGGTGATGTTTGCAGATGCCAGGTTTTCGCGCCTATGTTGGCGCGCATGCAGTCGTACACCATCGGACAGGCGGCCCGTCTGCTCGGCGTGAGCCCGGACACCGCACGGCGCTGGGCGGACGCCGGCCGCGTGGCCACCCACCGGGACGCGGGCGGCAGGCGGCTCGTCGACGGCCGGGATCTCGCGGCGTTCTCGGTCGAGCTCGCCCGGACCGGGGACGACGATGAGCACGTCGCCCACACCTCCGTACGCAACGCCTTCCCCGGCATCGTCACGGCCGTGAAGCTCGGGGATGTCGCGGCGCAGGTGGAGATCCAGGCCGGACCGCACCGGCTGGTCTCCCTGCTCACGCGCGAGGCCGTGGAGGAACTGGGCCTCGAGGTCGGCATGGAGGCCACGGCCCGCGTGAAGTCCACCAGCGTGCACATCGACCGCGCGTAGCGGCAGCGCTGGGCGAACGCCGGAGCCGTAGAAACGCACATGCGCGTGTTCATGTCCGATCGAGCAGCTCATGCGATGCGACAAGAGACTTATGGCTCGCATCTGCGGAAGTATGATCGATGTAGGCCCGGCTGACCCGTTCAGAGCCCGGCGCGGCACCTGCCCCGAGGAGTGCACCGTGATGACCTGTTCAGCGCGCCGGACGCGCCGCATTCGCCGGACCCTGCGGGTGGCGGGTGCGGGGGCCGCCGTACTGCTGGCCGTGAGCGCCTGCTCCTCCGGCGCCGACTCCGACGCCGGCTCGGGATCCGGGGACGGCGGCGGGGCCTCGGACTCCCGGAAGATCTCCGGGACGGTGAACGTTTTCGCGGCCGCCTCGCTGAAGGAGAGCTTCACGACGCTGGGCAGGCAGTTCGAGAAGGCCCACCCCGGTACGGAGGTGGCCTTCAACTTCGGCGGCAGCGACACGCTGGCCGCCGGAATCACCGGGGGCGCCCCGGCCGATGTGTTCGCCGCCGCCAGCCCCAAGACGATGGCGCTCGTCACCGACCACAAGGACGCGGCCGGTCCCCCGGTCACCTTCGCCCGCAACCAGCTGGAGATCGCGGCCCTGCCGGGCAACCCCGACAAGATCCACTCCCTGAAGGACCTCACCAAGTCCGGCCTCAAGGTCGTGCTGTGCGACAGGACCGTGCCGTGCGGCGCCGCCGCGCAGAAGGCGCTGGACAGCGCCGGCCTGAAGCTCACCCCGGTCTCGTACGAGCAGGACGTCAAGAGCGCCCTGACCAAGGTGGAGCTGAAGGAGGCCGACGCCGCGGTCGTCTACAGGACCGATGTGAAGGCGGCGGGTGACAAGGTGGCGGGCGTGGAGTTCCCCGAGTCGGCCAAGGCTGTCAACGACTGTCCGATCGCGCTGCTCGAGAACGCGCGCGAGGACGCCGCGGCGAAGGCGTTCATCGAGCTGGTGCGGTCCGCCGACGGTCTGCGGGTACTGACCTCGGCCGGGTTCCTCGCGCCGTGACCCGGGCGCGGCGCGGGACGGCCGGGACCGGGGCGCTGGGCCGGGCCCCGCTTGCGCTGCTCCTGCCCGCCCTCGTCGGTCTGACGTTCCTGCTGCTGCCGCTGGTGGCCCTGCTCGTACGGGCCCCGTGGCGCAGTCTCCCGGACCAGCTGACCAGCCCGGAGGTCTGGCAGGCCCTCCGGCTGTCCCTGGTCTCCGCCACCGCGGCCACCGCGGTGAGCCTGCTGCTGGGGGTGCCGCTTGCCTGGCTCCTCGCGCGGACCGACTTCCCCGGACGCGGGTTCGTACGGGCGCTGGTGACGCTGCCCCTCGTCCTGCCGCCGGTGGTGGGCGGTGTCGCGCTGCTGCTGGCGCTCGGCCGCAACGGCGTCGTCGGGCAGTGGCTCGACTCGGCCTTCGGGATCACGCTGCCGTTCACCACGGCGGGGGTGGTGGTCGCGGAGACGTTCGTGGCGATGCCGTTCCTCGTGATCAGCGTGGAGGGCACCCTGCGGGCGGCCGATCCGCGGTACGAGGAGGCGGCGGCCACGCTGGGCGCGTCCCGCTTCACCGCGTTCCGCCGGGTGACGCTGCCGTTGATCGCGCCCGGGATCGCGGCGGGGTCCGTACTGGCGTGGGCCCGCGCGCTCGGCGAGTTCGGCGCGACGATCACGTTCGCCGGCAACTTCCCCGGCCGTACGCAGACCATGCCGCTGGCCGTCTACCTCGCCCTGCAGAACGAACCGGCCGCGGCCATCGCACTGAGCCTGGTGCTGCTGGCGGTGTCGATCGCCGTCCTCGCAGGCCTGCGGGACCGCTGGATGACGACCACATGACCACCCCCCGACCTCACCGCCACCGAACGGCCACCACATGACCGACGCCGAACCCACGAGGGCCGGGGACCCCGCCGGGGATGGGGACCCCGCCAACTCCGGCACGCCCGACTCCGGCACGCCCGACTCCGGCACGCCCGACTCCGGTGGGGCGAAAGCCGGTGGGGCGAAAGCCGGTACGGCCAACGCCGGTACGGCCGAGGAGACCGCCCGCGGTGAGGCCGCCGCCCCCGGTCTCGACGCACGTCTTCTCGTGGAGCGCGGGGATTTCCGGCTCGACGTGGAGCTGAGGGCCGCGCCCGGTGACGTCGTCGCCCTGCTCGGGCCCAACGGGGCCGGGAAGACCACCGCGCTGCGGGCGCTGGCCGGGCTCACCCCGCTCTCCGACGGCGGCCGGCTGCGTCTGGACGGGGTGCCGCTGGACCGGACGCCGCCCGAATCCCGTCCGGTGGGCGTCGTCTTCCAGGACTATCTGCTCTTCCCGCACCTGTCCGCCCTGGACAACGTCGCGTTCGGGCCGCGCTGCCAGGGCGTCCCGAAGGCGGCGGCCCGGGCGCAGGCCGCCGCCTGGCTGCAGCGGATGGGGCTCGCCGACCACGCCGGCGCCAGGCCGCGCCGGCTCTCGGGCGGGCAGGCCCAGCGCGTCGCCCTCGCCCGCGCCCTGGCGACCGGCCCCCGGCTGCTGCTCCTGGACGAGCCGCTCGCCGCGCTCGACGCGCGCACCCGGCTCGACGTACGGGCCCAGCTCCGGCGTCATCTCGCGGACTTCGAGGCCGTCGCGGTCCTCGTCACGCACGATCCGCTGGACGCGATGGTGCTGGCGGACCGGCTGGTCGTCGTCGAGCACGGTCACGTGGTCCAGGAGGGCACGCCCTCCGACATCGCGCGCCACCCCCGGACGGACTACGTCGCCCAGCTGGTCGGCCTCAACCTCTACCGGGGCCGCGCCGAAGGCCACACCGTGCGCCTCGACGCGGGCCCGGAGATCATCACGACCGAGGACCTGTCGGGTCCCGTCTTCGTGGCCTTCCCGCCCGTGGCGGTCACCCTCCACCGGGACCGCCCCACCGGCTCCAGCGCCCGGAACCTGTGGCAGTGCCGGGTCAGTGGTCTGGAGACACACGGCGACCAGATCCGCGCGGACCTCACCGGGGAACTCCCCCTAGCCGCCGACCTGACCGCCGTCGCCGCCGCCGAACTCGGCCTCCATCCCGGCGCGCCGGTCTGGGCGACCGTCAAGGCCACCCAGACGCACGCCTATCCGGCCTGACCGCCGGGCTCAGGGAGCGACGAAGGCGTACATTCCGGCGACGGGCCGCGGCCGCCAGGTGCGGGCGTAGGGCGGGGGGCGGCCGTCGGGCTCGGCCAGCGCGGCGACCGGCATCCGCCGCGCGGCCCGTTCGACGCCCGCCCGTGTGATGTTGGCGTTGTGGCCCGAGACATTGGCGGAGGAACACCCGGCGTAGAAGGCGACGGGGATGGCCTCCTCGCCGGTGAGCAGGCACGGCGGGCGTACGCCGATCCGGTGCAGCTCGGCCGCCGTACGGGCCCAGTCACGGTGCGCGGCGGTCGTGCGCTCCACGGCGCGCTCCAGCACCGCGTACTGCACGGCCAGATGCCCGGCGAGACCGAGTGCCACCAGCGTCGCGGTCACCGGCCGCAAGGCCCGGTCCGGTGCGGTGATCAGGTGGACGAGTCCGTCGGCGACGGGGATCGCGAGCAGGGCGTAGACGGGGAGCAGGAAGCGCGGCGCGGCGTATCCGATCATGAAGAGGTAGGGGGCCCCGGCGGTCGCGGCGCAGACGAGCGGCAGCAGCGTGCCGGCCGTCCGCCCGGCCCGGACGGCGACGACGAGACCGAGCACGGCGAGCAGCGGCAGGACGAACCACCACAGCAGCACCGCCGTGCTGGGCAGGGGGCCGTCGCACGGGCGGCACAGGGCCCGCCCGTCCAGGCTGCGCAGCTGGTCCAGGACGGCGATGTTCCAGCCGAGGCCGCCCTGGATGTCGGCGGCCTCGGACAGCCGCGCGCCCAGCCCCCCGAAACCGGTGTACGCCTCGACGACCCACTGGCCCGCCCCGGCGGCCAGCCCGGCTCCGAGTGCCGCCGACAGCCTCCACCTCCGGTCGCAGACCGCCCAGACCAGCAGGGGTGCGGCCGTCCACACGGCGTCGGTGGGCCGCATCCACGCCATCAGCGCGACGCTCGCCGCCACGCCCCACGGCGCGGCCCGGTCGAGGCGGCCCACGCGGGCCCGCAGGAAGAGGCCGACGGCCGCGAGGGCGCCGACGGCGACCCAGTAGTTGGGCATGGCCTGAGGACCGTAGAACAGGGTCACCCACAGCGTCGCGAACAGCGCGCCCCCCAGGGCGAGGACCCGCGGCGGGAACAGTCCGCGCCAGGCACGCAGCGCCAGGAACAGCCCGAGCCCCGACAGCACCGCCAGATGGACCCGCAGCAGCGCGGTGGACGACGACCAGGTGGCGACCGGCGCCACCAGCAGGGACACCCCGCGGGCGCGCGGCGCGCTGAAGAAGGCCGCCGGACTGTGGGGGGTGACCTGGCTGACGTACACCACCTCGTCCCAGCCGAGGCCCATCCGGGGGTGTACGAGGATCAGCTGGGCGAGGGTGAACCCGCCCGCGACGAGGGCCGGCCAGCCGCGGCCGGCCGTCGGCGGCCGTGCGGCGCGGGGCCCCGGTGACGGCGCCCACCGCCCGGCGCCGACGGTCCGGACGCCCAGGGTCCCGGCCTCGTCCACCCTTCACCACTCCTGCCGGCCCGAACCGCACGAATATCCCAAAACACTGACAAATTACCCCGAGCTGTGCGGTCGCGCCCGGTGAGTCCGGCCCGGCCGACGGGTCGCGGGCCGCACGGGCGCCGGCCGCCGCCGGGGACCGGGAAGGGCCCGGCGCCCGATGAGCGGGAGCGCCGGGCCCTTGGGGGCGGGGACGGGGAACGCGGGGCCGGGAGCGGGAACGCGTGGGTCAGGAGCGGGACTTGGCCGTACGGCGACGGGTGGCCACGGCGATGCCGGCACCGGCGGCGAGCAGGGCCGCGGCTCCGCCCGCGATCGGGAGGGTGTTGCCGCCGCCGGTCTCGGCGAGGTCGCCCGCCGGGGTGGGCTCACCGCCGTTCGGGGTGGGCGCCGCGGCCGTGGTGGACTCCGCCGCGGACGGCGTGGACTCCGTCTCCGGCGCCGACGGGGTCGTGGACGCGGGCGGGGCCGACGCGGGGGCCGTCGAGGCCGGGGGCGTGGAGGCGGGCGGGGTGGTGGCCGGCGTCTCCGGCGTCTCGGACGTGCAGTCCTTCGTGCCGCCGTTCCACGCGGCGATCAGCTTGTCCTTGATGACCGGGCGGTCGGGCCCCTGCGGCACGTCACCGTGCTCGAAGCCGTCGTTCGCGTCGGCCCTGCCGTCGAACCTGACCTTGCCCCGGTACAGGTCGACCTGTGCGAAGCAGCCCGCGTCCGGCACCGAGATGTCCAGCGAGTCGGTCTCGCCCTGCTTGACCGTGACCGTGTCGAAGTCGTGGAAGACCTGGACACCGGACGTCTTGAAGGTCGCGCCGTGCGTCCGGTAGGCGGCGAGCGACGCGGTGCACGTCGTCGCGTCCTGTGCGGTCCGCACCTTGATGTGGACCTTGCCGTCCTCGGTGGGCCGCAGGTTCAGGTCGTCGACCCGGACCGAGTCGGCGAACTCGGTGCCGTCCAGGGAGAACTGGCAGCGATCGGTCTCGGTCACCGTGCCGGGACCCTGCCCGGACGTGTAGGCGCGACCGGACTTCTCCCAGCCGTCGCCGCCCGGCGTGCCGGAGGCCCACGCGCTGGTCGTGCCGGCGGAGAGGGCGACGACGGCGGCGCCCGTCCCCAGCAGGCAGCGCATCGTGACACGTCTCGCTATGGACATGCGGATCCCATCGTGAGTTGCGAGACCCGGACGACGGCAGCGGGCAGCACGAAGCAGGCCGGAGGCCGGCCGCACCGGGGATCATGGGTCGTGGAAACACCGGGCTCACTGGTCACGTAAGCCACAGTGCGAGCACATCGTCGATCACCGCGTGATCACTGTCAACCTTGTTGAACGCGCACGTACTTCACGCGTCATCACCCGAGGTCCACACAGGGAACCGGTTGTTCCGGGACTCCGGCGCTCCGGACGCTCCCCCGTGCGGGCGTTCCGTCGCTCCGGTGGGCGCCGGTCACGCCGGGCCGGGCGGTCAGCGGGAACATCCCGACGGTGCGTCACGTCGGTGGATCGTGGGCAACGGGCCCTGGGCGCGGGGAACTTCACCACTGCACACGGGCACGGGCCGAACGGGGAAAGCAGTCGACGCGCCGACCGCCGTGTGGGCGGCCGCCGCGTTTGTCCCGGCGGAGGTCGCTGCTCGGTTACGCCGTCTCGGTCCAGCCGGGCGCCGCGGGGGCGGCCGGTGCGGCCGGTGCGGCGGCGGGGCGGCAGGTGAATCCCAGCCGGGTGAGCGCGCGGGCGACCTCGGACTCGGTGAAGTCGCGGCGGTCCTGCTTGGTGATCACTTCCCCGACCTGCTTGATGGGGTACGTGTGTGAGCCGACGGTCACGGACGCGCCGGTGACGGGCTCGGGCCGGACACTCGCCATGGAGTGCTCCACCTCGCTCTTGATGAGATCGAAGGGGAATCGGGCGATCACACAACGCATGGTGCCTCCGCGGGGCGAGATTCGGTGCTGATCCGGACACCGGAACGAGACCGGCGTGATGTGACCGAGGCCGGAATGCCGTACCCGGAAAGGCCCGGAAAACGAAAAAGCGGGTGGCCGGGACCCGCACCCCTTGGTGCGGGTCCCGGCCACCCGTAACGCTTCAGCCGACCCGGAGGTCAGGCGTCAGGCGTGTCCCAGGTCAGGCGGGGACGATGTTCTCGGCCTGCGGGCCCTTCTGGCCCTGCGTGACGTCGAAGGTCACCTTCTGGCCTTCCTGGAGCTCACGGAAGCCCTGGGTGGCGATGTTCGAGTAGTGGGCGAAGACGTCAGCGCCGCCGCCGTCCTGCTCGATGAAGCCGAAGCCCTTTTCAGCGTTGAACCACTTCACGGTACCAGTAGCCATGTCAAATCTCCTTACGGGAGCAGTGCTCGAAGGCCCGCACTGTGCGGACCCGCGGTCGCCGCGATGATTGCCCCGTCCGGAGATAAAACACCGGAATGCAGAAGCGAACCGCCCAGTACTGACCGGAAGGTTGCGCTCCAAGACTTTGGGAACCACAACTGCAACTGAAATGGACAGTAGCACGGCAGCAGCCGAGGAGGGCGGACCACTATGTCACCCCGTCCGGACAAATAACAAAACCTGTCGGCGCATCCCGTCGATTTCTGCTTTCGTCGCGACAGATATTCAGCCGGCCTCGCCGGAGGCGCTCCCGCGGTCCCCAGTTGCCGCAACGCCGAGCGCGGTTCGGGGAGTGCGGGACCGGACACGCGGTCGGGTTCCGGCGGTGTAGCCCACGTCACTCGTATGTCACCCGTACGGACCGGCGCGGTGGTGGGCGCGCACGGGGAGTGGTGCCTTGAGGGCAGACGGGCACGACCGATCCCCGGCCTCCCGGGACGCATCCGCCCGGGACGCATCCGCCCGGGCCCCATCGGCCCGGAACCGCGCTGGAGGTACCGCCATGCACCGACTGCCCCGCCTTCTCGCCGCCGCCCTGGCAGCGGGCGCCCTGCTGACCTGCGCGGCCTGCTCGGCGGGTGGCGGCACCGGCAGGGGCGGCGGTACGTACGCGGGAGCGGGTGACCCGGCGGCCTCCGCGTCACCCGCCGGGAAGAAGGATCCCGCGGCTCCCGCCGCCGCGGGCGCGCTCACCGACGCGCAGGCCGCGAACGCGCGGCTCGTCCTCGGCGACCTCGGCCCTCGGTGGGCACCCACCGAGGGCGCCGCGACCTGGCACGACGCACTCCTCAAGGGCACCGCCGACGAGCCGGACTGCCGGCGGCTCCTCGACGGCCTGTACGAGGACAACCTGCTGGGCGAGCCCTCCGGCGGGCGGGCGGTCGCCGGTTTCGACGACACCGAGAACGGCGCCCAGCTGCGCCACGTCGTCGCCGCGTACGGGCGGTCCCACCTGGACACCGCCATGGACTGGCTGCGGGGCCTGCCCGCGCGGTGCGGCGAGTTCACCGCCACGGACGGCAAGGGCGTCGGGAGGGCGGTCCAGGTCGCCGACCTGCCCGTCCCCGGGCTGGGCGACGCGAGGCAGGGCCTGCGGATGACCGTGGCCGGAGACGTCGAGCAGATCCCCGCCACGCTCACCCTGGACGTCGTGGCGGTACGCGTCGGTGACAGTGCCCTCGTGCTGACCGACGGCGGCCTCTACGGCACCGACGACGCGTCCACCCGGCAGGGCGCCGAACGCGGCACCCAACGACTGAAGGACGTGCTGGCAGCACGGTCGGCCGGGGCGCCGTCCACGCGTCGGCGCTGACGCCTCCGCCGTCCCCGGAGCCTCCGCCGTCCCCGGGGGCCGGCGGACACCGAACCCGCGCTACTCGCGGTGGAACCGCTTCCGGTGTGCCAGCACCTCGCGGGCCGCCGACCCCGCCGTACGGCTGTGGGCGAACGCGTACCCGCGCAGCCGGGCCAGCGCGTCGTCGGGGCCGATGCCGAGCTGGGCCATGATCATGCCGATGGCCTGGTGGATCTCGTCGTGGTCCGGGGTCAGCCGGCTCAGCCACGAGTCCTCGCGGACCGCCGTCCACTCTCCGCGGGGCAGCGACATCAGGGCGACCGTCACGACTCCGGCCACGAGGTGCCCGGTGTTCAGCTCGCGCCGGGTCGGCTCGCCGGGGGAGTCGCGGTAGAGGTCGAGCGTGCCGACGCACACCTTGTTGTCACCCAGCGGCAGCGAGTACACCGCCTGTACGCCCACGCCGGTGGCCTGCTCGGCGAACATCGGCCAGCGGCCGGCGTCGACGCCGCCCGTCAGGTCGCGGGCGATGACGGCGGCGCCGGCCGAGGCCGCGTCAAGGCAGGGGCCCTCGCCCAGCGTGCCCTGCACGTCCGCGATCCGGGCGGCCGTCTCGTCGCTCGCGCCCAGCCGCACGGGCAGTCCGTCGCTGCGCAGCGACATGCTCGCGCCGCTGACCGGGAGCAGCGCGACCGCCGCGGCGCACAGCCGCCCCGGAAGCTCCTCCAGCGGCACGTCCCAGACTGCGTCGGCGATCGCCACGGCGATCTCGAAGTCGGCGTCCGCGGACTCTCCGGCCGAGACCGCCCCGAAGTCCGGCGCGGCACCCGGCCGCCGACCGGGGTCGCCACCCGGGCAGGACCCGGCTTCCGGCCCCTGGCCGGCCGGGGGCGCCGACTCGGACCCCGGGTCCGGGGCCGACGCGGGTGCCGGGTCCGGGGCCGACGCGGGCGCCCGGCCCTGGAGCGACTCGGGGGGCGGGTCCTGGAGCGACTCGGGGGGCGGGTCCTGGGGGGACTCGGGTGCCGGGTCCAGGGGTGACTCGGGCTCACCACCCAGGGCCCACTCGGACGCCGGGTCCAGGGGGGACTCGAATGCCGGGTTCAGGACCGACTCGGACGCCGGGTCCAGGAGTGGCTCGGGTGCCGGGTACAGGAACGTCCACGCCTGCAACCACGCCTGCGACCCCGGAACGGAGCCCGTGCCCGGCGTCGCTCCGCCGGCCGTGTTCCTGCCGTCGTCGTGCGTCCCGCTGCCGGGGTCCATGTCTCCCTCGGGTTCCGGGCCGGGCCGGGAGGGCGCGCGTGCCCCGCGCTCGGAGCCACCGCCCGCGTCGGAGCCGGGACCGGGGGACGCTCCGGTCCCCTCGCCGTAGGGGTCGCCGCCCCGGTGCCCGTCACGGACGTCCGGGGAGTCGTCGCCGGAATCCGACGCGCCGCAACCGTCCTTGCTCGACCGCACGACCACCGCCTCCTTCCGCCCTGTACGCCGACCAGCCACATCTCGTGGAGTGCGTGTCTGCGTACGGGTACCCACCGGCACAGATCCAAGCCGGACGGATGCGGGCGCGTGGACGCGTACCTCACGGCAGGTCGGGCGGGTACACGGACCGGGGCGTCAGAGCGGTGGCGGGGCCGGAGCTGCGCCCAGGGTTGTGGTGCCGGGGGCCGTGCGGTGGCCCAGGCCCGTGCGGTACGCGTCGAGTGCCGCCTCGACCCGGCCGGTGCGGCGGAGCAGGTCGCCGAGGAGCCGGCACAGGTCGGCCAGGTCGCCCGCCGCGCCGGCCCGCTCCAGCAGGCTCATGGCGCGGACGTAGTGCTCCTCGGCCGCCTCCGTGTCGCGGGCGTCCTCGGCGATGATGCCGAGGAGGCGGTGGGCGCCCGCCGAGTGCACGGCGCCGCGCTCGGAGCTGAGGTCCCCCAGCACCTCGCGCAGCAGCGCCGCCGCCTCCAGCGACTTGCCGCGCCGGTGCAGCACGTCGGCCAGTTCGACGTTGACCTGGCTGGTGTAGAGGGCGGCCCGCTTCGCGGACAGCATGGTCTGCGCCTGTCTCAACTCGGACTCGGCGCGCTCCAGTTCGCCGTTCTGTGCGTACAGGTAGCCGCGCATCCAGTGGCAGTTGGCAAGTTCGGTACGGATCTGGAGCTGGCGGTAGAGCTCGGCGGCCTTGGCCAGGGACGCGTCGGCCTCGGCGGTCCGGCCCTCGGCGAGCAGCGTGCGGGCGACGGAGCGGTGCATGCGGGCGACCAGCGCGGGGTCGCCGGCCTGCGGTGCGAGGGCGAGGGCGAACTCGGCCGCCTGGGCGGCCCGGGCGTGGGCGCCCATGTCCATGTACGGGGCTATGACACCCGTGTAGAGGAGCAGGAGCGCGTCGGGGTCGTGCAGTCCGTTGCGGTTCAGTTCGTCGAGCGTGGACTCGAACAGGTAGCAGGCGTAGCGGAGTTCGCCCGCGAGGTAGTGGGAGACGGCCCGGCCGCGCAGGGCGGGGACGCGCAGCGGCAGCGGGGCGTCCCCGAGGCGCTGCTCGGACTGCTCGAAGCGGGTGCGGGCGACCTCGAGGTCCCCCGTCTCCAGGGCGCATTCGCCGAGGCCCAGCAGGGCGGCGGCCTGTTCGGCGACGAGCCCGTGCGTCTTTGCCTCGGCGAGCAGCGTGCCGTACTGCTCGGCAGCCACCTCCGCCTCGCCGGTCGCCAGGGTCCGCTGCGCGTCCGTCAGGCGCAGTCGCAGGCCGGTGGCGAGGTGGGCGGGGCGGCCCGTGGTCAGTTCGTCGTACGCCACGCCGAGACGTCCGGCGATGTGGCGCAGCGCCGGTTCGGAGGCGCGGACCCGGCCGGCCTCCAGGGTGGAGATGTAGGCGGGCGTGTACGCCGGTTCCGCCAACTGCTTCTGTGTCAGACCGCGTTTCGTCCGCAGCTGCTGCACCCTGCGCCCGATGATTCCCGGGTCGTCGCGCTCCGCCATGGATTAAGCATGCCATTGAGGCGAGTTACACCGAGCCGTGTTCCTGCTTTCGCTCAACTCCCCTGACTTGTCTTGCCCTTGGCCTGTGAATGCCTCTAAGTTAAGTGGTGTATTAAACGTGCTTAATATGCCGCTGTTGCGAGGTCGCCGTGCTCCGACGCCTGTCCGACCGCCACGTCCGCGGCTTCGGCGCCGCGGTCGTCGCCGTGGCCGCGCTGGTCACCGCCGCCAACACCGGTCCGGCCAGGGCCGACGGTCCCCCGGCGGCACCGCACAGCGCCCGGGTGCCGGATGCCGCCCACGCGCCCGGCGGCGCCCACGCGTCGGCGCCGCGGACGCCCTGACCCACCGGGCACCGCGAGGACTTCCCGCACACCTCTGCCGTACGCGCCGGGCGCCCCCTACGCTGACGCCGTGACCGCTGCCGCCGCACGCACCGCGCTGGACGTCACCGCCGATCTCCCGGTCCCGGCCCTGGAGGACCTCTACCGGGACCTGCACCGCCACCCCGAGCTGTCGCTGCGCGAGCACCGCACGGCGGCGACACTCGCCGGACGGCTGCGCGCGGCCGGGTACGAGACGGCCGAGGGCATCGGCACGACCGGCGTGGCCGGGCTGCTGCGCAACGGGGACGGGCCGACCGTCCTGCTGCGCGCCGACATGGACGCGCTCCCCGTCACCGAGGAGACCGGGCTGCCGTACGCCTCCGAGCACGACGGCGTCATGCACGCCTGCGGCCACGACCTGCACGTGACCTGGCTGACCGGCGCGGCGGAGGCGCTCGCCGCGGGCCGCGACACCTGGTCCGGCACGCTCCTGGTCGTCGGCCAGCCCGCCGAGGAGACCGGCCAGGGCGCGGCGCTGATGGTGAGGGACGGGCTGTACGAGCGCTTACCTCGGCCGGACGTGCTGCTCGGCCAGCACGCGGCCCCCGGCCCGGCCGGGCTCTACGCCCACGCGCCGGGCCTGATCATGTCCGCCTCGACGGACATCGACATCGTCGTGCACGGGCGGGGCGGGCACGGGGCGCGGCCGGAGTCGGCGGTGGACCCGGTGGTCACGGCCGCCTATCTGGTGACCCGGCTGCAGACCGTCGTCAGCCGGGAGATCGCCGCCCGCGAGCCCGCGGTCCTCACGGTGGGCCGCATCGAGGCGGGCAGCCGGCACAACATCATCCCGGCCGGAGCCCGCCTCGAACTCAACATCCGGACGCAGTCCGACGAGGTCCGGGACCGGATGATCGCCGCGATCCGGCGTATCGCGGCGGGGGAGTGCGCGGCGGCCGGCTGCCCTCGCGAGCCGGACGTCACCGTCGGCAACACCTTCCCGGTGACCGTGAACGACCCCGAGACCGATCACCGGGTGGCCGCCGTGCACGGCAGGGTCTTCGGCGCCGGGACGATCCTCGACCCCGGTCCGGTGATGGGCAGTGAGGACTTCGCGCGGCTCGCGGAGCACGAGGGCGGGCGGCTCCCCTACTCGTACTGGTTCGTGACGAGCACGCCCGCCGACGTCTGGGACGCGGCCCCGGGCACCGGACTGATGGAGAAGTTCGCCGCGGTCCCCGGCAACCACAGCCCGCTGTTCGCGCCGGACCTGTCGACCGTCCTGCCCGGCGTGCGGACGCTGGTGTCGGGGGCGCTGGCGTACCTGGTGCGCTGACCCGCCCACCCCCCTGTGCGCTCCGGTCTTACGGAGTGGTGACGTGCGGCGCGCGGTCCGGGACGCGGGGAATCCGCGCCCCTAGCGTGGGCGGCATGCGGGTACTGGTCACCGGCGGAGCCGGGTTCATCGGGTCGGAGATCGTCGCGGCGCTGGGCGCCCGGGGGCACGAGGCGGTCGTGTACGACCTGCGGGAGGGCCGGGACGTGCGCGACGGGGCGGCCTTGGCGGAGGCCCTGTCCGGGGTGGACGCGGTGTGCCACCAGGCGGCGCTGGTCGGCCTCGGCGACGGTTTCTCCGACGCCACGGAGTACGTCTCGCGCAACGACCTCGGCACGGCGGTGCTGCTCACGGCCATGGCCGGGGCAGGCGTACGGCGGCTGGTGCTGGCCGGTTCGATGGTCGTGTACGGGGAGGGCCGCTACGACTGCCCGCGCCACGGGGCGGTGCGCCCTGGCCCCCGTGCGGAGACCGACCTGGCCGCCGGCCGCTTCGAGCCGGCGTGCCCGGTGTGCGGCGACGACCTGTCCCCGGGGCTGGTCGCCGAGGACGCCCCCGCGGACCCCCGCAACGTCTACGCGACGACCAAGCTGGCGCAGGAGCACCTGGCGGCGGCGTGGGCCCGGAGCACCGGAGGCGGGGCGGTGTCGCTGCGCTACCACAACGTCTACGGCCCCGGCATGCCCCGCGACACCCCGTACGCGGGCGTCGCCGCGTTCTTCCGTTCGGCGCTCGCCCGGGGCGAGTCCCCGCGGGTCTTCGAGGACGGCGGCCAGCGGCGGGACTTCGTCCACGTACGGGACGTGGCGGCGGCCAACGTGGCGGCGCTGGAGGCCGGTTCGCCCGGCGGCACGTTCACCGCGTACAACACGGGGAGCGGGGACCCGCACACCGTCGGCGAACTGGCCCTCGCCCTCGCCCGGGCCCACGGCGGCCCCGACCCCGTGGTCACCGGCGAGTACCGCCTCGGCGACGTCCGCCACATCACGGCGGACTCCGCCCGGCTGCGGGCCGACCTGGGCTGGAAACCGGAGGTCTCCTTCGAGGAGGGCATGCGGGAGTTCGCCGGACAGGGGTAGCCCCGCCGGGGGCACCGCACGGGTCAGCGCGCGAGCTGCGCGGAGCGGAGTTCGTCGAGGTGCTGCTGGATGTGCCGCAGCGCGCCCTCCCGGCGGCCCGGCACGCGACCGCGCAAGTCGGCCAGGGCGGCGGCCAGTTCACCGGCCCGGGCGGCGTCCTCGATACGGCCCCACTGGTGGTGGGCGCGGTCGGCGGCAGACTCGACGGCGGGCGCGTGCGGGGACTGTCCGGCGCCCAGCCGTGCGGTGGCGACCGCGAGCCAGGCCCGGCAGCTGTGCACGGGGTCCCCGGCGAACATCGCCAGATCGGCCCGCACCTCCATCCAGTGCAGCGCCTGCTCCGACCCGGGGCCGTGGGCACGTACGGCCGTCCGCTCCCACTGGGCGGCCAGCGCGGCGGCCTCCCCGTGCCGGCCCGCCTGCACGGCGGCGGTGATCGCCGCGTGCGGGTCGGGCGCCGCCGGCGCCCTGCCCTCCGCCGCCAGGACGACACCGGGCGCGTCGCCCTCCGCCAGCGCCCGTGTCAGGGCCTGCTGGTGCAGCTGCGCCGGGTCCGGGCGGTGGCCGCTGCGCAGGATCGTGGCCAGGGACTTCATGTACCCCGGGGCCGCGACCGTGCGGCGGGGCGGCGGCGGGGCGATCCGGCCGTAGAGGCTCACGCCCGGGCCGGCGGTGAGCGGCTGGGACGCCAGCGTCTGCCAGGCCTCCGGGTCCGCGTGCAGGTCGGCGAAGAGGGTGGTCGTGCCCGGCGGGCGCAGGCGCAGCTCCTCACGGATCCAGTGCCAGGGGAACGCCGTGTAGCGGACCGTGGCGGGGGTGGTGCGGGCCAGCGCGAGGTGCGGCAGCCGTTGCCTGCGGTCGAGTTGGAGCTGGCCGGTGAGATAGACCGTCAGCGGGCCCGGGGACGTCGCCGCGGCGCGCAGCCGTGTGAGGACGGACTGGGGCTCCAGCGGGTCCGCCAGCTCCACCACGTTCGCCGTGTCGGCGCCGGACAGCACGGCGGGCGCCACGGCCGCGAGGACGGGGAGCACGGACACCGCGTCCACCAGGCACCCCTTGCCCACCGGCGAGGCCGCGAGCAGCAGCACGGTTCCGGGCATCGTTCCCTCCCCCATCGATCACCTACGGCAGCACCGTAACCGCTGCGCGTGCGAAGAGGGGATCGCCCGGGGGCGGGAAGTGCCCCCGCCCGCCCGTCGCGTGCGCCGTTCTTACGCCCGCGACTCCGTTGCCGGGAGCGGTGCCGCCGGCGCCGGGAGCGTCACCTCGAAGCGGCAGCCGCCGGAGACGTTGCGCACGGCGGCGCGGCCCCGGTGGGCCTCCACGATGCCCCGCACGATGGCGAGGCCGAGACCCGCCCCGGCCGGGGGAGTACGGGCGTGGGTGCCGCGCCAGCCCGTGTCGAAGACGCGGGACAGGTCCTCCTCGGGGATGCCGCCGCAGCCGTCCGTGACGGACAGGACGACCCCTTCGGGTGAGCGCTCCGCGGCCACCGCGACCGTCCCGTCGGCGGGGGTCCGGCGGATCGCGTTGACCAGGAGATTGCCCAGCACGCGGCTCATCTCCCTGCCGTCCACCTCCACCGGCAGCGGCTCGACGCGGTCCCCCACCAGCCGTACGCCGTGCTCGCGGGCCAGCGGGTCCGCACCCGCGAGGGCGTCGCCGACGAGGTCGTACAGGGAGATCCGGGAGGGCGAGAGGGCGAGGGTTCCGGCATGGATGCGGGACAGTTCGAACAGGTCGCCGACCATGCCGTTCAGTCGCTCGACCTCGGTACGGATCTGGCGCAGATAGCGGGCGGGGTCGGCGGCGACCCCGTCCTCCAGCGCCTCCGACATCGCCCGCAGCCCGGCCAGCGGGGTGCGCAGGTCGTGCGAGATCCACGCGACGAGTTCCCGCCGCGACGTCTCCAGGGCGCGCTCGCGCTCGCGGGACGCGGCGAGTCTGGTGCTCGTGGCCTGCAACTCGCGGCTCAGCGCGGCGAGTTCGGCGGTGGCGGCGCCGTCGGGGGCGGCGAAGGCACCGCCGTCGCCGAAGGATCGGGCGGCGAGGGTGAGGGCGCGGCTGCGGCCGACGACCCAGCGGCCGAGCAGCAGCGCGGTGGCCAGCGAGACGACGGCCACCATCGCCACGACGGTCGTCACCACCGTCAGGTCGTGCGGGGACAGGAACATCGCCCACGCGACGGCGAGGGTCCCCGCGAGCATCGCGGTCACGGCGACGGCGGCGACCACCGCGAGGGACGCGGTGAGCGAGCGCCGCCGGATCAGCCAGAGCACGCCCGCGCCGAACAGCCCGGCGGCGGCGGCCCCGAGGAAGGCGAAGAGGGCGATGAGCAGCATGTCGCGCATGGCTTACGGCTCCTGCGGGGGCGCGGCGGGGGCGGGTCCGCCGGGGACGGGGGCGTCCGGAGGGCGTACGTCGGGGACGGCGGCGTCCGGGAGGCGTACGTCGGGGACGGCGGCGTCCGGGAGGCGTACGTCGGGGACGGCGGCGTCCGGGACGGGTTCGTCTGGGGCGGGGGCGGCCGGGGCGGGTTCTCCGCGGGCCGGGGCGGGGTCCCCGGGGGCGGGGGCG
>NZ_JBWJAQ010000013.1:0-233561 GCF_056387915.1 Streptomyces sp. GLSS-08
AGGGCGTCGAGCCTGTCCGGCGGCCTCCCGCCCACCCTCAGCCCCCGGCGCCCACAGAGCCCGGCGCCCGTCGGCACGCGGCCCTCAGCGCTCGGCCGTGCCCCCGGCTTCCGCCGCCTCCGTCGCCCGGATCGCGTCCCGGTAGGCCCGCGCCGCCGCCCGCAGGGCCGTCTCCGGGTCGACGCCAGCCGCCTCCGCGCGGGCGGCGGCGGCCAACAGCTCGTAGCCGACGCCCTCCCCCCGGGGTATCGGGACGTCGAGTCCGGCCGTGCGGACGCGCGAGGCCAGCTTCGCCGCCAGGGCCAGGCCCGGCTGCCCGACGGGGATGCCCTCCGTCACGGACGTCCGGCGCTTCTCCTGCGCCTTCGTGCGCAGCCAGTGCTCCTTGACCTCCTCGGGGGTCGAGGCGCTCTCGTCGCCGAAGACGTGGGGGTGGCGGTGGATGAGTTTGGTGACGATGCCGCCCGCCACGTCGTCGATCGAGAAGGGCTCGGTGCCGTCCTCGGGGCGTCCCTCCTCGGCGATCCGCGCGTGGAAGACGACCTGGAGCAGCACGTCGCCGAGTTCCTCCCGCAGCTCGTCCCGGTCGCCCTCCTCGATGGCCTCCACCAGTTCGTACGCCTCCTCGAGGCCGTACTTCGCCAGGCCCTCGTGGGTCTGGCGGGAAGACCAGGGGCACTCGACGCGGATACGGTCCATGACCTGGACGAGGTCGAGGAGGCGGGCGCCGGGAAGGTCGTACGACGCGGGGAGCAGCTCCAGCTCCGGCATCTGTATGCGGCCGGATCCGGCGAGCCGGGCGAGTCCGTCGGTCAGCCGCGGCTCGCCCTCGCCGGTGGCGACGACGACCACCGTGCGGCCGCCGGAGCACTGGTCGAGCAGGTCCTCGGCGGCCGGTCGGGCCTCGTCGACCGTGATGCCCGCCTCGCGCAGGTACGGCAGCTGCGGGTGGGCGCCGTCCGCGCACAGGACTCTGTCGGCCGCGTGCAGCGCCTGCCAGGCGGGCCAGGACAGCAGCCCGGGGGCGACGCGGTGGCTGGTGGTGAGCAGGACGATACGGCCGGACGCCGGGGCGTCCCCCTCGGGCACGGGGGTGTCACGGCCGGGTGCGCCGGCACCGGAGCCGCGCGCGTTCGGGTCGCCGTCGAAGCTGGTTGCGTTCACCCCTCGAACGTAACCCACCGGGCCGGCGTCCCCGCCGGTTGTCCACAGGTCAGCGGAACCGTCCGCCGTGGCCGTGGGCAAACGGCTGAACCGTTTGTCCACAGCCCGGCGGGCCGGTGTCCGTACAGACCTACGCGGGCTTCCCGGGCGCCGCCGTGACCTCGCGCAGCCACGGGGTCTTCGCGTCGGCGCGGCTGCTCTTCTCGACGTCCCAGGTGCCGTAACGCGGGTTCAGGTCGACGTGGAGCTTCTTGGAGGCGTCGGACAGGGCCTTCCAGAACGTGGCCTTGCCCGCCTCGGTGTTCATGTCGGCGCCGAGCGCGCCGGCGAGCTTCTGCGCCTCGATCTCGGTGCGGAGGCTGTCGTCGAGGCGCTGGGGGGCCACGCCGTACTGCTGGAGCCAGGCCGTCTCCAGTGCCTTGGCGCCGCCCGCCTGCCGCTCCAGTCCCGCACGCATCTGCTGGGTGTCCTTGCGGCTGACGCTCACGCCCGCGTCCTTCGCCGCACGCGCCAGGACCCGGTCCAGGACCAGGCTGTGCAGGGTGTCGCGGGTCAGGCTGCCGGTCTTGGCGATCGCCTGCTCGTACTGCGCGTCGTCCTTGGTGGCGGCGCGCTGTGCCACGCGTACCTCGTTCACCCGGTTCTCCAGCTGGCCGACCGTGATCCGCCGGCCGTCCACGACGGCCGCGGCGCCGGGGTGCGCGTCGCTTCCGCAGGCGGTGAGCAGAGGAGCCGCGGCGATGATCGCGGCGGAGACAACGAGCGCGGAACGACGGCGGCGGTGCAAGGAGGCCTCCCGAGGAGATGGTGAAGACAGGTGCGACACGCGGCGTCTCGTCGAGGGTGGTGGCCGGGCGACGCGCGGGCGCACAAGGTCTTGCGGTGATCGATGTTAGGCAGTGGCTCAGCTCTCGGCCACCCATTCGACCAACGATTCGCGAGGACTTCGGGCACCCTCTCCGCACCCGCACGTACGCCCGCCGGCCGACGGGCGGGCCCACGTACCGCCGGGACGGTGCCTCGCTCAGCCGCGGACCTGCCCCAGCCACTGCAGCGTCCGGCGGATCTCGGCCGCCATCGGATGCCCGGGCCCCCGCAGCCTTTCCACGTCGTGCAGCAGCCGGGCCAGCGTGTCGTGGGCGGCGGGGCGGTCACCGAGCGCGAGCAGCAAGTGCCCGATGCGGCGGCGCACTTCGAGGGAGAGCTCGGGATCGCCCGCGACGTACTGGTTCTCGTAGTACGGGAGCAGAACGCGGTACTCCGCGAGCGCGGCGGCGGGTTCGCCGAGCTGTTCCAGGCACTGGGCGGCCTCGTAGCGGAAGCGCAGCGACTGGGTGTCGGCCTGTCCGGCCTCCGCGGCCCGCTCGTCGGCGAGGCGGCGCAGCTCGGGCAGGGCGCGCCGGTACTGCCCGTCGTCCATGAGGGTGGCGGCGTACTGCTTGCGCAGGGTGCGTACGACGGGTGAGTGCTCGCCGTGCTGGGCGGCGGCGGCCGGGAGGATCGCGCCGAGGATGTCGACGGCCTGGGTGATGCGCCCCTCGCCGAGCAGCCGCTTGACCTCGTCGACGGCGCCGGCGACGTCGGGCTTCTCGGCGGCGGGGGCGGAGGCCGTCACGGTCGGCTGGGGCGCCGGGATGCGGGCGCGGTCCGGCCAGGGGGCGTGCGGACGCAGGAAGGGGCGTGTGGGGTCGAGCGGGGCACCCGACGGCATGCCGCGCGCGGGCAGCAGCGGGAGCAGTTGCTCGTACGTCTCCTGCGCGGAGTCCGGGCGGTGCTGCGGGTCCTTGGCGAGCAGGCGCAGCACCAGGCGCTCCAGGGCCTCGGGGACCTCGGGCCGCAGCCGGCGCACGGGGAGCGGCGGTTCGTAGAGGTGGCGGTGCAGGACGCCGAGGGCGGTGGACCCCGAGAACGGCACGTCCCCGCTGAGGAGTTCGTGCAGCAGCACACCGAGCGCGTACAGGTCGGTGTACGGGCCGACCGCGCCGCCCATCGCCTGCTCGGGGGCCATGTAGGCGGGGCTGCCGATGGGCGAACCGGTGTGGGTGAGCCGGGTGGTGTCGGTGTCCATCACGGAGGCCACGCCGAGGTCGAGGACGGTGACCGTGCCGTCCTGCTTGACCATCACGTTCCGCGGCTTCAGGTCGCGGTGGACGATCGGCACGGCGTGCACGGCGGAGAGCACCGCGCACAGCTGCGCCGCGACCGCGACCGCCCACGGCCACGGGTAGGGGTCGTGTTCGGCGAGGTGGTCGGAGAGGTCGGCGCCGTCGACGTACTGCATGACGAGGAACAGTTCCTCGCCCTCGCTGCCCGCGTCGTGGACGGTGACCAGACCCGGGTGGTCGACCTGGGCGGTGACCCGGCACTCGCGCACGAAGCGGCGGCGCAGCTCGTCGGCCTCCTGGCCCGCGACCTTGTCGGGGCGCAGCAGTTTGACGGCGACGCGCCGGTCCAGGCGCTGGTCGTAGGCCGTCCAGACCTGACCCATGCCGCCCTGCCCGATCAGCGTGGACAGTTCGTAGCGGTCGCCGACCATGCGCCCCGTCGCCACGCTCATCTGCCGTCCTCGTGGGTGCCGTCCTGCTTGCGCAGGTAGTCGCTGAGTTCGTCGAGTTCGGCACGGACCTGGTCGATGCGGGCGGGCGCGGGACGCGTGGGCGGCTGCGGCACGGGAGTCCCGGGGACGGGGGTGTGCGGCAGGGGGGCCCGGGGCACGGGGGTCGGCTGGTGCGCGACGGCGTACGGCGAGGCGGGCTGCGGGTAGCCGTAGTGCGGGGAGTGGGGCTGCGGCGGCAGGTACCCGACGGGGCTCAGCCGCTGGTGGTGCCGGATGTCGGCGAACAGGAACCAGGCGGTGCAGGCGGCGGCGTTGAGCAGCAGGATGGTCATGCCGGTATTGCCGTTCGGGCTGCTGAAGTCGTCGGTGTGGTCGGTGCTGAGGAACGCGAAGCTGATGCCGAGGACCACGAGGGACCCCACGAATATCCACCAGTGCGCGGCGCGGCGGGTGACGATCGCGACCCGCAGCGGCGAGACCCACGCCAGGAACCCGATCGTCAGCAGGGGCACTGCCGCGAAGATGATGCGCAGCACGACCAGCGTCCCGGTCGAGGGTCGCTTCGGCGGAGGCGGCGCGTAGCCGTGGCCGTGCATGGCTGCTCCTGGATGCCTGGTGGGGTGGACGGGTGAGCTGGAAGTCCGAGCGTATAGGCCGACAAGCACTACCGGTCCCGGGTTGTACCGAACCGTTGTCGTGCTGATCACTTCGTCCGCCTCACGGGGACTCGGGCGCGACCGTCCCGTCCGTCAGCCCGTCGTACATGCCCCGCACGAGTTGCTCGCCCAGGCGGCCCGCGAGCCTGAGGGCGCCCTCGAACTCGGCGAGTGCCCGGAACCGTTCGCCGTAGCGGCGCTGCTGGTCGAACGGCAGCCGGGGCAGCTGGAGGCGGCGCACGTCGAGCCGGGTGGCGGTGGACGCGTAGCTGCTGGCCTGCCGGGTGTTGGCGGTGCCGCGCAGGAACCCGGCCAGGAACCACGGGTCGAGCGCGGCCGGGTCGGGGCGCAGCAGCGTGAGATTGCGCCCGAGGGCGGCTCCGGCGGTCTCCTCGTCGATCACGCGCGCGACCGCGCCGCCGCCGAGCACGGGGACGACGACGTCACCCGCCGCCACCAGCACGGCTTCCTCCTCCCCCTCGGGCAGGACACCGGAGGGGGCGGTCCCGGCGACGACGTCGTGGTCGGTGAGCACGGGCACGCGTGCGGGGGCGCTGCTTCCGCCGGTGCGCACCAACAGGGCGCCGCCGCGGGCCAGTTCGCCGACGGTGGTGAGCGGCCAGCGCGCCGGGTCCGCGTCGGCGTCGGGCCGCGGGGCGAGGTCTGCGGTGAGCCGGAGGGTCTCGCCGAGGCGTTCGCGTACCGTCGCGAGCCGCTCGGCGCTTCCGGCCTCGGCGGGCGGCGGCAGATGGCGGGCGGGGGCCAGGTCCACGTCGTCGTCGAGGAGGTCGATGACGGGGACGGAGCGGCTGAGTCCGGGGCGCTCGCGTGCCGTGCCGGTGCGTTCGAAGGGCCGCCAGGCGTCGAGGACGGCGGTGCGCACGGTCTGCCAGTCGAAGCCGGCCCGGCCTCCTCCGGTCTCCCGGACCCGCTCCGCCGCGGAGCCGGCTCCCTCGGCGTGCGCGGCGGTGTCGGCGAGCAGCACCTCGGGGTGGGCGGGCGCCTTCCCGGGGCGGCGCAGCACCCACAGGTGCAGCGGGATGTTGTACGGGGGTGCCGCGCCGGCCGGCAGGGCGATCACCGCGCGCAGGGCTCCTCGGCGCAGCAGGTCGGCGCGGATCCGGCGGCCGGAGCGGCGGGAGGCGACGGCGGGCGGCATGAGGAGGACGGCGGTGCCGCCCTCCCGGAGGCGGGCGAGCGCGTGCTGGACCCAGGCCAGTTCGGACTCGGTGCGGGCCGGGAAGCCGTACTCCCAGCGGGCGTCGTAGGCGAGTTCGTCGTGGCCCCAGTTGCGTTCGTTGAACGGCGGGTGGCACAGCACGACGTCGGCGCGCAGTGTCTGGTGGGCGTCCGCGCGCAGGCTGTCGTCGACGGCCGTGCGGACGGTGGCCCGGGAGTGCAGGGCGAGGCGGATGGCGCTCAGCGCGGCGAGTTCGGGGGCGTTGTCCTGGCCGTACAGCTGCTGGCCGGGTGCCGGCGCGACGGCGCGCAGGAGGGCGCCGGTGCCGCAGGCAGGGTCCAGCACGGTCCGGGCGGGGCCGGCGAGTTCGGCCATGAGTGCGGCGAGGTCGCCGGGCGTGAGCGTGTACTGCCTCGGGTTGGCGTCGAGGTGCCGCCCGAGCAGGAACTCGTACGTCTGCCGGGCGCCCAGCTCGGCCGCGAGCTCGGCGGTGCCGCGCAGGAGGGGCGCCGACGGGAGGAGTTCGGCGGTGGACGGGGTCGGCACGGCACGTGCGCGGGCGGCGCCGAAGCGCGGGGTGAGCACCTGTTCGAGCGCGGCGGGGAGTTGCTCGGCGAGGCGTTCGTCGGAGGTGGCGCCGAGTTCGAGCCACACCGGGGGGCGGTCGTGGATGAGCAGGAGGGCGCACCCCGCGTGCACCAGGGCGGTGACCGGGCCCCCGGGGTGGCCCGCGAGGTGCTGCCACACGCGCTCCCGCAGCGGGACCTCGGCGAGTTTGCCCTGGACGCGCAGCCACTGCTCGACCTCGGCCAGGGCGAAGGAGGGGCTGGCCTCGGTGCCGCCGACCGGCCTGGGGAAGTCGGCGTGGCGGCGGCGCCAGTTGCTGACGGCCGCACGGCCGACCCCGGCGAGCCGCGCGATACCGGCGGCGGTCACCTCTGTCCCGTTCTCCTGCACCCGCCCGGCTCCCCTCTACCTGGTGTGTGGCGTCGAGCATACCGACATATGCAAGATCTACCTGTTCACAATCGTGTACACAAGAGTCGCCGTGAACCGTGTTGACTCGGTTCACAGCGTCTGCTGTGATTGACCTATGCACGGTCCGCCGTCGCGGTGCTCCCACGCAGCGCATCACGCGGTCCCGACGTCACCCATGCCGCTCCCACTCCGAGGAACTCCCATGCGCCGAACCGCACTTGCCGCTCTCTGCCTCGCCGCTGCGGCCACCGTCAGTCTCACCGGCTGCGGCGAGGACAAGGCGGACGGCCCGTTCGCCGGACTCTCCGGTGGCGAGATAGCCGACCGGGCCGTGAAGGCGACGAAGGGCGCCACGTCGCTCCGCATGAAGGGGGACGTCGCCGACGAGGAGAGCGGCGGCACCATCCGGATCGACATCGCGCTGGACAGGAAGGGCGACTGCGCCGGCACGATGAGCGCCGGCGGCGAGGGCAAGGCCGACCTCATCAAGACCGGCGACACCCTCTACATGCGGTACGACGAGACCTTCCTGCGCGAGCAGAGCAAGGGCGATCCGAAGGACGAGACCGACAGCGTCGTCGCGATGATGGCGGGCAAGTGGACCAAGATGTCCGCAGCCGGCGGGGACGCCAAGGAGATCGGGAGCCTCTGCGACCTCGACACGGTGCTCTCCGAGGCCGGCGACGTGAACTCCGACGCCACCCGGGGCAGGACGTCGTCCGTCGACGGCACTCCGGCGATCGTCCTGCACGAGAAGGACGGCAAGGACCGCGCCACCCTCTACGTGGCGACCGAGGGCAAGCCCTACCTTCTGAAGATCGACAGCAAGTCCGCCAAGGACCCGGGCACGCTGACCTTCAGCGACTACGACAAGCCGGTCCCCGCCGAGGCCCCCAAGGGCAAGGTCATGGACCTGGACAAGATGAACTGAGCGCCCGCCCGTCGGACGTCGGCCGGGAAGGGGTCACCCCGGTCACCCTGGTCACCCGGTCACCCGGTCACCCGGTCACCCGGTGACCTGGTCACCCCAGGGCGGCCGGCCCATGACCGTACCGGGGGCGGTCAGCCCGCGTGGAAGCGCTCCGGTGCCCGCGTGGGACTGCCGCCCGCGGGGAGTTTCTGGCCGGGACAGCCCGACAGGACCCGCTTCATGGCGGCCTTCTCGGCGCCGGTGACCCAGAGCCCGTACTTCTTCTTCACGGCCACCTGGGCGGCGACATACGTGCAGCGGTAACGCTTGTTCGGCGGGAGCCAGGTCGCCGTGTCGCCGTCCCCCTTGCTGCGGTTGCGGCCGGCGTCGACCGCGAGGAGGTTGAGCGGGTCGTTGGCCAGGGCGATGCGCTTGCTCGCGTCCCACTGCTGGGCGCCCTTCTGCCAGGCGTCGGAGAGCGCGACCAGGTGATCTATGTCCACCTGGCTCCGTCCGCGCGCGAACGTCACCTCCTTGCCGGTGTACGGATCCGGGTCGAGCGTCCCCGAGGACACCTTGCACGTGCCGTCGCTGAACTTCACGTCCTTCAGGTCCCGTTTGAGGATGTCGTCCCGGGTGTCGCAGCGGTTGGAGTCCGTGTCCGCCCAGGCCGTGCCGAACCGCTCCCGGTCGAACCCGGTCCTGGGCGCGCGCCCCTTCACGGTCAGCGAGTCCACGGCGGTGAGGGCGGCACCGCCGGCCGCCGTGTCCTCGGGCCCCGCGACGCCCGTCGCCTGCTCCTTGCAGCCGCTGACGGCGAACAGCACCAGAACAGCGGCGGTCACCCCACCCCTCAGACGCGCCACGACGCCCCTCCCCTTGCCCTCCGGTACCGCCTGGAGCAGGCGGTTCTCCCTGAACACACCGTAGCGGCCACGGAGTCCCGGCCCTATCCCACCTGAACGGGCAATCACCGCATGCCGGGCGTATCGTCGAGAGTGAGTCACCTCCGGAAGGAGTTCTGGATGGGCATCTTCGACAGGTTCAAGAGCCACACGCGGGGCAAGGGTCCGGACATGTCGGACGCCGCGGAGCGGGAAATCAACAAGCGGACCGACGACAAGTACACGGACCAGGTCGACAAGGCCCAGCAACAGGCCGAGGACCGCATGCGGATGCATCGCGACAACCCCGACCGGCCGTAGCCCGTTGCGCCGCCCGCACCGTGATGCACGCCGCCTGACCCCATGGGGCACCGGCGGCCGGACGGAACGCGGACGGACGGAACCACCGTGAGCCCAGAGGCCGTCCGGGAGATCCCCTCCCCCGGACGGCCTCGCCGCACGCTCGGCGCGAGGCGCTTCGCCGCGCGCGGTGCGAGGCGCTTCGCCGCGCGCGGTGCGAGGCGCTTCGCCGCGCGCGGCGTGTGCGGCCGGCGTCAGGCCTTTCCGATACCCAGCGTCGTCTCCGACGGCAGGAGTCCCGAACCGAGGACCGCGACCCAGAACTCACCGAGCAGCTCGGCGAGGCGGGCGGTGGCGTCCGGACCGAGCGACCGCCAGGGCGCGGCGGCCAGTTCGTCCGTGTGCCGCTCCACCCGGCGACGCAGCTCCCGGCCGGCTTCCGTGGCGGTGCCGTCATCGGCGACGAGGCCGCGGTCCGCGAGGCGCCGGTGCGCGGCGGTCCACTCCTCGGCGCTCCAGCCGCGGCTGTCGAACCGCTCCCTGGAGGCCGCGCCTGTCGCCGCGAACGACACGAGCGACTCGACCGGGTCCAGGCCGGCGACGAGGAGCGCCGCCACGTGTCCGTCACCGCGGTGCTCGCGCAGGAGGGTCGCCGCGTGCCACAGCTGCAGGGGCGGGGCGTCAGGCCAGGCCAACTCCGCGTTGGCCGCGGCCAGGGGACGGCCCGCGGTGTTCGCGGCCTCGGCGGCGCGGCGGGCGAGGGCGGCGGCCTCGGCCAGCTCGGGACTCGCGGCGCGGTCCCCGAATATCGCGCCGTAGGCCCGGCCGACGGCCCGCTCGCGCGCCGCAAGTACGGCTTCCGGATCCGCCTTGCGCCACGCCGGATCGACGTACCGCGCGACCATGCGCGGGCTGAAGCTGTAGAACGCCGACGTGACGCGCTCGCCACTCACGGCTCCCAACGGGGCGGCGCGGAACGGGAAGTAGCCCGGCCAGCGCTCCCGCGTCCCGAAGCCGAGCGCGGCCGCCTCCTCGAAGGCCTCCGGCGCGTAGTACAGAACGGCGTGCAGGGGCTCCAGCAGATGCCACATCTGACGCACCCGGCCGAGCTCCACCTCGCCGCCCCGCCTCGGCCCCCCGGCCGTGGACCCACCGACCGCACGTGTCTCGCTGACGCTTTCCGGCATGGCGTGACTCCCCTCGTCGCGTCCCACTCGCTCCACAACTTGACACTGACAAGATTGCCCGGGCCCACACAACTTGTCAATGCCTAGATTCTGCGTACGCTGCTGCCCATGACCAGCACCGAGTCCGACGACCGCCGCCGCTACCACCACGGCGACCTGCGGCGCGCGATCCTGAGCGCCGCGCTGGACGTCATCGCGGCCGACGGCCCCTCCGCGCTGAGCCTGCGTGACCTCGCGCGCCGGGCGGGCGTCTCGCACGCGGCCCCCGCCCACCACTTCAAGGACCGCACCGGCCTGCTCACCTCGATCGCCGCCGAGGGTTTCGGGCTGCTGTCAAGCGCGCTCGCGGAGGCCGCCGACCTCCGGGACGCCGGCGTCCGCTACGTACGCTTCGCGCGCGAACACCCCGCGCACTTCCAGGTGATGTTCACCCCCGGCCTGCTGCGCGACGACGACCTGGAACTGACGACGGCCCGGGCGCTGGCCGGAGAGCGCCTGCGCGCCGCGGTCACCGCCGTGCCGAGCGAGGGGCGGGGCACCGACGCCCGGCTCGCCGGTGTCGCCGCCTGGTCGCTGGCGCACGGTTACGCCACGCTGCTCCTCGGGCACAACCTGGACGGTCCGGTCGGTGACCGGGACCCCGAAGAGGTCTTCCGCACCCTGACGGGGCTGCTGTTCCGGTCCGGCTGACCGACAGCGCCCCGCCCCGGGAAAGGGGCGGGGCGCAAGTGGGTACGCCGTTACGCAAGTTCCGGGCGCCCCGGCATTTCGGGGCGCCCCGGCGGAGCCTACGACCCGAGGATCGTCGTCAGGAATTCACCGGTCCAGCCGAGCAGATCCCTGCCGACCAGCGGCTTTCCGCCCACCTTCGCCGTCTTCGGGCGGGGCACGAGAAGCTGGTGGGCGGTCGGCTTGATGACCGTGCCCGGGTAGAGCCGCTTGAGGCGCAGCTCCTGCGACTCGCGCAACTCCACCGGCGCGAACCGGATGTTCGTCCCCTGGAGGACGATCTCGCCGACGCCGCACGCGCGCGCGAGCATCCGCAGGCCCGCAACCAGCAGCAGGTTCTCCACCGGCTCGGGCAACTTGCCGTAGCGGTCGACAAGTTCCTCACGGACCGCCTTGATGTCCTCCTCCGTGTTCGCGGAGGCGATGGCGCGGTACGCCTGCAGGCGGAGCCGCTCGCCGGGCGCGTAGTCGTGCGGGACGTGGGCGTCGACCGGGACCTCGATCCTGACCTCCAGCGGGGGCTCCTCCTCCACTCCGCCTTCGAGAGCGGCGCGGTAGTCCGCCACCGCCTCGCCCACCATGCGGATGTACAGGTCGAAGCCGACGCCCGCGATGTGGCCCGACTGCTCGCCGCCGAGGAGGTTTCCGGCGCCCCGGATCTCCAGGTCCTTCATCGCCACGTACATGCCCGCGCCCATCTCCGTGTGCTGGGCGATGGTGGCGAGGCGCTCGTGCGCGGTCTCGGTGAGCGGCTTCTCCGGCGGGTACAGGAAGTAGGCGTAGCCGCGCTCCCGGCCGCGGCCCACCCGGCCGCGCAGCTGGTGCAGCTGCGAGAGGCCGAAGTTGTCGCCGCGCTCCACGATCAGCGTGTTCGCGTTCGAGATGTCGATGCCGGACTCGACGATCGTCGTCGACACCAGCACGTCGAACTTCTTCTCCCAGAAGTCGACGACGACCTGCTCCAGCGCCTGCTCCCCCATCTGGCCGTGCGCCGTCGCGATGCGCGCCTCGGGGACGATCTCCCGCAGGCGGGCGGCGGCCCGGTCGATGGACTCGACCCGGTTGTGGATGTAGAAGACCTGGCCCTCGCGGAGCAGTTCGCGGCGGACGGCCGCGCCGATCTGCTTCTCCTCGTACGGGCCGACGAAGGTCAGCACCGGATGGCGCTCCTCCGGCGGGGTGGTGATCGTCGACATCTCCCGGATGCCCGTGACGGCCATCTCCAGCGTCCGGGGGATGGGGGTGGCGGACATCGTCAGGACGTCGACGTTCGCGCGGAGCTTCTTCAGCTGCTCCTTGTGCTCGACACCGAACCGCTGCTCCTCGTCGACGATGACCAGGCCCAGGTCCTTGAACCTGGTCTCGGAGGAGAACAGCCGGTGGGTGCCGATGACGATGTCCACCGAACCGTCCCGCAGGCCCTCAAGGACCGCCTTCGCCTCGCTGTCCGTCTGGAAGCGGGAGAGGGCGCGCACGTTCACCGGGAACTGCGCGTACCGCTCGGAGAACGTCCCGAAGTGCTGCTGGACGAGCAGTGTCGTCGGGACGAGCACGGCCACCTGCTTGCCGTCCTGCACCGCCTTGAAGGCGGCCCGCACGGCGATCTCCGTCTTGCCGTACCCCACGTCGCCGCAGACCAGGCGGTCCATCGGGACCGTCTTCTCCATGTCCTCCTTGACCTCGGCGATCGTGGTCAGCTGGTCCGGGGTCTCCGCGTAAGGGAACGCGTCCTCCAGCTCGCGCTGCCAGGGCGTGTCGGGACCGAAGGCGTGGCCGGGCGCCGCCATCCGGGCCGAGTACAGCTTGATCAGGTCGGCGGCGATCTCCTTGACGGCCTTCTTGGCGCGCGCCTTGGTCTTCGTCCAGTCGGCGCCGCCCAGGCGGTGCAACGTGGGCGCCTCCCCGCCGACGTACTTGGTGATCTGCTCCAACTGGTCGGTGGGGATGTAGAGCCGGTCCCCGGGCTGGCCGCGCTTGGCGGGCGCGTACTCCACGACGAGGTACTCGCGGGTCGCGCCCTGGACGGTGCGCTGCACCATCTCGATGTAGCGGCCGACGCCGTGCTGCTCGTGGACGATGTAGTCGCCCGTCTCCAGCGTGAGCGGGTCGATGGTCTTGCGGCGGCGGGCCGGCATGCGCGCGCCGTCCCTGGTCGCCGAACGCTGGCCGGACAGGTCGGTCTCGGTCAGGACGGCCAGCTTCAGCCGCGGGTCCACGAAGCCGTGGTCGATCGAACCGCAGGACACATGGACGACGGAGGGGCTGATGTCGGCCAGGTCCGTGTCGAGGCGGGCGGCGACGCCCTCACCGCCGAGGACTTCGACGGTGCGGGCGGCGGGGCCGTGGCCCTCGGTGACGAACACCGTGCGCCATCCGTCCGAGATCCAGCCCTTGGCGTCGGCGAGGGCGCGGGCGGTGTCGCCGCGGTAGGTCTCGGGGGCGTGCATGCCGAGCTTGAGGGTGGCCGCGTCGAGTTCCTCGTCGGCGGCGAAGGGGCTCACCGACCACCACATCATGCCGAGCTCGCGGGCCCGCTCGCGGACGTCCGTGATGGACCGGAGCGAGGCCGCGTCGAGGTCGATGGGGGCCTCGCCGCCGCCGGCGGTCGCCGCCCAGGACGCCTGCAGGAACTCCTGCGAGGTCGCCACCAGGTCCGAGGCGCGCGTCCGCACCCGCTCCGGGTCGCACACGACGGCCATCGAGCCCTTCGGCAGGACGTCGAGCAGCAGCTCCATGTCGTTGACCAGCACCGGCGCCAGGGACTCCATGCCCTCGACGGCGATGCCCTCGGCGATCTTGCCGAGCAGCTCGACCAGCTCCGGGTGGTCCTCGGCGAGGGCCGCGGCCCGCTGCCGTACGTCGTCGGTGAGCAGCAGCTCACGGCAGGGCGGGGCCCACAGGCCGTGGTCGGCGACCTCCAGGGAACGCTGGTCGGCGACCTTGAAGTAGCGGATCTCCTCGATGTCGTCGCCCCAGAACTCCACGCGGAGCGGGTGCTCCTCGGTGGGCGGGAAGACATCCAGGATGCCGCCGCGGACCGCGAACTCGCCGCGCTTCTCGACCAGCTCGACCCGGGAGTACGCGGCTGCCGCGAGCGCGTGGACGACCTCGCCGAGGTCGGCGCTCTCGCCGCTGCGCAGCGCGACGGGCTCCAGATCGCCCAGGCCCTTGACCTGGGGCTGGAGCACGGAGCGGATGGGGGCGACGACGACGGAGACCGGGCCGGTCTCCGGGTCGTCCTGCCGCGGGTGCGCGAGACGGCGCAGCACGGCCAGGCGGCGGCCCACGGTGTCGCTGCGCGGGGAGAGCCGCTCGTGCGGGAGCGTCTCCCAGGACGGGTAGTCCACGACGCCGTCGGGCGGCAGGAGGGAGCGCAGCGCGGCGGCCAGGTCCTCCGCCTCGCGGCCGGTCGCCGTCACCGCGAGCACGGGGCGGCCGGTCTCGCGGGCCAGGGCGGCCACCGCGAAGGGGCGGGCCGCGGGGGGTCCGACCAGGTCGACGTGCATGCGGTTTCCGTCGGCTGCGGCCTTTACCGCTTCCGCGAGGGCGGCGTCCTTGACGACGGCGTCGAGCAGACCGTGCAGGCTCATGAAAGGCAATCCCGTCCGGGGGTGGGCAACGCGAAACGCCCGGCGCGAGGTCTGGCCGGGGGCCGGGGGTCTCCAGCGTACGTCGGTGTGGGCGCCGGTGCCGTGCCTGTGGACGACGGCCCGGCCGCCCCCGGCCGCGCCCGGTGGCACACCCCCGCCCGCCCCGGCCGCGCCCCGGTGGGGGTGTGCGTCCCTGGGGCTGCGCCCCCGGACCCCCCTTCGCGCTCCGCGCTCGTCCTCAGACGCCGGACGGGCTGGACATCTCCCCCCGGTTGTCGCAGAAAGCCCGGCCCCGGGGAGCCGGGTGGCTCTCCGGGACCGGGCCTGGTCCCCCGTGACCCCCGTCCGCGGGGGCTATTCGGTGGCGATGGCGTTCAGGACGTTCATGCGGCCCGCGCGGAACGCCGGGATCAGCGCCGCGAAGAGGCCCACGAAGGCGGAGCCGATGAAGACGCCGATGATCGTCGGCCAGGGGATGTCCAGGACGTTCAGGCCCTCCAGGGCGAGGAGCCTCTGGGCGGTGGCGCCCCAGCCCATGCCGAGGCCGAGGCCGAGCAGGGCGCCGAAGAGGGCGATGACGACGGACTCCAGGCGGATCATGCGGCGCAGCTGGCGGCGGGAGAGACCGATGGCGCGCATCAGGCCGATCTCGCGGGTGCGCTCGACGACCGAGAGGGCCAGCGTGTTCACCACGCCGAGGACGGCGACGATGATCGCCAGGGCGAGCAGGCCGTAGACCATGTTGAGGAGCTGGCCGACCTGGTCCTTCAGTTCCTGCTTGAAGTCCGTCTGGTCGCGGACCTGGTACTGCGGGTACGGCTTCATGGCCTTCTTGAGCGCCGCGTACGCCTGCTCCTCCTGGCCGGCCCTGGCGGAGGCGAACATGATCTCGTTGGGCGGGATCCGGTCCGCGGGGACGTACTTCTTCATGGTCGCAAGGCTCAGGTAGCGGGCGCCCTGGTCGATGGACGTGTCGTCGTCGGTGACGGCGGCGACCTTCAGCCTGGCGGTCTCGCCACCCTTGAAGGCGACGCTGAGGGTGTCACCGACCTTCACGTGGTGCTTGGTCGCGTAGTCGGAGCCGACGGACATGGCGTCCTTGCCGTAGGCGGCCTTCAGCGTGCCGGAGGTCGTCTCGCGGCGCAGATCGTTCGCGTACGAGGGGTCGGCGGCGGTCACGCCGTCGGTGTCGGTCTTGCCGTCCGGGGAGGTCAGCGTGGCTTCGAGCGTCTTGTAGCGGGTGACGTGCTCGAGGCCCGGGGTGGACTCCATGGCCTTCTCGGCCTGGGGCACGATGCGCTGGTTGCCCTGGACGATGAAGTCCGCGCCGACCGTCTTGTCGAGCTCCTGGGTCGCCGAGGCCACCATGGACGAGCCGACCACGGACAGGCAGGCCACCAGGGCGAGGCCGATCATCAGGGCCGCGCCGGTGGCGCCGGTGCGCCGCGGGTTGCGCAGCGCGTTGCGCTCGGCCATCCGCCCGACGGGGCCGAAGGCACGCAGCAGGACCGCGCTGATGACCCGGACCACTCCGCCCGCGAGCAGCGGGCCGATGATCACGAAGCCGATGAGGGTGAGCACCACGCCCGCGCCGAGGACCAGGGAGCCCTCGCTCGCCTTGTCCGCGTTGGCCGCGGTGAAGAGGGCGAACGTCCCGGCGCCGGTGAGGACCAGGCCGATCAGGCCGCGTACGAGACCGGCCTTGCCGTCGGACGGCGTCCCGGCGTCGCGCAGGGCCGCCATCGGGGACACCTTGCCCGCGCGGCGGGCGGGCAGGTAGGCGGCGAAGACCGTGACGACGATGCCGAGGAGCAGGCCGGCCAGGGGGGTCGTCGCCTTCACCGTCAGGTCGGAGGTGGAGAGGTTCATGCCCATGGACGACATGAGCTTCATCAGGCCGATCGCGATGCCGACGCCCGCGCCGACGCCGAGGATCGAGCCGACCACGCCGAGCAGCAGCGCCTCGACGAGCACGGAACGGTTGACCTGCTTGCGGGAGGAACCGATCGCCCGCATCAGGCCGATCTCGCGGGTGCGCTGCGCGACCAGCATCGAGAAGGTGTTGATGATCAGGAAGATGCCGACCAGGAACGCGATGCCGGCGAAGCCGAGCATGGCGTACTTGATGACACCCATGAAGGAGTCGACGTCCGAGCGGTTCTCGTCCGCGCTCTCCTTCTGCGTCTGCACCTTGTAGGTGCCGTCGAGTGCTGCGGCGACGTTCTTCTTCAGCTGGGCGTCGGTGACACCGGCGGCGGCCATCAGGTTGATGTGCGTGAACCGGCCGCTCTCGCCCAGCAGTTCACGCTGCGAGGTGGCGGTGTCGAAGTAGACGACGGAGGCGCCGGGATTGGTGACGGTGAAGGAGGCGATACCGACGATCCTCGCCTTGAAGTCACCGGTGACCGCGATGGTGCGCAGTTCGTCGCCGAGCTTCAGGTGGTGCTTGTCGGCGGTGTCGGCGTCGACCATCACCTCGGTGGGCCCGCGCGGCGCGTGCCCCTCGGTGATCTTCATCGAACGCAGGTCGTTCTTCGTCCAGTTGCCCGCGATGGTGGGCCCGCCGTTGGTGGACCCCATGTTCTCGTCGTGGCTGTCGACGACGGTCACGTTCATCGAACTGACGGCGCCCTCGGCGGACTTGACGCCCCGCGCCTTCGCCGCCTCGGCCAGTACGGAGGCGGGCATCGACTCCGGCTTGCCGTTCTGCGGGGTGTCGCTGGTCTTCGCCTCCTTCGGGGTGACGGTGACGTCGGAGGAGGTGGCCGCGAACAGCTTGTCGAAGGTCGTGTTCATCGTGTCGGTGAACACCAGCGTGCCGCAGACGAACGCCACCGACAGCAGCACCGCGACGGCCGACAGGGCCATGCGCCCCTTGTGCGCGAAGAAGTTGCGCATCGAGGTCTTGACGACGGTCATGACGTACGCCCCCGCGCGTCGAAGTCCTTCATGCGGTCCAGCACGGCCTCCGCGGTGGGCCGCTGCATCTCGTCGACGATGCGGCCGTCGGCGAGGTACAGCACCCGGTCCGCGTACGACGCCGCCACCGGGTCGTGGGTGACCATCACGATGGTCTGGCCCAGCTCGTCGACGGAGCGGCGCAGGAAGCCCAGCACCTCGGCGCCGGCCCGGGAGTCGAGGTTTCCGGTCGGCTCGTCACCGAAGATGATCTCGGGGCGGGCGGCGAGGGCCCGGGCGACCGCGACGCGCTGCTGCTGCCCGCCGGAGAGCTGGGTCGGCCGGTGCTTGAGGCGGTCGCCGAGACCGACCGTGTCGACGACCTGGCTCAGCCACGCCTTGTCGGGCTTGCGGCCGGCGATGTCCATCGGCAGCGTGATGTTCTCTATCGCGTTCAGCGTCGGCAGCAGGTTGAACGCCTGGAAGATGAAACCGATCCGGTCCCGGCGCAGCTGGGTGAGCTTCTTGTCCTTGAGACCGGTGATCTCCGTCTCGTCCAGGAAGATCTGCCCGGAGGTGACGGTGTCGAGTCCGGCGAGGCAGTGCATCAGCGTCGACTTGCCGGACCCCGAGGGGCCCATGATCGCGGTGAACCGGCTCCGCTCGATGTCGACGTCGATGTGGTCCAGGGCGACGACGCGGGTCTCCCCGGACCCGTACGCCTTCACGACCTGCCGCGCCCGGGCGGCAACGGCCGTACGCCCTCCAGTGCCCCCGTGCCTGGGAATGGTCACAGCCGTTGTCACGGTAAGTCTCCTATGCCGGTCAGTGGATGAGCGAAAAAGATGCCGTGGTCGCATCCCGGTACAGCTGGTGGATCGTGCTGCTCGGTACGTGGATCAGTCTGGTGGTGGCAGGGGGTCGGGCGCGCTGGTGCGCAGCGCACTCTTCACCTGGGGAAAACCCCACCCCCGGGGGTGCGGCCCGCACGACCCGAGCGGGTCCCGGTCCGCTCCCCAGCGGCATAAAGCCAGGTTAAGGACGGTCGCCGTCCCCTCTCGTCCTCCGCCGGGACGAACCCTCCCCGAGCCCTGGTGGGTAGGTACCCCTAGGGGCACTCCACCCTTCGGTGGAGTCCTTCTCGGGGTTGCCTCCACCCGCGGGCCCATGCAGCGTCCACCCTGCCGCTGCGCGAGGGTCAAGTGAGAAGGTGTCGGCGGCAGATAGGTGCAGGGGGAAGGAATCCGGTGGACCAGGAGGAGACGACGACACCGGCCGCGCGGACCGGCGCCTCGGCCGGCGCACGGCCCGAGGCCCGCCGGCGCCGCGCGGTCGTCGCGGCGCTCATGCTCGCGATGGCGCTCGCCGCGCTCGACGCCACCATCGTGTCGACCGCCGTGCCGCAGATCGTCGGCGACCTCGGCGGCTTCTCCGTCTTCTCCTGGCTGTTCTCGGGCTACCTGCTGGCCGTGACCGTGACCCTGCCCGTGTACGGCAAGCTCTCGGACACCTTCGGCCGCAAACCGGTGCTGATCGCCGGCGCCGTGCTGTTCCTCCTCGGTTCCCTGCTCTGCGCCGGCGCCTGGAACATGGCCGCGCTCATCGCCTTCCGGGTCGTGCAGGGCCTCGGCGGCGGCGCCCTCCAGGGCACGGTCCAGACGCTCGCCGCCGATCTGTACCCGCTCGCGGAACGCCCGAAGATCCAGGCGCGGCTGTCCACCGTGTGGGCGACGTCGGCGGTCGCCGGGCCCGCGCTGGGCGGACTCCTCGCGACGTACGCGGACTGGCGCTGGATCTTCCTCATCAACCTGCCGATCGGCGCGCTCGCCCTGTGGCTGATCGTCCGCCACCTCCACGAGCCGCAGCGCGTCGCCCGCCGGGACCGGCCCCGGATCGACTGGGCGGGCGCGCTCGCCGTCTTCGCCTGCGGGGGCGTCCTGCTGATGGCGCTGGTGCAGGGCGGCGTCGCCTGGGCCTGGCTGTCGGCGCCCTCCCTCGCCCTGTTCGCCACGGGACTCGCCCTGGTGGCCGTCGTCGTCATCGTCGAACGGCGGGCGGCCGAGCCGGTCATCCCGGGCTGGGTGTGGCGGCGGCGCACCATCGCCGCGGTCAATCTGGCGCTCGGCGCCCTCGGGCTGCTCATGGTCGCCCCGACGGTCTTCCTGCCGACGTACGCGCAGGCGGTGCTCGGTCTCGCGCCCGTCGCCGCCGGATTCGTCCTGTCCGTATGGACGTTGAGCTGGCCGGTGTCGGCGGCGCTCAGCCAGCACGTGTACCGGCGGATCGGCTTCCGCGCCACCGCGATGCTCGGCATCGCCACGGCGGCCCTGCTCCTGCTCGCGTTCCCCTTCCTCCCCTACCCGGGCGAACCGTGGCAGCCCGCCCTGCTGATGCTGCTGCTCGGCGGCGCGCTCGGCCTCTTCCAACTGCCGCTGCTCGTCGGGGTGCAGTCGACCGTCGGCTGGGAGGAACGCGGCACGACCACCGCGTCCGTCCTCTTCTGCCGCCAGACCGGGCAGACCGTCGGGGCGGCCCTGTTCGGCGCGGTCGCCAACGGGGTGCTCGCCGCGCGTCTCGGCGGCGCGGGGGATCTCGACTCGGTGACCCGGGCGCTGGACTCCGGCCACGCCGACGAACACCTGAGCGGAGCGGTCGCCGCCGCGGTGCACGCGGTCTACCTGGGCGCGGCCTGCGCGGCGGCCCTGGCCTTCCTGGTCCTGCTGCTGATGGCCCCACGGTTCCCGGTGCTGGGGAACCCGGGGGACTGAACGGGCCCGGACCCGGACCCGGACGCCGGGGCACCCGCCCCTCTCGCCGAGGGAGATCCGTGGGCCGCTCCTCACACCTCCGCCACACCTCCCGCCCGCCACACGCACAGCCAAGCGACAGCTTGGCGAGGGATAACACCGCAGGTCACCGAAGTATCCGCGCACCGACCACTCAGTTCGGGGAAACCCCTCCTCCCATCAACTACTTGCGAGTAACGTGCCTCGCTCACCCCCCGCTCCCTGCGGTCCCCACGGACCCGAGCCGCGCAAGGAGAAACGGGATGCCAGACGCGTTCTCGTTCCCCGAACACCAACCGCATCAACCGAACCGGCAGTCACCCCACAACTCGTCCCCCTCATACGCCACCTACCCCTGGGAGCCGCCACCGGCCGAGCCTCCGAGACCACGCCGCCCACGCCATCACGCGCTCGGGCAGCACAGCGACATCCGCCTGCTGCGCAGCGCCTACCGCCGGCAGCGCCGGGTGGCCACACTCACCGCGCTCGGCTGCTTCGTGCTCTTCCTCCTCCTCTCCGCGTTCGCCCCCTCACTGATGACGAGCCCCGTCTCCGGCGGGCTGTCCCTCGGGCTGCTGCTCGGAGTGCTCCAGGTCCCGGTCACCTGCCTGGCGATCTGGCTGTACGAGTACACGGCCCGCCGCCGTGTCGACCCCATCGCCGACCGCATCCGCAGACAGGCCGAACTGGACGTCCGACGGGAGGCCTCCCGATGACCGGCTTCAGCAGTTCCGCGCAGGCGATGTCCCTGGTCGCCTTCACCGCCGTCGCCACCATCACGCTGCTGCTGTGCGTGATGACGGGCCCCGACCGCGACGACATCGACGAGTTCTACACCGGGTACGGGTCGCTCTCCCCCCTGCGCAACGGCCTGGCCGTCGCCGGGGACTACATCTCCGCGGCGACCGTCCTCGGCACCGGCGGAGTCATCGCGCTCGCCGGGTACGACGGGGTCGTCCTCGCCCTGAGCACGGCGCTGTCCCTGATGCTGCTGATGTTCCTGCTGGCCGAACCGCTGCGCAACGCCGGCCGGTTCACCATGGGCGACGCGCTCGCCCGGCGAATGCCGGGGCGCGCGGTCCGCATCACCGCGTGCGCCGCGACCCTCATCGCGCTGCTCCCGCTGATGCTGGTCCAACTCGCCGGAACCGGCGACCTGCTGGCGTTCCTCCTCGGCTTCTCCAGCGACTCCCTGAAGACCGGCTGCGTGATCGGGCTCGGCGTGCTGATGATCAGTTACGCGGCGATCGGCGGAATGAAGGGCACCGCACTCATCCAGATTATGAAGATCGTGATGCTGCTGGGCTCCGGCACCGTCGTCGCCGTCCTCATCATGAGCAGGTTCGACTGGAGTCCGGGCGCCCTGCTGGACGCCGCCGCGCAGGGCAGCGGGGCCGGTCCGGCCTTCCTGCGGTCGGGACTCCAGTTCGCGGGCGGCCCCAGCCCACGCCTGGACATGATCAGCGCGGAGCTGACCGTCGTACTCGGCGGGGCGTGCCTGCCGCACATCACCATGCGCATGTACACCGCGAACAGCGCCCGCCAGGTCCGCCGTTCGCTGTCCTGGGCGGTGCCGTGCGTGGCCCTGTTCGTGCTGGTCATCTCGGTCGTCGGGTTCGGCGCGACGGCCCTGATCGGGCGCGGGGCGATCTCCGCCGCCGACCCGCAGGGCAACACGGCCTATCTGCTGGGCGCCCGGGCCGCGTTCGGGGCGAACGTCTCGACGGCGGAGACCCTGCTGTTCACGACCGTCACCACGGCGATCTTCCTGACCGTGCTCGCCTCGGTCGCCGGGATGATCCTGGCCTGCGCCAACTCCCTCGCGCACGACGTGTTCGCGGCGCGCGTGCAGGAGATGACACCGCGCCGCGAGATGACCGTCGCCCGGCTCTCCGCGCTCGCGGTCGGCGCACCGGCGATCCTGCTGGCCACGCTCGTCCAGCACCACAGCCTGCAGCCGCTGGTCACCCTGTCGTTCTGCCTGGGCGCCTCCGCCATCGCGCCCGCGCTGGTCTACAGCCTCTTCTGGCGCCGCTACACCCGGGCGGGCCTGATGTGCACCCTCATCGGCGGCTCGCTCACGGTCCTCGTGCTGATGACCGGCACCAACCTGGTGTCCGGCTCCCCCGCCTCCGCCTTCCCCGAGGCGGACTTCAACTGGTTCCCGTTCACCACGACCGGCATCCTCTCCATCCCGCTCGGCTTCGCCTACGGCTGGCTGGGCACGGTGGCCTCCGGACGCCGGAAGGCCGGGGAGCAGCGCCGCCAGTACGAGGCGGTGGAGGGCTGGATCCTGGCCGGCGCGGTCCGCCGCACCGACTGAGCGCCGCGCGCCCGCCGGAAGCCACCCGGCCGGGCGAACACCGTCCACCGGCCAGGGGGACCACCCCGGCCGGTGGACGGTGTTCGCAGTTTGGGGGCACCCCTGCGATGCACGGCGGGGTCGGCTGGAGGCACCACTGCGATGCACGGCGGGCGCAGACCCGGGGCGCCCGTCCGGGGATGCGCGGTGGACGACGGTCCGCGGGCACCGGGCGGTTGGACGGCGGGCGCCGGCTCGGGTACCTCACCGGGATGCACAGCGGGCGCAGACCCGGGGCGCCCGTCCGGGGATGCGCGGTGGACGACGGTCCGCGGGCACCGGGCGGTTGGACGGCGGGCGCCGGCTCGGGTACCTCACCGGGATGCATGGCGGGCGCAGACCCGGGGCGGGCGCCCGCACGGGACGCACGGGGGGCGCCGACCGGCAAGCACGCGGCCCGTGCAGCACGGGGGTCACCGCGTCGAGTGGGTGGCGGGCGCGGTCACTCCGCCGTCGCCCGGCCCGTCAGCGCCGTCAGTTTGCCGCGTACCTGGTCCATCTGGGCGCGTACCTCGTCCCAGCGTTCACCGTGCTCCCGCAGGACGCCCTCGGTCTCCCGCGCGATGCCGTCCGCACGGACCCTGGCCCCGGCGACCACCTCCGCGGCGCGCGCTTCCGCGGCCTCCTGGGTGTGCCGCACCGACTCCTCGGCCCGCGCCAGCTCCCGCCCCGCCGCGGCCAGGCCGGCCTCGGCACGGGCCACCAGTTCCTCGTGGTGGGCGTCGAGCGCCGCAGCCCGCTCCGCGGCCGCCCGCTCCGCCTCCTCCCAGCGCGCCGCGTGCTCCCTCTCCTGCTCGGCGAGCAGTTCCCCGGTGCGCCGCCGCGCCTCCCGCAGCGCGGCCAGCGACTCGCTGCGGCCCGCCTTCACCGCACGGCGGGCCGAGATCCGCAGGTCGTCGGCCTCGGCACGGGCCACCCGCAGCCGCTGTCCCACGTGCTCGTCGGTGGCGGCGCGCACCCCGTCGGCGTACGCCTCGGTGTCCTCGCGCAGGCGCCGGCCCGCCGCCTCCGCGTCCTCGACGAGCTGCCGCGCCTGCCGCCGGGCGCCCTCGCGCATCCCGTCGGCCTCCTCCCCGACGAGCGCGAAGAGCCGCCGCGCACTCTCACCGAGACTCTCGTACGTCTGCGGGGCCAGCCCGGCGACCACCTCGCGCAGGTCCTCCGCGTCGGCCTCCATCTCCCTGGCCAGCACGGTCAGCCGGGCCGCCCGCTCCCAGGCGGCGTCACGGTCCCGAGAGAGGGCCGCGGCGAACGCGTCGACCTGCTCGGGACGATAACCGCGCCGTACGGCCACGAAGCCGTGCGGCGACACCGAAGCGCTGCTCATCCGGTAACCCCTCTCCGCCGAACACACACGAACTGACGAATGATTTCGCGCATATCGTGACGGATCACACGGAAGTGTTCATAACGCGACACTCCGCTTGGCGGTTCCGGTCAGGGTTCACAACGAAAAGGGCGGTTCCGGTCGTACGACCGGAACCGCCCCTTCGACGCCGAGCACCACGGCTCAGCGGCGCCTCACAGCAGCCCGTCCCACATCTGCTCCAGCAGCACCGACCACCAGCTCTCCGGCGACCCCAGGGCCGCCGGGTCGAGGGCGGCCAGCTGCGCCTGGAAGTCGACGGTCCAGCGCCCCGCCTGCTCCTGGTTCAGGCCGTACCGCAGCCGCCACATCCGGCCCAGCAGCGCCAGACAGCGCGTGAACTCGGGCAGGCCCGTGTTCACGAACTGCGGCGGCACCGACCCGCCGCCGGGACCCGCCTCCACCGGCACGGCCACGATGTTCGCCGTGCCGTACTGGACACAGACCGCGCGGCCGAAGTCGGTGCCCATCACCAGGTACGAACCCGCGTCCGCAGCCGGCCGCACACCCCGCTCCTGCGCCAGCTCGGCGAGCGTCGGTACCGGGCGGCCCGGCTGCGCCTGCGCCCAGAAGAACGGGCCCATGTCGACCGGCAGTCCGGCCACCACCAGGGTGTGCGCCACGATCGGCGGCACCCCCTGCCGGGAGACCGCCGCATGGTCGAAGCGGAAGACACCCGGCCCGAACGCCGCCGCCAGCTCGTGCGCGATGCCCTCCGGCGGGAGGGGCGGCGCGGGCTGCACCGGCGGGATCGGGGCCCGCACCGGGGCGGGCCGCGCCGGGCCGTCCGCCACCTGATGCAACTCGCCCTGATGCGCGAGCAGTTGATGCATCCCCTGCTGACGGCTCGCGTGATCCGTGCCGTACGGGGCGATGCTGGTGATCCGCGCCTGCGGCCACGTCTCCCGGATCATCCGCGCGCAGTACGCACCCGGCAGCTCGCAGGACTCCAGCTCCGTGTGCAGCTCCAGCACCTGCTGCGGCGGCACGTTCATCGCACGCAGCTCGTGCAGGATCTGCCACTCCGGATGCGGGGTGCCCGGCGCGGAACGCCGGATCAGCTGCTGCTCCGACCCGTCCTGGGCGCGGTAGCGCAACACGGCCTGGTAGCCGGGACCCACCGTCGGCTGACCGCCCTGCGGATAGCCGTACGCCGGAGGCTGTCCGGGCACGGGCTGACCCGGCATCGGCTGCGGCCCACCCGGGGGCATGCCGGGTGCCTGCGGCGGCGGGGGCGCGGCGGGGCCGCCGACCGCTGGGCCGGCCAGCATCGTCGCCGCGTGATGCACGGCACCCGGGGTGCCCGGCGCACCGGGCGCCGCCGGGGCGCCGGGTACTCCTGGCGCGCCGGGCGGCCTCGGACCGCCGACGGCGGGGCCGGCCAGCATCGTCGCCGCGTGGTGGGCGTCACCCGCAGGCGTACCACCGGGCGGGTTCGGCGCACCCGGAGCATGCGGGACGCCCGGAGGGCTCGGGGGCGGGGGCGCGCCCGGACCGCCGAGGGCGGGGCCCGCCAGCATCGTCGCCGCGTGGTGGGCGTCACCCGCAGGCGTACCACCGGGCGCGCCCGGGGCCTGCGGTGCGGACGGCCCTCCCGGGCCCGGGAGGCCCTCGGGCCCGTCCGGACCCAGCTGGGACATCAGCTGCGTCGGCACATAACCGCCCGCCGGTGCGCCCGGCGCACCGGGACCGGGCGGGGGCGCACTCCCCGGGCGTGCGCCCGGCATCCCGGGCGCACCCGGCGGCGGAGGCGTCGCCGCCCCGCCACCCCGCGCACCGCGCGCCGGCCGCTGTGCCTTGCTGGTCGCGGCGTCCGCGATGTCACCGGCGTTCGGCGGCAACGGGCGCCCGGCGGATGCCGGACCGGCGGGCGGCTGCGGCGCGCCGGGACCGGCGGGACCCTGCGGGTAGCCGTAGGACGGGGCGCCCGGCGGAGGCGTGCCCTGCGGGCCACCGGGGACGGGCACACCGGGAGGCGGTGTGCCGGGACCGCCGGGGGCATGGGCACCCGGCCCCGGAACACCCGCAGCGCCGGGGGCAGTCGCGCCCGGGGGCGGGGTACCGGGGCCACCGGGAGCAACCATGCCGGGGGTGCCGGGCGCCCCGGGAGCGGCCATACCCGGACCACCGGACACCGGCACCCCCGGAGGCGGCGTACCCGGGCCACCGGAGAACGGCCCACCCGGAGGCGGCGTACCCGGGCCGCCCGGGCCCTGCGGATAGCCGTACGCGGAACCGGCGGGCGCAGACCCGGACGGAACCCCACCGGGGCCCCGCGCACCCGGATCCTGCGGGGAACGGGACGGCGACGGCGTGCCGGAGTCGTCCAGCGCGGGCGCCAGCGTCGTACGCGGAAGGGCACTGCCACCCGACATCAGAGCCGTCTTCGCATCCGGCGTCACACCCGGCGGCGGCGCCACCTCGTCGAAGTCGCTCAACGGCGGCGCGAACACCGTCGCGGGCAACGGCACCGAACGGTCCTCGCCCGCATCGGCGTTGGTGTCCGTCCCGGCCCACGGCGTCGCCCCCGCGGGCGCACCCGACGGCACCCGGTCCTGCGGCGGCACGTCCCGCACCTCGTCGTCGGACGCGGCGGCCGGCCACGGCGTCGCCCCCTCCGGAGCGGCCGCGACACCGGCACCCGAGGACGCCGGAGACACCCGGACACCCTCACCGTCCGACACCCCGGCGACCCCCGGACCCCCGCCCGCAGAAGCCCCGTCGGCAGACACCTCCGCAGCCGCCGGCCGCGACCCCGCCCCGTCCGACGCACCCGCCCGGCGGTCCGGAATCCCCATCCGGTCCGCCGCCTCCTGAAGCCACTCCGGAGGACTCAACAGGAACGACGTCTGATTCAGATCCACCCGCGCGGCAGGCGCCGGACGCACCGGCGCGTCCGCCACCCCGTACTCCTCCTCGTACCGGCGGACGACCTCACCCACCGGCAACGCCGGCCACAACGTCGCCTCACCACTGTCACGCGCGATGACGAGCCGCTGCGCCCCACCGTCCGAACGCGGACCGTCGGCACGGTCCTCCGCCCACACCACGAACCCGAGATCGAACTCCCGCACCCGCACCTCCCGGTGCTGATACGAGGCCACGTCCCCGTTGATCCACTCTTCCGCGCGCTCCTGCGCCTGCGCGAAGGTCACCATCGGACGCTCACTCCCCCACCGAAGAGACGGGCACGGCGTACGCGAAGCCACCGTCCACCATCAGATTCGCCACCGTCTCCAACTCCGGCGGACTGCCCGCCAGCCGGGACAGGAACACGTCGAAATCGTCCCCGCACGGAAGCAACAGCCGCTCCACCCGCTCGGCCGGCGGCCACGCGTCCTGGTCACGCGCATCGTCGTACGCGCAGAACCACACCGACCCGACCGCGTCGCCCTTCACCTTCACCGCGAGAAGACCACCCTGCACGAACCCGACGCACAGATAGTCCTTCGTCAGATGATCACGCAGACACTTGTTGATATAGACGAGATCATTGACCGCCGCCTCGTCGCGCACCGTGAAGAACGGCTGGTCCACCAGCAGCCCCAGCTCCGCGTCGAGCGCCGCACCCACCGGCGCACACCCGCCCGCCGCCTTCAGGAACGACCGGTAGGCACCCGGAAGCCGGTACCCCAGGTCCTCCTCGACCCCCAGCACCTGCTGCTCCGACACCGCCACCGACGACTTCGGCAACCCGAAATGCGCCGGCCGTGTCTCCTGCAACGGCCGCGTGCCCCTCTTGTCCTGATCCACCGCCGCCGTCGCCAGACCACCGTGATGCCGCAACAACGCCTTCACCTCGACCGGCACCAACTCCAGCCGCCGCGACCCCGGCACGTGGTGCCACGTCCACCCGTGCGGCGTCGCCACCGACGGAATCGTGTCCCACAGGTCGTGCCCCGTCGCGGCCAGCGCGGCATTCGCCGACACGTAATCCGTCAGCCGCAGCTCATCGACCCCGAAACCCTCCGGCGGCTCGGCGATCTCCGCGGCGGCACGCGCATACGGCGAGAAGTCGGGATAGCCGTGCTCGTCCACCCGCACACCTCCGGGATGACGCGCCGCCCGGACCGGATCCGGAAAATGCACGACCTGCCCCGCGTATGCCGCGTTCGGCGGCGCGGCTTGCTGCCCGAGCCGACCTGTCGTCATGGCGATTGCCCCCTGCGGCGTTCTTCGTACGGCGGTATGGATCCCGGATGTCGACAGCCTATGCGGTACGACGACACAGGTCACCGGGCCTCCAGTTCCGTGACCAGCCGTCACCCCGCCGTGACCGTCCGCCGAAGACCGCGCGTGTCGCGGCGCCCCAGCTTCCCCACCAGCCACCCCGTTTGGCAGTCTGTGTCCCCACCGGCGGCGGCGGTCACATCAGCGGCCGCCACCACGAGCCGGGAGGGGATGGCAACCATGAACGCGACACAGACGGGCACGTCCGGCGATCCACGCGTCGGCTGGAGCAGCACCGGAACACCCCACACCCCCACACTCCTCCACCGCCGCGACGGCATACTCCCCACCGTCGCCGCCGCCCTCTCCGTACGCGGCACCACCCTCACCGGAACAGCCGCCCGCGGCGACCAGCCCCCCGCCCTCCACCCCCTCGTACAGGACTTCCTCGACACCCTCACCAGCGCCCAGCGCGACCGCTTCACCGGACGCTGCGCCGAGACCATCCTCATCTCCCGCCACATCACGTCCGCCGACGCCACCCGCAGCAGACGAGCCGCACGCAGACCCATGACCAACGGCGAAGCCCGCAAAGCCCTCAAGCACGCCAAACTCACCGCCCGCCGCATCCGCGAGGACGGCGACCCCCTCCACGGCAGCTTCGCCGCACCCTGCCGCTCCTGCACCGCGCTCAGCGCCCACTTCGGCGTACGCGTCGTCGACCCCACAGCACAGGACGACTGACCTCCCCACCCCCAGCACGCCGGACCACGACACTCGACGAACCAAGGGCACATGCACGCCGACCGCACCTCCACCACACGCTTCTCCGTCCCCGTCGACGCCGCGCTGCGGGACGCGGGCTGGCAGCCGGGACGCTGGGACATAAAGCAGGCCGAATACTGGGCCGACACACTGCGCGGACACACCTCACCCGCAGGACACCGCCACACCGTCTTCCCCGCCGCCGTAGAAGCCTGGGCCGAATTCGGCGGCCTGCGCATCACCCCCCAGGGACCCGGCCGCCGCGTCGCTCCCGCCAACCTCCACCTCGACCCGCTGCACGGCCTCCACATGGCCCGCACCCTCGGCGACCTCGGCCGCGCCCTCGACACCGAGGTCTGCCCCCTCGGCGAGGAGACCGACACCGGCGCCGCCCTCGCCATCGACACCGAAGGCCGCGTCTACGCCCTCGACCACACCGGCGACTGGTACCTCGGCCACGACCTCGACCAGGCCCTCGCCACACTCCTCACCGGCCTCGAACCGGTCCGCCTCACCGCCGTCTGACCCACCCAGGGACACCCACGGACCCACACCCCGACGGACACCCGCACAACCCCTGACGCGCACCCGCGCCCGCCCGGCCCCGACACGCACCGCCCAGCCCCGACACGCACCCTCAGGCCGCCGGCAACACCGCCGACACCCGGTAACCCCCCGCATCCGTCGGCCCCGAGACGAACACACCCCCCAGCGCCGTCACCCGCTCCTTCATCCCCAGCAGCCCATTGCCACCACTCGGCAACCGAGCCGACGACGCCGAACCCGGCTCCGGCGGCGGCTCGTTCTCCACCTGCATCGCGATCTCCGACGAACGATGCGCCAACCGCACATACGTCTTCGCCCCCGCCGCATGCTTGTGCACGTTCGTCAACGCCTCCTGCACCACCCGGTACGCCGTCTGCTCCACCTCCGGCGCATACGACCGCACCTCCCCCTCCACCGACAGAGCCACCACCATCCCCGCCGCCGCCGACTGCCCCACCAACTCGTCCAGCTCCGCCAGACACGGCCCGTCCGCCGCCTCGTCCACCGCCCGCGACGCCGCCACCGCAGCCGCCACCCCCACCGCCACCAACGGCACCGCCGGACCCCGCCCCGCCCGGGAACCCGCCACCTCCCCCGTCCGCAGCACCCCCAGCATCTCCCGCAACTCCGTCAACGCCTGCCGGCCCATGTCCCCCACCAGCGCCGCATTGCGCACCGCCTTCTCCGGATCCTTCCGCGCCACCGCCTGCAACGCCGCCGCGTGCACCACCATCAGACTCACCCGGTGCGCCACCACGTCATGCATCTCACGCGCGATCCGCGTCCGCTCCTCGTTGCGCGCCCACTCCGCGCGCTCCTCCGCCCGCTCCGCGAGCAGCTGCAACTCCCGCTCCAGCGAATCCGCCCGCTCCCGCAGACTCTCCATCAACCGGCGCCGCGCCCCCACATACAGCCCCAGCAGCACCGGGGGCGCCGTCATCCCGAGCGACGTCGTGATCGACAGGAACGGGACGAACCAGTCCCCCATCGTCAGGTCCCCGCGCACCACGTCCTGGCGCGCCCGCACGAACGTCACGATCAGCGTCCCCACCAGGGACATGCCCGCCAGCGCCCCGATGATCCGGCGCGGCAGCTCGGACGCGGCGAGCGTGTACAGCCCGACGACACCCATCAGGAAGCCCATCTGCGCCGGCGTGATCGCCAGGGCGACGAGCACCACCGCGATCGGCCACCTCCGCCGCAGCACCAGCACCGAGCCGGCCACAAGACCGAACACGATGCCCGCCGCGAGCGGCAGACCCGCGTCCCGCGCGAACGGAACCCCCTCGGCCGCGCACTCGACCGCCGACGCCAGCGCAAGGCCGACGTCCAGCACCGCACTGCGCCACTTCGTCCACCACCACGGCCCTCTCCCGGCCGCGGTGTGGTCCTCCCCCGTCGTGGTCATGCCTCCCAGCCTACGGGCGCACCCCGGGCGGTTTCCGGTGAGTTTCCGCGACCGACCCCCACCACACTCCGTAATCGAACAGAAGCGAAACCTGCCGGTATCCCTCGAACTGCTGAATCGCACATTGTTCGCCCCCGGACGCCCGCATTCCGCACGAAGCCTGTGCTCATGGCATACCCACACGGCAAATACACCGACTTCGAAACCCTGCGGGAGCGGGCGGTGGCGCTGCGACGGGCGGGGCTCAGCCGCCGCCAGATCCGCGACCGGCTCCTCGTGGACAACAACGACATCCTCAACCGCCTCCTGGACGGCGAGCCCGCCCCCGAGTGGACCCACCGCCCCAACGCCAAGGACGACCTCCGCGCCCGGGCCCGCGAACTGCGTCTCAAGGGCTGGACGTACGACCGGATCCAGCTGGAGCTGGGCTGCTCGAAGAGCTCGATCTCGCTGTGGGTGCGAGACCTGCCGAAGCCGGAGCGCCGCAACCCCGCGGAACAGGCCAGGCTCGCGGCCCGCAAGCGTTGGGAGCACGAACTGGCCGTACGGGACGAGGAGCGCCGGCGCGTCAAGGCGGCCGCAGCCGCGGAGATCGGCCCCCTGTCCGCCAGGGAGCTGTTCCTGCTGGGCGTCGGCCTGTACTGGGCGGAGGGCGCGAAGGACAAGCCGTACGACCGCCGCGAGAAGGTCACCTTCGTCAACAGCGACCCCGGCATGATCGAGGTCTTCCTCCGCTGGCTCGACCTGCTCGGAGTGGAGCGGGACCGGCTGCGCTACTCCGTGATGATCCACGAGAGCGCCGACGTCGCGGGCGCCGAACGGTACTGGGCGGACCTGGTCGGAGCCGACCCGTCCGCCTTCTACAAGACGACGCTCAAGAAGCACAATCCCAAGACGGTCCGCAGGAACGTGGGCCCGGCCTATCAAGGGTGCCTGGCAGTCACTGTCCGCCAAGGCGCCGACCTCTACCGTCGCATCGAAGGGGCTTGGTACGGCATAGTGTTGTCCGCGCGCGACGCCGGTCGATCGAACCGGACATAACGCGCAGACCTTCCCGGGTCGTCTAATGGCAGGACAAATGGTTTTGGTCCATTGAATGAGGGTTCGATTCCTTCCCCGGGAGCAAGCACGTTCGGGCCCTGACAGCTCCGTCAGGGCCCGCTCTCATGTCACCCCCGAAACGCCCCGGTATCCTGCGGATGTCCACCCCGCCATCCGTAGCCGAAGGGCATCCCCGTGAGCGCCAACCGCCCGGCAGCCGTCGTCGTCCTTGCAGCGGGTGAGGGCACCCGTATGAAGTCGGCCACACCGAAGGTCCTGCACGAACTCTGCGGACGCTCCCTGGTGGGCCATGTGCTCGCCGCCGCGCGCGAGTTGGACCCCGAGAACCTGGTCGTCGTCGTGGGTCACGCCCGTGAGCAGGTCACCGCGCACCTCGCCGGCACGGACCCGGGCGTACGCACGGCCGTGCAGGCCGAGCAGAACGGGACCGGGCACGCCGTCCGGATGGGCCTGGAGGAGCTGGGCGGAGCCGTCGACGGGACCGTCGTGGTGGTGTGCGGCGACACGCCGCTGCTGACGGGCGCGACCCTGGAGCGGCTCGCGGCGACGCACGCCGAGGACGGCAACGCGGTCACGGTGCTGACCGCCGAGGTGCCGGACGCGACGGGGTACGGCCGCATCGTGCGGGACGGCGCGAACGGCGCGGTGACCGCGATCGTGGAGCACAAGGACGCGAGCGAGTCGCAGCGTGCCGTCCGGGAGATCAATTCCGGGGTGTTCGCGTTCGACGGGCGGCTGCTGGCGCAGGCGCTGGGCAAGGTGCGTACCGACAACAGCCAGGGTGAGGAGTACCTGACGGATGTGCTCGGGATCCTGCGGGAGGCGGGTCACCGGGTGGGGGCGTCGGTGGCGGCCGATCACCGGGAGATCGCCGGTATCAACAACCGGGTGCAGTTGGCTCAGGCGCGGCGGATTCTGAACGACCGGTTGCTGGAGCGGGCGATGCTCGCGGGGGTGACCGTGGTGGATCCGGCGTCGACGTGGGTGGATGTGACGGTGACGTTCGAGCGGGACGCGGTGGTGCTGCCGGGGACGCAGCTTCTGGGTGCGACGCATCTGGGTGAGGGTGCGGAGGTGGGTCCGCATTCGCGTCTGAAGGACACCTCGGTGGGTGCGGGGGCGCGGGTCGACAACACGGTGGCGGACGGCGCGGAGGTGGGTCCGCAGGCGAGTGTGGGTCCGTTCGCGTATCTGCGTCCTGGGACGCGTCTGGGTCTGAGGGCCAAGGTGGGTACGTACGTGGAGACGAAGAACGCGTCGATCGGTGAGGGGACGAAGGTGCCGCATCTGTCGTATGTGGGTGATGCGACGATCGGTGAGTATTCCAACATCGGTGCGGCGAGCGTGTTCGTGAACTACGACGGGCAGGACAAGCACCACACGACGGTGGGTTCGCATTGCCGTACGGGTTCGGACAACATGTTTGTGGCTCCTGTCACGGTCGGGGACGGCGCGTACACCGCGGCGGGCTCGGTGATCACGAAGGATGTGCCGCCCGGTTCGCTGGCCGTGGCCCGTGGCCAGCAGCGGAATATCGAGGGTTGGGTGGCCCGTAAGCGTCCGGGGAGCGCGGCCGCGAAGGCGGCGGAGGCGGCTTCCCGGGAGTCGGACGGCGAAGGCTGACCGGAAACGGGCACGTCGGACACGGCGTACCGTGATAGGTGCACAACTCGCACCCCCCAGCTGAGATCACTTCTCAACGCCCAGCTGAGACACCTCTGAGGAGACAGTGCTGTGACCGGGATCAAGACGACCGGCGAGAAGAAGATGATGTTCTTCTCCGGCCGCGCCCACCCCGAGCTTGCCGAGGAGGTCGCCCACAAGCTGGGTGTCGGGGTTGTCCCGACGAAGGCCTTCGACTTCGCGAACGGTGAGATCTACATCCGTTATCAGGAGTCGGCTCGTGGCGCCGACTGCTTCCTGATGCAGAGCCACACGGCTCCGATCAACAAGTGGATCATGGAGCAGTTGATCATGATCGATGCTCTGAAGCGGGCTTCCGCGCGGAGCATCACGGTGATCGTGCCGTTCTACGGTTACGCGCGGCAGGACAAGAAGCACCGTGGGCGTGAACCGATCTCGGCGCGTCTGATCGCGGACCTGATGAAGACGGCGGGTGCGCACCGGATCCTGACGGTGGATCTGCACACGGATCAGATCCAGGGCTTCTTCGACGGTCCGGTGGACCATCTGTTCGCGCTGCCGATTCTGGCGGACTACGTGGGTGCGAAGGTGGACCGGAGCAAGCTGACGGTGGTGTCTCCGGACGCCGGCCGGGTGCGGGTGGCGGACCGCTGGTGCGACCGGCTGGACGCGCCGCTGGCGATCGTGCACAAGCGTCGTGACAAGGACGTCGCCAATCAGGTGACCGTGCACGAGGTCGTGGGTGATGTGAAGGGCCGGGTCTGTGTCCTGGTCGACGACATGATCGACACGGGTGGCACGATCTGCGCTGCGGCGGACGCCCTGTTCGCGCACGGTGCGGAGGATGTCATCGTGACGGCGACGCACGGTGTGCTGTCGGGGCCGGCGGCGGACCGGCTGAAGAACTCGAAGGTGAGCGAGTTCGTGTTCACGGACACGCTGCCGACGCCGGGTGAGCTGGAGCTGGACAAGATCACGGTGCTGTCCATCGCGCCGACGATCGCGAACGCGGTGCGTGAGGTGTTCGAGGACGGTTCGGTGACGAGCCTGTTCGAGGAGCAGTGAGCCGTCCACCGGCTTGCTGAAGATCGATTTCTGGTACGGCCTTCGCGCCGAGTAAGCTGTGACAGTTGCTCGGCGAGGGAGGCCGTACCGCGTTTTCGGGGTACGGCTGTCCGTTATCGACGCGCTCTTCGTAGCAGGCCGTTCGTGGCCGGGTGACCACTTTCCCCAGGTACTACGAGGAGTGACATGTCCGAGGTCAAGATCGCCGCTGAGACCCGCACCGAGTTCGGCAAGGGTGCCGCGCGTCGTATCCGTCGTGACAGCAAGGTTCCCGGTGTCGTGTACGGCCACGGTGCCGACCCGGTTCACGTGACGCTTCCGGGTCACGAGCTGCTGCTCGCCCTGCGTACGCCGAACGTGCTGCTGTCCCTGGAGCTCGACGGCAAGTCGCAGCTGGCGATCCCGAAGGCCGTGCAGCGTGACGCGATCAAGGGCTTCCTTGAGCACGTCGACCTGCTGCTCGTCCGCAGTGGCGAGAAGGTCACGGTCGAGGTCTACGTCCACACCGAGGGCGAGCTGGCTCCGGGTGCCTACCTGCTCGAGCACGTGCTGAGCACGCTGACGGTCGAGGCCGAGGCCACGCACATCCCCGAGTCGGTCACCGTGTCCATCGAGGGTCTGGAGGCCGGTGCCGCCATTCTCGCGAAGGACATCCCGCTGCCGTCGGGCACGAAGCTGGCGATCGACGAGGACGCGGTCGTCCTCCAGGTCCTGGCCGCGCAGGCGGAGGAGGCCTCTCCGGAGGCCGAGGGTGCGGGCGACGAGGCCGCCGAGGCCTGATCCCCCCGATTTCTCTGTTGTCAGCCGCCGTTCCGTTCCGGAGCGGCGGCTGGCGCGTATCCAGCACACATGGGAGACACGGACGTGACGACCGACGCCAATGCGCCCTGGCTGATCGTGGGGCTCGGCAATCCGGGGCCGGAGTATGCGATGAACCGGCACAACGTGGGCTTCATGGTGGCCGATCTGCTGGCGGAGCGGGTCGGCGGGAAGTTCAAGCGGGCCGGGAAGGCGCAGGCTCAGGTGATCGAGGGGCGGATCGGTCCGCCGGGTCCTGCCAACCGGCGGGTGATTCTGGCGAAGCCGATGTCGTACATGAATCTGTCGGGTGGTCCGGTGAACGCGCTGCGGGACTTCTACAAGGTGCCGGTGGGTCATGTGGTGGCGGTGCATGACGAGTTGGACATCGATCACGGGGTGCTGCGGTTGAAGCTGGGCGGGGGTGACAACGGGCACAACGGGCTGAAGTCGATGACGAAGGTGATGGGTCCGGACTATCACCGGGTGCGTTTCGGTATCGGGCGTCCGCCGGGGCGGATGCAGGTGGCGGATTTCGTGCTGAAGGACTTCTCGTCGGCGGAGCGCAAGGAGCTGGGGTATTTCGTGGACCGCGCGGCGGATGCGGTGGAGGCCCTGGTGATCGAGGGTCTTGAGCGGGCGCAGTCGACGTACAACTCGTGAGGGGCCGGATGCTGTCCGGCCCGGTTGCAGGGGGACAACGGCGACTTGTCGCCCGGCCGGGTTGACCGGGTGCAGTGTCATGGCCAAGGATCGCGGCCATGTGTCCCCGGGCGGCCTCCAGTCAGAGCGCGTACGCGGCGCTGCGGTTCGGGCGGCTGGCGGCGATGGGTGTGGTCGCGGCGTTGATCCTGGTCGCGGGTGTGTGGGGTTCCTGGGGTACGGCGCAGCACGTGATGCTGACCAAGGGGCGCGAGCAGGGGACGATGCGGGTGACGTCCTGTGCGGACGATGCCTGCTGGGGGCCGTTCCGGCCGACGTCGGTGGGGTCGCAGGCGCGGGGCCGGGTGGTCATCGATCGGTCGGTGGCGGTGGAGGCGGGGCGGACGTACTCCGTGGCGGTGAAGCCGGGCAGTGGCCGTGTGGTGCGTACGGGGCCTGCGGGGCTGTTGTATGCGTGGGTTCCGCTGGCGGGCGCGTTGTTGCTGGCGTCGGTGGTGGTGGCGGGTGGTCTGCGGCTGACGCGGGTGGCGTGGTTGATGGCGGGGGCGGGTGTCACGTTCTTGACGGCGACGTTCCTGGTGCTGTGAGCCGGTGACGTGCCTGGTGCTGTGAACGGGTGACGTTCCTGGTGCTGTGAATGGGGTGTGGCCCCCGTCCTCGTGGTGCGAGGGCGGGGGCCACTTGTGTGTGCCGGGTGGGTCAGCCGGTGTTGCGCAGTCCGGCGGCGACGCCGTTGACGGTGAGGAGCAGGGCCCTGGAGAGCAGCGGGTCGGGTTCGGAGCCCGCTGCGGCCTCGTCGCGCTGGCGCTTGAGGAGGGCGACCTGGAGGTAGGAGATGGGGTCCAGGTAGGCGTCGCGGATGGCGAAGGTCTGCTGGAGGACGGGGTGGTTGTCGAGCAGTCGTTCGCCGCCGGTGACGCGCAGCACCTCGCGGACGGTGAGTTCGTGTTCGGCCTTGATGGTGTCGAAGACGTGCTTGAGCTCGTCGGGGACGAGGGTCTCGACGTAGTGGCCGGCGATCCTGAGGTCCGTCTTGGCCAGCGTCATCTCGACGTTGGACAGAAAGTTGCGGAAGAAGTGCCACTGCTCGTGCATCTCGTCGAGGACGCTGTCGAGGCCGGTCTCGCGCAGGGCCTTGAGGCCGGAGCCGACGCCGAACCAGCCGGGCACGATCTGCCGGGACTGGGTCCAGCCGAAGACCCACGGGATGGCGCGCAGTCCGTCGAGCGAGACGCCCGAGCCGGGGCGGCGGGAGGGCCGTGAGCCCAGGTGCAGGTCGGCGAGCTGGTCGACCGGCGTGGAGGCGAGGAAGTAGGTCGGCAGGTCGGGGTCCTCGACGAGCCGGCGGTAGGCGGCGTGGGCGGCGTCGGAGACGACGTCCATCGCGGCGTCCCAGCGGGCGAGTGACTCGTCGGACTGGCGGGGGGCGGTGTGCAGGGCGGATGCCTGGAGGGTGGCGGCGACGGTCAGTTCAAGGTTCTCGCGGGCGAGTGACGGTACGAGGTACTTGTCGGAGATGACCTCGCCCTGTTCGGTCACCTTGATCTCGCCTTCGAGGGTGCCCCACGGCTGGGCGAGGATCGCGTCGTGGGAGGGGCCGCCGCCGCGGCCGACGGTGCCGCCGCGGCCGTGGAAGAGGCGCAGGCGGACGCCGTAGCGGTGGGCGACGTCGCGCAGGCGGCGCTGGGCGCGGTGGATCTCCCACTGGGAGGTGGTGATGCCGCCGAACTTGGAGGAGTCGGAGTAGCCGAGCATGACCTCCTGGACGTCGCCGCGCAGGGCGACCAGGCGCCGGTAGGAGGGGTCTGCGAGCATTTCGTCGAGGATGACGTCGGCGGCGCGCAGTTCGTCGGTGGTCTCCAGCAGCGGCACGATGCCGATCCTGGCCCAGCCGGCGTGCAGGTCGATGAGTCCGGCCTCGCGGGCGAGGACGGCGGCGGCGAAGACGTCGTCGGCGCCCTGGCACATGGAGATGATGTACGACTCGATGACCTCGGGTCCGAAGACTTCGAGGGCCTTCTTGACGGTCTGGAAGACGCCGAGGGTCTTCTCGCCCGCGGCGTCGACGGGGGCGGGGCTGGGGGCGAGGGGGCGCCGGGAGCGCAGTTCCTTGGCGAGGAGCTTGCCGCGGTAGTCGCGGGGCATGTCGGCGTAGCGCCAGGATTCCTCGCCGAGGCGGTCGAAGAGCTGGCCGAGGGCGTGGTGGTGGGCGTCGGCGTGTTCGCGGACGTCCATGGTGGCGAGCTGGAGGCCGAAGGCGGCGAGGGTGCGGATGGTGCGGTTCATCCGGCCGTCGGCGAAGAGGGCGCCGCGGTGCTCGCGCAGGGAGCTCTGGATGAGGGTGAGGTCGGCGAGCAGTTCGCCGGTGCCGAGGTAGTCGCGGCCGTCCTGGTGGGGGGTGCCCTTGGCGAGGCGCTGCTTGGTGTTCTCGAGCTTCTGGCGGATGCAGGTGGCCTTGAGCCGGTAGGGCTCCTCGGCGTTGAGCCGCTTGTAGCGGGGGCTGATCTCGGGGAGCTGCTCGAGGTCGGTCTGGAGGGAGGTGAGCAGTTCTTCGGTGGCGCCGGTGTATCTGATGGAGTTCGACAGGAAGCCGCGGAGCTCGTCGATCATGTCCAGGGCGTCGTTGATGCCGTGTTCGTGCTGGAGGATCAGGACGTCCCAGGTGACCTGGGGGGTGACGTTGGGGTTGCCGTCGCGGTCGCCGCCGATCCAGGTGCCGAAGGTGAGGGGGCGGGTGTCGTCGGGGAGGTCGACGCCGACGCGTTCGAGTTCGGCGGTGAGGTCCTCGAGGACGTCGCCGACGGCGCCGGCGTGCAGTTCGTCGAGGTAGTAGATGGCGTTGCGGGCCTCGTCGGCGGGCTCGGGGCGGACGACGCGCAGTTCGTCGGTCTGCCAGACGAGGTCGATGTTCTCGGCCAGTCGGGTGTCGTAGCGGCGTCGGTCGGCCTCGGTGACGGGGGTTTCGAGGAGGGCGGCGATGCGGCGCAGCTTGTTGAGGACCGAGCGGCGGGCGGCTTCGGTGGGGTGTGCGGTGAAGACGGGGCGCACGTTGAGGTTGCGGACGGTGTCGCGCAGGTGGTCGGGGTCGGCGTCCTTGAGGCGGTCGGCCGTGCGGGCGAGGAGGCTGCCTTCGGCGGCGCGCTTGGCGCGCAGTTCGCGGCCGCGGTGCACCTGTTCGGTGACGTTCGCCAGGTGGAAGTACGTGGAGAAGGCGCGGACCAGCTTGGCTGCGGTCTCCAGTTCGGTGCCGCGGAGCAGCTCGGCGGCGGCTTCGCCGTCCTCGCGGGTCAGGCTGCGGACCTTCTCGACGAGTTCCAGGAGTTCGGGGCCCTCCTGGCGTACGAGGGTTTCTCCCAGCAGGTCGCCCAGGCGGCGGATGTCGGCGCGCAGCTCGCTGCTGGTCGTCGTGGTCTGTTCGTCGGCACTGCTCACAGGTGCGGCTCCTTGCAGTGTTGAAGCTCGTCTGAAGCTCGTCTGGCGGGGAACCCGGGTGGTGACCGCGCGGCGGGGTGCCGCTCAGGGACGTGGCGCCCGGGAAGATTTCAGAACGGACCGCGCTGTCCGACCGACTCCAAGGATAGGTGTCCATGCGGACGCGCAGACTGTCGGGCTGTTGCCGTCGGCTTTCGCGCTGTCATACTTACGATGCCGTAGGTTACGGAACCGTAGGGATGCCCGTCAGCTCCAGGTATGTCTGTCGGGTCCCTGCTTCCGGCATTTTCTGACTCTTGACCCTCGACCCCACAAGGGGACGCCCATGACCGCAAGCTCCGATGTGTTCGAAGACGCCCCCCGGGCGGACGACGACGGCTCGCTGCCGCCCGCCACGCTGGGCGGTGAGCAGAAGCGTTCGGTGGAACAGTTCGCGCTGCTCCTCTTCATCGTCTTTCCCTTCCTCGCCCTGCTGGCGGCGGTGCCGCTGGCCTGGGGCCGGGGGGTGAGCTGGCTGGACCTCGGCCTGCTGGTGTTCTTCTACTACCTGGGCTGCCACGGCATCACGATCGGTTTCCACCGGTACTTCACGCACGGTTCCTTCAAGGCCAAGCGGTCGCTGCGGATCGCGTTGGCGATCGCCGGTTCGATGGCGGTGGAGGGGCCGGTGGTGCGGTGGGTCGCCGATCACCGCAAGCACCACAAGTACTCGGACGCCGAGGGTGACCCGCATTCGCCGTGGCGTTTCGGCGAGACGCTTCCGGCGCTGATGAAGGGCCTGTGGTGGGCGCACATCGGCTGGATGTTCGACGAGGAGCGGACCTCGCAGGAGAAGTACGCGCCTGATCTGATCAAGGACCCGGCGATCCGGGCGATCTCGCGGCAGTTCCTCGCCTGGACGGCGCTGTCCCTGGCGCTGCCGGCTCTGATCGGTGGTCTGGTGACGATGTCCTGGTGGGGCGCGTTCACCGGTTTCTTCTGGGGTTCGCTGGTGCGCGTGGCGCTGCTGCACCACGTGACGTGGTCGATCAACTCGATCTGTCACGCGGTGGGCAAGCGGCCCTTCAAGTCGCGTGACCGTTCGGGCAACGTGTGGTGGCTGGCCGTGCTGTCGTGCGGCGAGTCCTGGCACAACCTGCACCATGCGGACCCGACGTCGGCGCGGCACGGTGTGGAGCGCGGTCAGCTGGATTCCTCGGCGCGGATCATCCGCTGGTGCGAGCGGCTGGGCTGGGCGTACGACGTGCGCTGGCCGTCACGCTCGCGTATCGATTCCCGCCGGAACCCGGACGGGACGGGCGCCCGCCGCAGGCCGGAGACCGCCGAAGCGGCATGATGGACAGCGTGGCGACCGACTCGAGCACATCCGGCAACGACAAGCAGCGGCGTCCGCGCCGCACCCGTATGACCGGTGCGGAGAGACGTCAGCAGCTGCTCGAGATCGGTCGCACGCTGTTCGCCGCGAAGGGTTTCGAGGCCACGTCGGTGGAGGAGATCGCGGCGAAGGCCGGGGTCTCCAAGCCGGTGGTGTACGAGCACTTCGGCGGCAAGGAGGGCCTGTACGCGGTGGTGGTGGACCGGGAGATGCGCCGGCTGCTGGACATGGTGACCAGCTCGCTGACGGCCGGCCATCCCCGTGAGCTGTGCGAGCAGGCCGCGTTCGCGCTCCTGGACTACATCGAGGAGTACACGGACGGTTTCCGGATCCTGGTCCGTGACTCCCCGATCCCGCAGTCGACGGGTTCCTTCGCGTCGCTGATCTCGGACATCGCCACCCAGGTGGAGGACATCCTGGGCCGCGAGTTCAAGAGCCGCGGCTTCGATCCGAAGCTGGCGCCCCTGTACGCGCAGGCGCTGGTGGGCATGGTGGCCCTGACGGGCCAGTGGTGGCTGGACGTGCGGCGGCCGAAGAAGGCCGAGGTGGCCGCGCATCTGGTGAATCTGGCGTGGCACGGCCTGGACGGCCTGGAGGCGAAGCCGCGCCTGATAGGCCACCGCAAGGCCTAGAAGGCTCGTGCAGATCTTGGGTCTTCATGAGCCTTCCAAGGACCGGCGACCGGTTCCAGGAATTCGAGCCGGTTGCCGACCGGGTCCTCGGAGTAGAAGCGGCGGTGGCCGGGCAGGCCGTCGTCCCAGGTGACGGGGGCCCGGTGGGCGGTGAGCCGGTCGGCGTACGCCTCGATGCCACGGACTCGCAGGCCGGGGTGGGCCTTCTTCGCGGCCCGGAAGCCCTTCTCGATCCCGAGGTGCAGCCGCACCGTTCCCGCGGCGAACCAGCAGCCGCCGCGGGCGGCGAGGGCGGGCGGCTTGGGGATCTCGGTCATGCCGAGGACGTGCGTGTAGTACGCGCGCAGGGCGTCCTCCGAGCCGGGCGGGGCGGCGAGCTGGACGTGGTCGACGGCGGTCAGCACCTCAGTCAGCCTTCCGGGCGACGGCGAAGACGCGGCGGAACGGGAACACCGTGCCGTGTCCGCCGGCCGGATAGGCGGTGCGCAGGGCCTCGCGGTACTCGTCGATGAAGGCGTCCGCGTCCGGGCCCAGTTCGGTGAGGACGGGCCGCAGACCCGTTCCTTTCACCCAGTCCAGCACCGGGTCCTCGCCGGGGAGGAGATGCAGGTACGTCGTCTCCCAGACGTCGGCCCGGCAGCCGAGGGCGACGAGGCGGTCCAGGTAGCCGGCGGGGGTGAGGATCGCCCCGTCGTGGCGCAGCGTTTCGCCGAGGCGGTCCTGCCAGCGCGGGGAGCGGGTGATCTCGCGCATGAGGCGGTGGCTGGGCGAGTCGAAGTTGCCGGGGACCTGGAAGGCGAGGGTGCCGCCGGGGGTGAGGCCCTCGACCCAGGCGGGGAAGGACGCGGGGTGCCCGGGTACCCACTGCAGGGTGGCGTTGCTGATGATCAGGTCGTACGGCTCCGCGGGCGTCCAGGTGCGGGCGTCGGCGTCTTCGAAGTCGAGGCGGCCGCCGCCCGGGGTGGGGCCCGCGTGGTCGGTGCGGGCGCGTTCCAGCATCTGCGGGGAGTTGTCGTAGCCGGTGATGTGTGCGGTGGGCCAGCGTTCGGCGAGCAGGGCGGTGACGTTGCCGGGGCCGCAGCCGAGGTCGGCGATGCGGGCGGGCTCACGCGGCAGGGCCGGCACTCGGGCGAGGAGGTCGATGAAGGGGCGGGCGCGGTGGTCGGCGTGGCGCAGGTACTGGCTGGGGTCCCAGTGGGGAGCGGCGGCGGGCATGGCGGGCCTCCTGGAGGGGCACGTCCGGCGGGGACGTGACCTGGGCGAGGTGTCCTGGGCGATCTCCACCCTCACACCCAAGTATCTTGACGTCAAGAGACTTCACGTCGACACAACCACTACACTGATCGTCATGGAGGACGAGGTCGATCGGCTGGTCGCAGCGTGGCGCCGGGAGCGCCCTGACCTCGACGTGGAACCGCTCGAGGTGCTCAGCCGGGTGAGCAGGCTGGCCCGGCACCTGGACCGGGCGCGCCGGCTGGCGTTCGCCGAGCACAGCCTGGAGCCCTGGGAGTTCGACGTCCTGACGTCGCTGCGGCGTGCGGGCGCCCCCTACCAGCTCTCCCCCGGCCAGCTCCTCACCCAGACCCTGGTCACCTCGGGCACGATGACGAACCGCATCGACCGGCTCGCCAAGAAGGGCCTGGTGGAGCGGCTGCCCGATCCCAGCGACCGGCGCGGTGTGCTGGTGCGGCTCACGGAGGAGGGCCAGGACCGCGCCGACCAGGCACTGGCCGGACTCCTGGACCAGGAGCGCGCGATCCTCGCGGAGCTCAGCCGCGGACAGCGCGGCGAACTGGCCGCACTGCTACGCCAGTTGACCGCCCCGTTCGACAACATCCCCGGTTAGGTCGGCGGGTCCGACCCCGGCCCGGCGCGCGAGCGCGACCGCGGCGAGCGTGGAGTGCACCCCGAGCTTGCCGAGGACGTTCTGCATGTGGGTCCGCACGGTGTGGGGCGAGAGGAACAGCCGCTCGGCGACGGCCTTGCGCCCCAGCCCGGCGACCATGCACCGCAGCACTTCCCGCTCCCGCGGCGTGAGGGACTCCACCAGCCGCTCGCTCTCGGTGCGGTGCTTGCGGGCGGCGGTCAGCTCCCGCAGCACGCCGGTGAGCAGGGCGGGCGGCAGATGCGTCTCGTCCCGCAGGACTCCCCGGATGACGGTCAGCAGCCGGGACAGGGAGCAGTCCTTGGCGACCCAGCCCGAGGCGCCGGCCTGGAGGGCGAGGGCCGCGCGGCGCGGGTCGTCCTTCTCGGCGAGGACCACCGTGCGGACGTGGGGCTGACCGGAGCGGACCCCGGCGACGAGGGAGATCCCGTCGACGAGCCCGTCCTCGTTGCTCTCCTGCACGGGGACGGCCGGACGCGTGCCCGGCACGTTGCCGCCCAGGTCCGCGTCGACGAGAGCCACGTCGAATCTGCGCCCTTCGGCGGCGCCCCGCTCCAGGCAGCGCAGTGCGGCGGGGCCACTGCCCGCCGCGGACACGTCGACGTCGGGCTCGGCGGCCAGGGCAGCGGCGAGCGACTCGGCGAAGATGCGGTGGTCGTCGACGACCAGGACACGGATGCGAACCACTGAAACCCCCACTGTCGGAGGACGGCCTGCGCAGGTACGGCGCCCGGAATGATCCCCTGGCCCCCAGGACCCGGGGTGGGGCGACGCAGCCGCACGGCCGCCGCCGTGCTGGAACTGCTACCCCCACTCCGGGCGTCGTACCCGGCTGTCTCGCCCCCTGATCAGCACCGGCCCCCACCGGCACTGTCCATCAGGGTAGGCCCGGGAGCGGGGAGCGGAAGGCGATTTGCAGAACTGGTTGGCCAGCGCGTTTATGGTGAGCCGTATGTTCCGTCTTGAGACAGAAGTGGACCGGGAGCGACGGGATCTGCTGCGCAGGCGGCTGCGGGACGCCAACACGCGGGCCTCCCCGGTGCTCCGCTCCCTGCGCGGAACCCCCGGCGAACGGGAGGTTCCGCTTCATGTCTGGGCGCTGGACGGGACGGGCGCCCTCGCGGGGGGCCTGGTCGGGCACGCGTGGGCGACCTGGCTCCACGTCACGTATCTCTGGGTGGACGAGCGGTACCGGGGGGCCGGGCTCGGGGCCCGGCTGCTCGCCCGGGCGGAGCGGGCGGCGCGGGACGACCACGGGTGCCGCAGTGCCCGGCTGGAGACCTGGGACTTCCAGGCACCCGGGTTCTACGAGAAGCAGGGCTACGAGGTGGTGTGCGTGATCCCCGGCTATCCGCCGGGGATCACCGAGTACACGCTGACGAAGCGTCTGACCCGCTGAACCGCGGGGCTCCCCAGCTGTCCGTCCCGTACCCGGGGCGCCGGCCCCGGACCCCCGTCAGCGCGCCGCGCGCTCGTCCCCGGACCGGGAACCCCTTCGGTCAGCCCACCCGGCGGGCGCCCGCCGCGGGCACCGCCGGGAAGACGCGGGGGGCGGTGTGGCCGGCCGCGGTGAACGCCTCCGTCACCGCCTTGGTGACGGTGTCGACGTCGGCGGACTCCACGAGGACGACCGCCGAACCGCCGAAGCCCCCGCCGGTCATCCGCGCGCCGAGCGCCCCGGCCGCGTTGGCGGCGAAGACCACGAGGTCCAGCTCGGGGCAGGAGATGCGCAGGTCGTCGCGGAGGGAGGCGTGCCCCTCGGTGAGGACGGGCCCGATGCCGCGCACGTCTCCCGCGTCCAGCAGGCCGATGACCCGCTCCACCCGGTGGTCGTCGGAGACCACGTGCCGTACGTAGCGGCGCACGCGCTCGTCGGAGAGCCGGGCCAGGGCCGCGTCGAGGTCCTCGTGGGCGACGTCGCGCAGATGGGAGACGCCGAGCCGGCGGGCGCCCTCCTCGCATCCCTGGCGCCGCTCGGCGTAGGCACCGTCGCCGAGGGCGTGCTTCACGCGGGTGTCGACGACGAGCAGTTCGAGGCCCTGGGCGGCGAGGTCGAAGGGGACCTGGCGGATCGACAGGTCGCGGCAGTCGAGGTGCAGGGCGTGCCCCTCGGTGCAGCACGCGGACGCCGTCTGGTCCATGATCCCGCAGGGCACGCCGACGAAGTCGTTCTCGGCGCGCTGGGCCAGGCGGGCCAGTTCGGGCCGGGTGAGCCCGAATCCGAAGAGGTCGTTCAGGGCCAGCGCCGTGACGACTTCGAGGGCGGCGGAGGAGGAGAGGCCCGCGCCGGTCGGCACGGTGGACGCCAGGTGCACGTCGGCGCCGGTCACGGCGTGCCCGGCGGCGCGCAGGGCCCACACCACACCGGCCGGGTACGCGGCCCAGCTGGTGTTGGTCAGCGGCTCGAGCGAGTCGACGTGCAGCTCGACGACGGGGCCCTCGACGTCGGCCGAGTGCAGCCGCAGGACGCCGTCGTCGCGCCGGGAGACCGCCGCCACCGCGGTGTGCGGCAGGGCGAGCGGCATCACGAACCCCTCGTTGAAGTCCGTGTACTCACCGATCAGGTTGACCCGGCCGGGGGCCGCCCAGACGCCTTCCGGCGCGGCCCCGTACAGCTCCTGGAATCCTTCGCGAACCCCCACCTGGTGCTCCCTCAGTCCCTGTTCTGTGCGAACGCCCACGCGTCCGCGACGATCCCCGCGAGATCCGCGCGGGACGGGTTCCAGCCGAGCCGCTCGCGCGCGGTGGCGGCGGAGGCGACCAGGACGGCCGGGTCGCCGGCGCGGCGCGGCGCCGCCACCTCGGGGATCGGGTGCCCGGTCACCTGGCGGACGGTCTCGATGACCTCGCGGACGGAGAAGCCGTTGCCGTTGCCCAGGTTGCAGATGAGGTGCTCGCCCGGGCGGGCCGCGGTCAGCGCCAGCAGGTGCGCCTCGGCGAGGTCGGCGACGTGGATGTAGTCGCGGACGCAGGTGCCGTCCGGGGTCGGGTAGTCGTCCCCGTAGACCGAGATCGCCTCGCGGCGGCCCTGGGCGACCTGGAGGACCAGCGGGATGAGATGCGACTCGGGGTCGTGCCGCTCGCCGCAGTCCCGGTAGGCGCCGGCCACGTTGAAGTAGCGCAGGGACACCGCGCCGAGTCCGTGGGCCGCCGCCTCGCCGCTGATCATGTGGTCGACGGCGAGCTTGGAGGCGCCGTAGGGGTTCGTCGGGGCGGTCGGCGCGCTCTCCACGATCGGGGTGACCTCGGGCTCGCCGTAGGTCGCGGCGGTGGAGGAGAAGACGAGTGTGCGCACGCCCGCGGAGCGCATCGCGGCGAGCAGCGCCATGGTGCCGCCGACGTTGTTGTCCCAGTACTTCTCGGGCTTGACGACGGACTCGCCGACCTGGGAGAAGGCGGCGAAGTGCAGGACCGCGTCGTAGGAGGAGTCCAGCCATTTGGTGGCGTCGCGGATGTCGCCCTCGATGAACGCGGCGCCCGCCGGGACTCCCTCGCGGAAGCCGGTCGAGAGGTTGTCGAGGACGGTGACCTCGTGGCCCGCCTCCAGCAGATGCCGCGCGACCACGCTGCCGACATAGCCCGCGCCGCCGGTGACCAGGTACTTCCCACTCATGAACTCGCTACCTCTCGCAGTCGCTGAGCCGCGGTCTCCGGCGGCACGTCGTTGATGAACACGCTCATGCCGGACTCGGAACCCGCGAGAAACTTCAGCTTGCCGGAAGTGCGGCGAATGGTGAAAAGCTCGAGGTGGAGTGCGAAGTCGTCGCGGTCGACGCCCTCGAACTCCTCCAGCGTGCCGAACGGCGCCTGGTGCCAGGCGGCGATGTACGGCGTCGCGGGCTCGCCCTCGCCCTCCTTCCCTCCGTCCCGCCGGTCGAAGATCCGGTCGAAGCGCCTCAAGAGTTCCAGATAGACCTGGGGGAACTCTGTGCGCGCGCCGTCGTCGAGGCCGAGCAGGTCGGGGACCCGGCGCTTGGGGTAGAGGTGCACCTCGTAGGGCCAGTGCGCCGCGTACGGCACGAAGGCCGCCCAGTGCTCGGTCTCCAGGACGACCCGGTCGCCCTCGGCGAGTTCGCGGGCCACGACCTCGTCGAAGAGGTTGCCGCCGTCGGTGGCCTGCTTGTGGGCGGCGAGGGAGCGCAGCATCAGCGCGGTGCGCGGGGTGGTGAAGGGGTAGGCGTAGATCTGGCCGTGCGGGTGGCCGAGGGTGACGCCGATCTCGGCGCCGCGGTTCTCGAAGCAGAAGACCTGTTCGACGGAGGGGAGATGGGACAGTTCGGCGGTGCGGTCGGTCCACGCCTCCAGGACCAGGGCCGCCTGCTCCTCGGTGAGGTCGGCGAAGGACGCGTCGTGGTCGGAGGTGAAGCAGACGACCTCGCAGCGGCCGGAGTCACCGGCCAGCGAGGGGAAACGGTTCTCGAAGACCACCACGTCGTACGAGGAGTCCGGGATCTCGCTCAGCCTCTCGCCCCGGGAGGGGCACAGCGGGCACTCGTCGGCCGGCGGGTGGTAGGTGCGGCCCTGCCGGTGGGAGGCGACGGCCACCGAGTCACCGAGCAGCGGGTCGCGGCGGACCTCGGAGGTGGTGACGGTCGGCTCCAGCGGACGCCGGTCTGCGGCGTCGCGCACCGTGTCGTCCCGCGAGTCGTAATAGACGAGCTCACGGCCGTCCGCCAGCCGGGTCGAGGTCTTCTTCACTGCCGGACTCCCCTGTCCCACCCATCAAACAGAACCGAACACAACAAACCACAAGTCCCCACGGGCGTCAACATCACAATCAAACAAAGAACATCAACTGAAGTGTTCATTTTCTGAACGCGGAGGCGTAGGTTCCGGTCGGATACGTTCACGCAACGAAGCGAGTTCCTATGCAGTCCCCCACCTCCCTGCCCCACGGCACCTATCTCGCCGAAGGGCTCCGACTCCCCACGAACGGGCTCGACTACGCGATCCTGGCGATCTACTTCGTCGTGGTGCTGGGCATCGGCTTCGCCGCGCGCCGCTCGGTGAAGACGAGCCTCGACTTCTTCCTGTCCGGGCGCTCCCTGCCGGCCTGGGTCACGGGTCTCGCGTTCGTCGCGGCCAACCTGGGCGCGACCGAGATCCTCGGCATGGCCGCGACCGGCGCGCAGTACGGCGTGGCCGTCGTCCACTGGTACTGGATCGGCGCCATCCCCGCCATGGTCTTCCTGGGCCTGGTGATGATGCCGTTCTACTACGGCTCCAAGGTCCGCTCGGTGCCGGAGTATCTGCTCCAGCGGTTCGACAGGTCCGCACATCTGCTGAGCTCGGTCCTGTTCGCCTTCGCCGCCGTGCTGATCGCGGGCGTGAACCTCTACGCGCTGGCGATCGTCGTCGAGGCGCTGCTGGGCTGGCCGCAGTGGGTGGCGATCGTCGTCGCGGGCTTCTTCGTCCTCGCGTACATCACCTTCGGCGGTCTGTCCTCGGCGATCTACAACGAGGTCCTGCAGTTCTTCGTGATCCTCGCCGCGCTCATCCCGCTCTCCGTCCTCGGCCTGAAGAAGGTCGGCGGCTGGGACGGCCTGACCGACTCGCTCAGCAAGAGCCACGGCGACAACTTCCTGTCCGCCTGGGGCGGTACGGGCATCGGTGAAGCCAACCCGCTCGGCGCGAACTGGCTGACGATCGTCCTCGGTCTCGGCTTCGTGCTCTCCTTCGGCTACTGGACGACGAACTTCGCAGAGGTGCAGCGCGCGCTGTCCGCGAAGAACCTCTCCGCCGCCCAGCGCACCCCGCTGATCGCCGCGTTCCCGAAGATCTTCATCGTGTTCCTGGTGATGATCCCGGGCCTGGTCGCCGCCGTCCTCGTCCCGAAGATAGGCACCGGCGGCTCGGACCTCCAGTACAACGACGCCATCCCGTACCTGATGCAGGAACTGCTGCCCAACGGCGTCCTCGGCATCGCGGTGACCGGCCTGCTCGCCGCGTTCATGGCGGGCATGGCGGCGAACGTGTCGTCCTTCAACACCGTGTTCACCACCGACATCTGGCAGCGGTACGTGGTCACGGACCGCGAGGACGGCTACTACGTCAAGTTCGGCCGGCTGATCACCGCGATCGGTGTGCTGGCCTCCATCGGCACGGCGTTCATCGCCTCCAGCTTCTCCAACATCATGAGCTACCTCCAGACGCTCTTCTCCTTCTTCAACGTGCCGATGTTCGTGGTCTTCATCATCGGCATGTTCTGGAAGCGCGCCTCGATGAAGTCCGGTGTCTGGGGCCTGGTCGCGGGCACCACGGCCGCGATGGCCAACTACTTCTGGATCTACAAGCAGGGCGTCATCAGCATCCCGAGCGACCAGGGCGCCAACTTCGTGTCGGCGATCGTCGGCTTCGTCGCGGGCGCGGTCGTCATGGTCGCCGTCACCCTGTTCACCGCTCCCAAGCCGGAGGCCGAACTGGCGGGACTGGTCTACGGAACGACCTCCCCGGGGCTCGCGGAACCGCCCGCCACGGGCGACGACGCCTGGTACCGCAGGCCGGCGCTGCTGGGCTGGAGCGCGATCGCCCTGGCCGCGCTGTGCTACGTCCCGTACTCCTTCTGACCCGATCGGAGGCACTGACCATGTCCGAACTGCAGCGCGAAGTCTCCGAACTGGAGAGCAAGTCCGCGACCGCCGCCCGTCTCTTCGACATCCGGCGGATCATCGGCGGCCTGTTCGTGGTCTACGGCGTGATCGTCACGATCGCCGGGATCAACCCGTCCGAAGCCGACCTGAAGAAGGCCCAGGACGTCAACATCAACCTCTGGACGGGCCTCGCGATGCTCGCCCTGGGGCTGTTCTTCCTGGTGTGGCTCAAGCTCCGCCCCATCGCCCCGGCGACGCCGGCCGAGACCGGGGCGCCGGACGAGCACGCGTGACGCACCCGGGCCCGGCCGGCCGTTCCGGTCGGTGCCCGAGGCAGGCGGGGCCGGAGTTCACTCCGGCCCCGCACCCGTCGGTGCGGGGAGGTGCGGCACCGGACCCGCCCGGTCGAGCAGCCCGGTGCGCGCGGCCAGCGCCGCCGCCTCCAGGCGCGAACCCACACCCAGTTTCATCAGCACCCGCTGGACATGGGTGCGTGCGGTGCTCGGCGCGATGCCCATCCCCGCCGCGATCAGCCGGGTGTCCTCGCCGTCCGCGACCCGCACCAGCACCTCCACCTCGCGCGGGGTGAGCATCTGGAGCAGCCGCTGGCCCTCGTCGTCGGGCTGCGCGGCCGGATTGAGCAGCTCGCCGAACGCGCCCTGGAGCAACTGCGGGGCCACGGCGGCCTCCCCGGCCCTCGCCTTCATGATCGCGCGCTCGACGCCCTCGATCCGCTCGTCGTGCCGCACGTACCCGGAGGCACCGGAGGCGAAGGCGGCGGCGATCCCGCGCGGGTTCGGCACCGGCCCGAGCACCAGGACCGCCACCTGCGGGCGCTCCCGCTTGATCTTCACCACCGGGTCGAAGATTCCCGGCTCGGCCGGTGTCGCCGTGCCGATCAGGCACACCTCGGGTGCCCGGGCGATCACCAGCTCGGCCGCTCCCGCGGCGGGCGCGGCGGCGGCGAGCACCCGGTGCCCGCGCAGTTTCAGCGCCGAGGCCAGTGCCTCGGCGAGCAGTCGGTGGTCGTCGACCACCATGAGCCGAACTCCCATCGAGCAACCCCCAGTCCCCCTGAGCATCCCCACTGGTTCCCCGTGGTAACGAGCCCCCCGGCTCTCCATCCCCCGGAAGCTACACGCTTGTTCGACGTTGCGCTTCCCCTACCGGGGAGAAGCGGCCCGGAACACCGAAATCCCATCCCCTCGCGCATGATGCGGGGAATGCGCACGGCCCCGCCCCTGAGCAGGGACGGGGCCGTCGGCCACGGGGTGCGGTACCGCGCGCGGTACCCGGTGCGTCCTGGCGCGCGGCGCGCTCCTCGGCGCCGCGCGCGCTACTTGGCGCCGAACCCGAGAGCCGTGTACTCCTTCTCGTCCTTCGAGTACGGCTTGCTGATCAGCTCCTTGCCCATGAACAGGCGGCCGGAGGTGTACAGCAGCTCGCAGGAGCTCGGGACCATGCTGCTGATCGCGCTCAGCACGGTCTCGGAGGCGGGGGTCTCCAGGAGCTTCGTCTGCTTCAGCGACTTGCCGTCCACCGAGACGACCTGGGCGCCCTTGTCGTACGGGCCGTCCTTGTACGCGATGACGTCGGCGCCGTCCATCCGGATGGGGAACATCGAGTAGCCGTCGCCCGCGTCGATCCGGTCGCCGGTGGTCTTCCCGGTGGCCAGCGAGAACGAGATGATCTCGTTGGTCCGGCTGTACTGGGCGGTTCCCTCGTGCTCCTTGGTCGGCACGTACAGCTTGTCGTTGCCGACCGCGATGCCGGTGCAGTCGTGCACCTTGTTGACGCCGCAGTCGTGCTCGTACTTGCCGTCCGCCAGCGTGATCTTGGTGCGCAGCTTGCCGCTCTCGTCGAGCGAGAACGCGTCCGTGACACCGGAGGCGGTGATGTCACCGGAGTCGACGCCGAAGACCACCGGCTTGGTGGAGATCACCTTGGCGTTGTCGATGCCGGCCGGGAGCTTGTACGTCCACCTGGCGCTGCCGCTCTTCGGGTCGAGCAGCTGCACCTGGTACTTCTCGTTGCCGTAGTCACCGCACTTGCGGACCGCGACGAGCTGCTCGCCGCCGGCGTAGCCGACGTCCTTGCAGGAGCTCGCCTTCGGCTGCCACAGGACCTTGCCGGTCTTCGCGTCGAACGCGGCGCCACCGGAGTAGCCTCCGCCGACCGCGACGGTGCTGCCGCTGATGGTGACCTCGCCGAACGCGATATCCGTCCCGCTGATGGCGGCCGTCTTGGTCCACAGCTCCTTGCCGGTGTCCATGTCGAAGGCGACGACCTTCGTGCAGGGATGGCGGTCGTTCTTGCCGCTGCGCTCGGCCTCCTCGGTCACCACCGCGGCGACGCCGTCCTCGGTGATCTCGCGCGAGCCCGCGCAGGTCTGGCCGGGCAGGTCGAGGGTCCATTTCTCGGAGCCGCTGTCGGGCTCGTAGCCCACGATCTTGCCGACGCCCGCCTTGGCGTACACCGCGTCGGTGAGCCAGGAGCCCGTGACGCTGTCGATCCGCTCGTCCTTGACCTCGTGCGCGGGCACCTGGAAGAGGACCTCGGCGGCCGGGTCGGAGGGGGCCTTCTCCTTGGCGCCGCCGCCACCGGAGGTGCCGCCGCCCTTCGCGTCCGTGCCGCCGGAGCTGCCGCCCGGTCCCGCGGAGGTGTCCTTGCTCTTGTCGTCCTTGTCGGAGGACGACTTGTACCAGACCCCCCCGCCGATGATGAGGGCGATGGCGACGACGGCCGCGACGATGATGATCATCTGGGGGCTGAACTTCCGGCCGCCGCCCTGGTGGGGCACCTGCGGCTGCATCGGGAAGGTCTGCGGCTGCGGATAGCCGTACGGCGGCTGGGGCTGCTGGCCCGGATACCCGTACCCGGGCTGTCCGGGCGGCGGCGACTGCGGGGTGTGCGGGTAGCCGTAGCCCGGGCCCTGCGGCGGCTGCGGGGGCGCGCCCTGCGGCGGGGCGGGCGGGGGCGTCTGCGGAGGCTGGGGGGGCTGCGGGTAGCCGTAACCGGGGGCCGGCGGCGGGGTCTGGGGCGCGCCGAAACCACCCGGCGGCGGGGGCTGGGGGGCACCGAAGCCGCCCGGCGGCGGGTCCTGCGGGGCGCCGAACCCTCCCTGCTGCGGGGGCTCGTTGGGCGGCGGGGGCGGCGGCTGGCTCATGACGTCTCTACCTCGGGGTGTTCGGAGTGCGAAGGGCGCGCGGGGCGCGTGGAGGTGACGGGAAGGGGCGCTGTCGGCGGGCCGGCGGTCACTTGCCGTAGGCCAGCATCAGCTTCTCCTTCGACTCGTCGTTGCCCGTCAGCCGGGTCGTGGACAGGTAGAAGCGTCCGTCCACGTAGTCGAGTGCCTTGGAGTAGAAGCCGTTCTCGATGTCCGCGGTGCCCTGCGGGTTCTGCAGCAGCTTCGTCGTCTTGTGGCCGCTGCCCCCGGTCGGGACGGACACGATCCGGCCGCCCGCGTCGTACGACGGCTCGACGTACGCGATGAGGTCGCCGCCGTCGAGCTTCAGCGGCAGCATCGTCTGGTCCGTGGGCGACTTGGTGCGCCACTTCTCCTTGCCGCTCTCCAGGCTGATCGCGACGATCTCGTTCGGGCCGCTCTTCGCCTCGGTGGGCAGGTAGAGGGTGTTGGCGTCGGCCGCGACCCCCGTGCAGCCCTGCAGCTCACGGGTGAGGATGGCCCAGCCGCACTCCGGTGCGAACGACTCGTCGACGTCGACCTGCGAGCGGATCGTGCCGTCGTTCTTCAGCGTGGAGATGTTCCACTGCTTCTTGTCCTTGTTGGTGAGGTACAGGACGACCGGGTCGACCGAGTACGTCCGCGCGACCTGCCAGCCCTTGACGACCTTCTGCGTCCACCTGGTCCTGCCGGTCGCCGGGTCAAGTTCCTGCACCTCGTCGTGCGCGTTCGAGCTGCCGGCGCCGCAGGAGGAGACGGAGATCAGTTTGCTGCCGCCGGCGAACGCGGTCGGGAAGCAGGCCGTGCCGTACTTCTTCTTGTCCCACAGCTTCTTGCCGGAGGACATGTCGTACGCGGTGCCGGACTGCGAGCGGCCGACCATCAACGTGTCGCCCGAGATGGTCAGTTCGACGGACAGGGCGCTGTCGAAGAGGCCGCCGTCGGCGACCTTCGCGCTCCAGCCCTTCTTGCCGGTGGTGAGGTCGATCTCCTGGATCTGGTTGCACTTGGCGCCGTCCGTGGCGCCGGCCTTGTACGCGATGACGATCTTGTCGTCGGACGTCTTCTGCCGGGAGGCCGCGCAGATCTTCTGCGGGAACGTGATGGCGTCCCAGGTGGGCTTGCCGTCACCGACGTCGTAGGCGAAGAGCTGCTTGTAGGCCGCCTTCACCGCCGTCCTGCCGGTGATCCACATGCCGGGGGCGTCGGCGCCGGAACCGGGGGCGTCGGGCGCCTCCTTGTACCAGAGCACCTTCGCCTCGCCGTCCTGGCGGCCCTCGTTGAGGTTGTCCGGGTCCTCGCCGCCGTCACCGCTGCCGTCGCCCTCGTCGACCGGGGCGGACTGGGTCGGCTTGTCGTCCTGGCTCTTCTTCGCGACCGGCTTCTTGTCGCCGTCGTCGCCGCTGGAGACCGCCAACACGGTGCCGCCTATGACGAGCAGCGCGGCGACCGCCGCGCCTATGATCATCGCGGGCTTGCCCCGGAACGGGTTCCTCGGCCCGCCGCCGGGCGGCGGAGGCACCGGGCCGCCGGGGAACTGGCCCTGCGGATAGCCGTAACCGGCCTGCGGCGGCTGCCCGTAGGGACCAGGCCGGCCGTAGGGGCCGGGCTGCTGGGGCTGACCGTAGGGACCGGCCTGCGGCGGCTGCCCGTACGGACCCGGCTGCTGCGGCTGGCCGAAGGCGCCCGGCTGCTGCGGCGGGGTGTACGCGCCCGGCTGGGCGTACGGGCCGGGCTGGGCGTACGGGCCGGGCTGCTGCGGGTATCCGTAGCCGGGCTGCGGCGGCTGCGGAGGGCCGCCGGCGGGCGGGCCCGGCGGGGCCTGGGGCGGCGGCGGCGTGGCGCCCTGCCGCGGGTCCTGCGGTGCCCCGGAGGCGTGCTGGGCCGGCTGGTCGTGCGGTGTTCCCGAGTCGCCCTTGGGCGGCTGGTTGGGCGGCTGAGTCATCAGCGCTCCCCCTCTTCACTGATTTTTAGCCACCCACGGTCGCGCTGGAGTGGTTCTCAGACTGTCTTCAGACGGCCCTTTCTATCACTGCGCAGCCCTCGAACAAGGGGCCGGTCCTCCCCCTGTTCCCAAGGGAGGACCGGCCCGTGATGCCCTCGTTACGCGCCTTCACGCGCCCTTCACCCACCCCGCCGCGTCCTACGCGTCCTCGGCGAGCTCCAGCCACCGCAGTTCGAGCTCCTCGCGCTCACCGGCCAACTCCCGCAGCTCGGCGTCCAGTTCGGCCACCTTTGCGAAGTCCGTCGCGTTGGCGGCGATCTGGGCGTGCAGCCTGGTCTCCTTGTCGGAAACCTTGTCCAACTGCCTCTCGATCTTCTGCAGTTCCTTCTTCGCGGCGCGGGCGTCGGCGGCCGACGCGGACCTGGCAGGGGCGGGGGCGGCGGCGAGGACGGCGGCCGCGGCGGCCTCCTCCATGCGGTGGCGCCGCTCCAGGTACTCGTCGATGCCGCGCGGCAGCATCCGCAGGGTGGCGTCCCCGAGGAGGGCGTACACCTTGTCGGTGGTCCGCTCGATGAAGAACCGGTCGTGGGAGATCACGACCATCGACCCGGGCCACCCGTCGAGCACGTCCTCCAGCTGCGTGAGGGTCTCGATGTCCAGGTCGTTGGTGGGCTCGTCGAGGAAGAGGACGTTGGGCTCGTCCATCAGCAGGCGCAGCAGCTGGAGCCGGCGGCGCTCACCACCGGACAGGTCGCCGACGGGCGTCCACTGCTTCTCCTTGCTGAAGCCGAACGTCTCGCAGAGCTGCCCCGCGGTCATCTCGCGCCCCTTGCCGAGGTCGACCCGGTCCCGCACGGCCTGCACGGCCTGCAGCACCCGCCAGGTGGGGTCGAGTTCGGCGACCTCCTGGGACAGGTAGGCGAGCTTGACGGTCTTGCCCGTGACGATCCGGCCGGCCGCGGGCTGCTGCTCGCCGTCGCTGCGGGCGGCGTCGGTCATGGCCCGCAGGAGCGAGGTCTTGCCCGCGCCGTTCACCCCGACCAGACCGATCCGGTCACCCGGACCGAGCTGCCAGGTCAGATGCTTGAGCAGCAGCTTGGGCCCGGCCTGGACGGTCACGTCCTTCAGGTCGAAGACGGTCTTGCCGAGCCGCGACGAGGCGAACTTCATCAGCTCGCTCGTGTCCCGCGGCGGCGGTACGTCCGCGATCAGCTCGTTGGCGGCCTCCACCCGGAAGCGCGGCTTGGACGTACGGGCCGGCGCGCCCCGACGCAGCCACGCCAGCTCCTTGCGGACCAGGTTCTGCCGCTTGACCTCCTCGGTCGCGGCGATCCGCTCCCGCTCGGCGCGGGCGAAGACGTAGTCGGTGTAGCCGCCCTCGTACTCGTAGACGTCGCCCTTCTGCACGTCCCACATGCGGGTGCAGACCTGGTCGAGGAACCACCGGTCGTGGGTGACGCACACCAGCGCCGACCGACGCTCGCGCAGATGCCGGGCCAGCCAGGCGATGCCCTCCACGTCCAGGTGGTTGGTGGGCTCGTCGAGGATGATCAGGTCCTGCTCGTCGATGAGCAGCTTGGCCAGCGCGATGCGCCGCCGCTCACCGCCGGACAGCGGACCGATCACGGTGTCGAGGCCCTGCGGGAAACCGGGCAGGTCCAGGCCGCCGAAGAGACCGGTCAGCACGTCGCGGATCTTGGCGTTGCCCGCCCACTCGTGGTCGGCGAGGTCCCGGATGACCTCGTGGCGGACGGTCGCCGCGGGGTCCAGCGAGTCGTGCTGCGTCAGCACCCCGAGGTGGAGGCCGCCGGAGTGCGTGACCCGGCCGGTGTCCGCCTCCTCCAGCTTGGCGAGCATGCGGATCAGGGTGGTCTTGCCGTCGCCGTTGCGGCCGACCACGCCGATCCGGTCCCCTTCGGACACGCCGAGGGAGACACCGTCGAGCAGGGCACGGGTTCCGTACACCTTGCTGACGGACTCGACATTGACCAGATTGACGGCCATTTCTCTCCTGACGAGGGGGACGATCGACCCTCAAGGGTAGTCCGCGCCCGTCGAGGCCCGGGCCGCGGTCTCAGAGGCCGCGGTCTCAGAGCAGGGTCGCGCCGGGCGCGGGGCCCTCGGTGGCCCGTACCGCCCGGCAGGTGCCCGAGGCGCGCAGCGCGCCGGCGACCTCGCGCGCGGACTCCGCGTCCCGCACGAGGAAGGCCGTCGTCGGCCCCGACCCGGAGACCAGCGCGGCCAGGGAGCCCGCGGAGCGTCCGGCGGCCAGGGTGTCCGTCAGCTTCGGGAACAGGGAGAGCGCCGCGGGCTGGAGGTCGTTGGAGACCGATGCCGCGAGGGCCGCCGGGTCGCCCTTCGCCAGGGCGTCGAGGAGGTCCTGGGACGCGGCCGGCTCGGGAACGGTGACGTGCGAGGTGAGGCGGTCGAACTCCGCGTACACGGCCGGTGTCGACAGCCCGCCGTCGGCGACGGCGAAGACCCAGTGGAAACTCCCGCCGACCTCCAGCGGGCGCAGCCGCTCGCCGCGCCCGGTGCCCAGAGCCGCCCCGCCCACCAGGCTGAACGGCACGTCACTGCCCAACTCGGCGCAGATGTCGAGGAGTTCCTCGCGCGAGGCGTTCGTGCCCCACAGCGCGTCGCAGGCAACCAGTGCGCCGGCCGCGTCCGCGCTGCCGCCGGCCATGCCGCCCGCGACGGGGATGTCCTTGGCGATGTGGAGGTGGACGTCGGGCGTGCGGCCGTGGCGTCCGGCGAGCGCGAGGGCCGCGCGGGCCGCCAGGTTCGTGCGGTCCAGGGGCACCTGTCCGGCGTCCGGGCCCGCGCAGGTGATGCGCAGCCCGTCCGCCGGGGTGGCCGTCACCTCGTCGTACAGCCCGACCGCCAGGAAGACGTTGGCCAGGTCGTGGAAGCCGTCGGGGCGGGCGGCACCCACCGCGAGCTGGACGTTGACCTTGGCCGGGACGCGTACCGTCACCTTCACGATGCCCTCGACCCCTTGTGTCCGGCGTGCCCGGCGTCCGCCGGCCGTTCGGCGCGGTTCTCGGCGATGCGGACGAACTCCTCGACCGTCAGGGCCTCCCCGCGGGCCTGCGGCGAGACACCCGCGGCGACGAGCGCGGCCTCGGCGGCCGCGGCGGACCCTGCCCACCCGGCGAGCGCCGCCCGCAGGGTCTTGCGGCGCTGCGCGAACGCGGCGTCCACCACGGCGAAGACCTCGCGCCGCGAGGCCGTGGTCTTCAGGGGCTCGGCCCGCCGCACCAGCGACACCAGGCCGCTGTCCACGTTGGGCGCTGGCCAGAACACGTTCCGCCCGATGGCGCCGGCGCGCTTCACCTCGGCGTACCAGTTGGCCTTCACGGACGGTACGCCGTACACCTTCGAGCCGGGCGGCGCCGCGAGCCGGTCGGCCACCTCCGCCTGCACCATCACGAGCGTCCGCTCGATGGTCGGGAAGGCTTCCAGCATGTGCAGCAGCACCGGCACGGCCACGTTGTACGGCAGGTTCGCGACGAGCGCGGTGGGCGCGGGGCCCGGCAGCTCGGTCACGTGCATCGCGTCGGAGTGCACGAGCGAGAACCGCCCGGCCCGCTGCGGCATCCGCGCCTCGATGGTCGCGGGCAGCGCTCCCGCGAGCACGTGGTCGATCTCGACGGCGACGACCCGGTCCGCGGCCTCCAGCAGCCCGAGGGTCAGCGACCCGAGGCCGGGTCCGACCTCGACGACCACGTCGTCGGAGCGCACACCGGCGGTCCGCACGATCCGCCGCACGGTGTTCGCATCGATCACAAAGTTCTGGCCGCGCTGCTTGGTGGGCCGCACGCCGAGGACGGCCGCGAGTTCGCGGACGTCGGCGGGGCCCAGGAGGGCGTCGGGGGTGGGGCTGCTCACGCACCAAGGGTACGGGTGGGTGACGGCCACTTCTCGCGCCCCTGCGGCGCCGGGGAGTTTTCCGCCCCTCCGGCGTTCGAGGACGCTGCCGTCCAGGCCGTCACGGGGGTCCGGCGGCGGAGCCCCCGGGGGCCGTCAGCCGTGGAGGCGGGTGCCGCAGTGGGGCCAGGGGCTCGCGCCCCGCCGTAGGTAGAGCTTCTTCGCCCGGAACGTCTGCTCCGCCGCCGGTGCGTCCTGCGGCCGGCCCGAACCGCCGAGGCTCTGCCAGGTGCGCGTGTCGAACTGGTAGAGCCCGCCGTACGTCCCGGAGGGATCCACCGCCCCCGGCCGGCCGCCCGACTCGCACGCGGCGAGCCCGGCCCAGTCGAGGTGGTCGGCCCCGGCGACCGACGTCGGCGGCGTCTTCGTGCCGACCTTCACCACCTGCGTCTGCGGCTCGCGCACCACCTCGGTCCTCACCCGCCGGGGTCTTTGTCCGACGCCGTTCACGGTGCGCACCAGGTACGTGACCCGCCGGGTGCCGGGCCGCCCGGCCCGCTCGACCACCTCCGTGCCCCGGAACAGCGTCGCGTCCTGCGTCCGCTCCTCCGCGAACGGGATCAGCTCCTCGCGCACCTCCCTGGTCCCGGTGATCCGTATGACGGTGACGGTCTGCCCGTCCCGCGGGAAGCTGCCGGGCGGCACGGAGGTCGTGTCCTGGCCGTGCAGGGTGATGCCGGCCTCCCCGACGGCCTCCAGGACATTCGCGGCGTTCGTGCGGATCGTCCGCGCCCGCCCGTCCGCCATGACCGTGACGGTGCGCTCCGTGCGGACGTCGAGCGTCAGCCCCTCCCGGCCGATCCGCCGGGAGGGGGAGGCGGACACGTACGCGCCCTCCGCCCGCACCCCGAGCTGCCGGAGCGCCCCCTCCACGGTGTGCGCCGTCGTCCACACCTCGCGCCGCTCGCCGTCGAGGGTGAGGCGCACGGGGCGCCCGTAACGGACGGCGACCTCGTCCCCGCTGGCCAGGGGCGTGCCGGGGGCGGGCGCCACGATGTCGTGGGCGCCGACCTGAACGCCCTCGTCCGCGAGCAGCTCGGTCACGTCGTCCGCGAAGGTGTGCAGCGTGCGCGGTTTGCCGTCGACGGTCAGCTCGACCGCCTTGTCCTCGGCGACGAACGCGGTGGTGCCGCCCGCCAGGAACGCCACGACCAGCGCCTGCGGCAGGAGTCGGCGCAGCGGGTCCTGCCGTACGGCGGTGCGTCTGCGGCGGGCGGCGCGGCGGGCTCCGGCGCGCCCGCCGGAGAGCGGACCGCCGGCCGCGGGAGCGGCGCCGTAACCCGGGAGCCCGCCGTCCGGGACGGTCTGCCACGGCAGCGTGGGCTCCTCGCAGGCGGGCCGGTAGGTGTCCTCGAAGACCCCGGGCGCGGCGCGGACGTCGTAGGGCAGTGTCGGCGCACTGTGCGGGTCCAGGACGTGGTGGGGCAGCGTCGGCGCACTGTGCGGGTCCAGGACGTGGTGGGGCAGCGTCGGCGCACTGTGCGGGTCGAGGACGTCGTACGGCGCCGGCGGGTCGACGACGGTCGGGCCGCACCGGCCGGCCGGGCCGTACGTCTCGTACGTCTCGTACTGCGAGTTGCTCACGACGACGCTCCAGGGGGATCGGGCGACCAGAACCTAGCGGAGCGGTCGTCACTCTCCCAAGCAACGCGGCTACCCAGCGTGGCGACACTCTCCCGAGGTGGGACCGGGAGAAGCCCCTGGAAGCGTTATGGGTCAGTAATCGAACGCGCGGGCCGTGTTCGCTGCCAGCGCTGTCGCCAGCGCGTCCTCGCCGATGCCCCGCACCGCCGCCATCGCACGGACCGTGACCGGAACGAGATACGGGGCGTTGGGCCGTCCGCGGTACGGCGCCGGGGTCAGGAACGGCGCGTCGGTCTCCACCAGGACCAGTTCCAGCGGGGCGGCGGCGAGCGCGTCGCGCAGCGGCTGGGCGTTCTTGAAGGTCATGTTGCCGGCGAAGGACATGAAGTACCCGGCGCGGGCGCAGACCTCGGCCATCGCCGCGTCGCCCGAGTAGCAGTGGAAGACCGTCCGCTCCGGGGCGCCCTCCTCCTTGAGGACGCGCAGCACGTCGGCGTGGGCCTCGCGGTCGTGGATGACCAGGGCCTTGCCGTGCCGCTTGGCGATCTCGATGTGGGCGCGGAAGGAGCGCTCCTGGGCCGCCTTGCCCTCGGGGCCGGTGCGGAAGTAGTCGAGGCCGGTCTCGCCGACGCCCTTGACCTGGGGCAGGGCGGCCAGCCGGTCGATCTCGGCGAGGGCCTCGTCCAGAGCGGCGTCACCGCCCGCGGTGCGCGCGCCCTGGCGGGACCCCCCTCCGCCGGGATCGCCGTGCACGATGCGGGGCGCCTCGTTGGGGTGGAGTGCGACGGACGCGTGGACGGCGTCGTGCTCCAGGGCGGTCTGCGCCGCCCACCGGGAGCCGTGCACGTCGCAGCCGACCTGGACGACGGTGGTCACACCGACCGACGCGGCCTTGGCGAGGCCTTCCTCGACCGTGCCGGACTGCATGTCGAGGTGGGTGTGCGAGTCGGCGACGGCCACGCGCAGCGGTGCCGGCAGGGGCGGGGCTTCGGTATGGGAGGGCATGCCCCGATCCTACGAAGGGGGCACGCCCGGCCTGTCGTCACGGTCGGCGGATCGGCCCGCGTGCCACGGAGGCACCGGCTCGCCCGCCCGTCAGGGAGGGGATCAGATCGCCCTGCGGTGGTGGAAGGGGTGCAGCAGGTCCGAGAAGTGCCAGTGGTGCTGCTCCTCGGGCTCGGGCGCGTGGTCCGGGCCGGCGGGTTCCGCCGATGCCTGCCGGGGCAGCGCGGGCGGCTGCCGCCGCAGGGAGTTCAGCGCCGAGGACACCTGTCCGGCGCGCATGATGCGCACCAGATGGTTGTCGCAGTTCAGGCAGGTCGGCCGGCTCAGCGGCGACGGCACCACCAGACCGTCGGCGAGGTAGGTCACGAACGCGGCGCCCTCGGCGTCGCGGTGGTGCTCGATCTCGTACGACTGCTCCCAGCCGTGCCCGCAGCGCATGCAGGCGAAGGAATACGACTCGTGGACGACGTCGGCCGCCGGGGTGCCCCGGCCGGTCCGCCCTGCGATCTCACTCATTCCAGCTCCTCTTGTCCGCCGGACGAGCGCCTCCGTCGCGGGAGGGGGAGCCGACTCCCCACTGCGCCCCCGAAGGCGAGGGGCGGGTGCGCCCCTGCGACCAGTGGACGCCTCTCCCGGCGCGGACGCAGCAGACCTGCCGAGTGTTGGATCCGTCTTGGCCCTTCCTTGCCGCAGCGCCCCCCGGAGCCCGGCCGGGCTTTGCCTTTCCCGGCCGTCCTTTGCCCGCCTATGGGGCGCCGCGCTCCGCGTTCTTTGCCGCCACGACGGCATCGAAGACCTCCCGCTTGGGAATCCCCGCCTCGGCGGCCACGGCGGCGATCGCCTCCTTGCGCCGCTCCCCCGCCTCCTCGCGCACCCGCACCCTGCGCACCAGTTCGCCGGCGTCCAGGTCCCCGGCGCCCTTCTCGGGGGCGCCCTCGACGACCACGGTGATCTCGCCGCGCACCCCCTCGGCGGCCCAGGCGGCCAGCTCGCCCAGCGGGCCGCGCTTGACCTCCTCGTACGTCTTCGTCAGTTCGCGGCAGACGGCGGCCCGGCGCCCCTCGCCGAACACCTCCGCCATGGCGGCGAGGGTGTCGTCGAGGCGGTGCGGCGCCTCGAAGTACACGAGGGTGCGGCGCTCCTCGGCGACCTCCCGCAGCCGGGACAGGCGTTCGCCCCCCTTCCGCGGCAGGAAGCCCTCGAAGCAGAACCGGTCGACGGGCAGCCCGGACAGCGCGAGCGCGGTGAGCACCGCGGACGGGCCGGGCACGGCGGTGACCTTGATGTCCTTCTCGACGGCGGCGGCGACCAGGCGGTAGCCCGGGTCGGAGACGGACGGCATCCCGGCGTCGGTCACCAGCAGCACCCGGGCCCCGCCGACCAGCGCCTCGACCAGCTCCGGGGTGCGGGCCGCCTCGTTCCCCTCGAAGTACGAGACCACCCGCCCCGTCGGCAGCGCGTCCAGGGCCTGCGCGAGCCTGCGCAGCCGTCGCGTGTCCTCGGCGGCCACGACGTCCGCGGTCGCCAGCTCCTTCGCGAGCCGGGGCGGAGCGTCGGTCACGTCGCCGATGGGGGTGCCTGCCAGTACAAGGGTTCCTGTCACGTTTCCATCCTCGCAGGGCCCGGGGACGGGACTCCCACAGAGACGTTCCCTACGATGGCGCGGTGACCAGTACCGCGTCCTCCACGGACACCCGGCAGGGCCGGGCCACCGAAGAGCAGCGGCCGTCGTGGCAGCAGCGGCTGCGGCGCTTCGGCTATTCGGCGAAGCCCGGAAGTGATGTCCGCGACCGCCTCGTGCCGCCGTACGCGGCGCCCAGCCCGCGCGTCTGGGCCGCGTTCGGGCTGCGCCACGAGGTCGCCGAACGCGTCACGCGCTGGTCGGGGTGGGGCGGTCCGCTGCTCGTGACCCTGCTGGCCGGGCTGATGCGGTTCTGGAACCTGGGCGGCCCGAGGGCGGTGATATTCGACGAGACGTACTACGCCAAGGACGCCTGGGCACTGGTCCACCGCGGTTACGAGGTCAACTGGGCCAAGGACGCCAACGACCTGATCCTCCAGGGCAACGGCCACGTGTCCGTCCCCACGGACGCCGCGTACGTGGTGCACCCGCCGGTCGGCAAGTACGTCATCGGGCTCGGCGAGATGATGTTCGGCTTCGATCCGTTCGGCTGGCGCTTCATGACGGCGCTGCTCGGCACGCTGTCCGTGCTGCTGGTGTGCCGGATCGGCCGCCGGCTCTTCCGCTCCACGTTCCTCGGGTGCCTCGCGGGCGCGCTGCTGGCGGTGGACGGGCTGCACTTCGTGATGAGCCGTACGTCGCTGCTGGACGGCGTGCTGATGTTCTTCGTGCTGGCGGCCTTCGGCTGTCTGGTGGTCGACCGGGACAAGGCGCGCACGCGGCTGGCCGCGGCGCTCCCGGCCGACCAGGACGGTGTCGTGCGCCCCGACCAGCACACGGCCGAGTCCGTCCGCCTCGGTTGGCGTCCCTGGCGCTGGGGGGCCGGCGTGCTGCTGGGCCTGGCCATCGGCACGAAGTGGAACGGCCTCTACGTGCTGGCCGCGTTCTGCGTGCTGGCCGTCCTGTGGGACGTCGGCTCGCGTCGCGTCGCGGGCGCCCGCCATCCGTACTCGGCCGTCCTCAAGCACGACACCGGCATCACCTTCCTGGCCACGGTGCCGGTCGCCGTCGTCGTCTACCTGGCCTCCTGGACCGGCTGGATCCTCTCCCCCGCCGACGGCAGCGGCGGCTACTTCCGCAACTGGGCCGCGACCGACGGCAAGGGCGGCAACTGGACGATGCTGCCGGACTGGCTGCGCAGCCTGTGGCACTACGAGCACGAGGTCTACAAGTTCCACGTGGGCCTCTCGTCGCCGCACACCTACCAGTCGAACCCGTGGAGCTGGCTGGTCACCGGCCGTCCCGTCTCGTACTTCTACGAGTCCCCGGCGCCCGGCAAGGACGGCTGCCCGGCCGACGCCGGCGAGAAGTGCGCCCGCGAGGTCCTCGCGCTGGGCACCCCGCTGCTGTGGTGGGCGGCGTGCTTCGCGGTCCTGTACGTGCTGTGGCGCTGGGCGTTCCGCCGCGACTGGCGGGCGGGCGCGATCGCCTGCGCCGTCGCCGCCGGGTATCTCCCCTGGTTCAAGTACCAGGAACGCACGATCTTCTTCTTCTACGCCGTCGTGTTCGTGCCGTTCCTCTGCCTGGCCGTCGCCATGCTGATCGGCGCGCTCCTCGGCCCCCCGGGATCCAGTGAACGCCGCCGCGTCGCGGGCGCCGCCGCAGCGGGCGTCCTGGTCCTCCTGATCGCCTGGAACTTCATCTACTTCTGGCCGATCTACACCGGCACGGCCATCCCGATCGACGACTGGCGGTCGCGGATGTGGCTGGATACCTGGGTCTAGCTGCACAGACGTATCGACGGGGCCCGGCACGCTGCCGGGCCCCGTCGGTCGTTGTTGGCCGCAGATGGTCGTCGTTGGCCCTCTTCGCACGGCCCCAGGACGGCCCGGAGCCAGGCTGTGGAGTGGACTATCGGCATTGCCACGCCATTACACGCTCACTCCGTGCGGCTCCCGGCGCGTTGGACGAACGTCAGACGGGCGCCAACCGTCAGCGCAGGCCGACCCCGGACGGTCGAGGGCTAGGACTCGCCTCGGCGGCATACCTAACCAATGGCTCGTACGGCTCACACGGCAACGCCCGGTCTGGACACCCGCAATGGAGCATCGGTTCGCAGTGAGCCCGCTGGGATACCGGAAGAGCCGGCTCATGTGTAGCATTTTCGACAAGGCGTCGGATGCGACAGGGGTAGAAATTGGATGGCGGACGGGCTGCTGCGCGAGGCTTCCGTTTTCAGTACATGCGAACCCTGGAAGCCATGATCACAGCAAGTGATGAGGCCCATCTTTGCCGAATAGAGGGGCCAGAGCTCAACTCAACCTCAACCAACGAAAAAGAGATTGTCGACTTCGACCTAACCGACAGTTCCGGAAACTGTTTAGTTGCAGCCCAAGTCAAGAGCGGTGGCCCCGGACGTACGACGAGTGCCCACTCCTCCTTCACGGTACTGGCTCGGTTGGTGCGTTCCGGCGCATCTCAGCGCTATGAACTGATCACGAACATGATCCCTGATCGCCAGTGCTCTACCTTGATAGATATCCTGCGACTTTCAGCCTCGATTCCCGATCTGCAGGAAGAACTAGAAAAAGTTCTTTCAAGGTCCCAAAAAAGCTTAGCCTTGCTGCACGAGTTGTCACCTGAGGAGATGCTACGGCTAAAGCGGGCGCGCATCATATTTGATCCTCGCACTGATGCCGAAATCAGATCTAGCCTCTATCACTACGTGCGCTCGTACAGAAACCGCCACAGGGCCGGTATGGGAGAACGATCAGCAGGGCTTCTGGTTGGATATCTCCTGGATGAAATCCATGTAAGGGCTGCATCAGATGCAAGCGCATGGCTCCTGTCCGATTTCAGGCGAGAATCTCTGATTGAGGATGAGGCGCTACTCCAAGCGCTGGGCCGGCAAGATTGGGGGGCTATCTACGGGCCGGTAACTCCAGTGCCGGACGTGAACCGCCCGCCCCTGCTTAAAGGAATAGAATCAGCATTTCCCGAACTGCCCGACGGAAGGGCCGTGCGCACTTGCGTACTGACTGGATTATCAGGCATCGGTAAATCGAGCCTGGCGTCGGCATACTTGGCAAAGAACGCATATAAATACGATTTGATTCTTTGGATTGAGGCTGGGTCTCAAGAGTCCCTCGCGATGTCGTTCCGCAAGGTGGCTGCACATCTAACGCGAGCATCAGATATCAACAGTGCCACCGAGGACGCGTCTCTTATTAAGGAGCAGGTACATTCGCTGCTCGCTGCTCTGCCTGGCCGATGGCTGATGGTCTTCGATGACGCAAGGCCTCAGGAGGTTTACGATTGGCTGCCGACTCTAGGCAGGGGCGATGTTCTCGCTACATCAACAGATAGCGCTGCCTGGAGTCGAAGCTACAGTAAGGTATCCGTCGGCTCCATGAGTATCGACGAGGCCACCTCGCTAATACGCAACCGTCTGGGGGTGCAATCCGGCGAAGACCAGAAGATCCATTCGCTCGCTCTTGGCCTTGAATGTTGGCCATTAGCACTGGAGCTCGCATGCGGCTACATTGAAAGCTGCAACATGCCCCTTCATGATGCTGGCGAATATCTTGATTCCCTGAAAAGGCGTGCACTTGGCGATTCGCTTTCAGTTCCACGCGGCTATCCTCGGACGCTCGTGGCAGCCATTCACCTAAGCATGCATCACATTGCCGAACTTGCCCGATACGAGGATGAAGCAATGCGGCATGCTCTCATCCAGATAGTGGGCGTTTCCTGCTATTTTAGTCCGCATCGAATCCCCATTCATCTTGCGACCGTGTCAGCCCTCGTTCACCCGGATGAGGTAGAAGAGGATTCCGGCGGCCTGATAGTCGATGAGTATGGTTCGGATCTCCCCGTTAGAGAGGTCATCAGGCTACTCACTCGCGTCTCTTTCGTCCGTTACGATGCACCACTAGAACGTCTGAACGAAAAATCGAACCGCAGAGCCGACGATACCGTCACTTTCAATTCGGTAGTCCAAGAGATCCTAAGAAGGATCTTCAGCGTAAATTCTCCCTTGCCGGACTTGTTGTCGCAGGCGGCATTTCACACTGAAAGATGGCTCCGCGAGGCGCTAGACCATGGGGTTGGGCTTCGCGCACACGAGTTGTCAATCCATGCGGGCGAGCTTGCACACCACGCGAGAACGTTAAATGTCAGATCAAACCATACCGCTCTTCTCCTGGGAAACCTAGGATCTTTTCATCATTCACGAGGCAATGAGAGGCTATCCTTCGAGCTCTTCAATCTGGAACTCGACTGGCTTGGAACAATTACCGACGCTAACGAACTTCTTTGCATTCAAACCAGGATTTCACTTGCAACACTCCTCCTGAATAACCCTAATTTGGCGCAACGCCAGGAGGACTCTCCGCTTAGTCACCTAACCCTTGTGCTCGATTACGTGCAACGACTTGCGCAAGAAGACCAAGGCAGTGCGGCCTTCCTGGCGGCAGAGTGCGCGTTCACGCTTCAGCAGGCAATTCTCATTGGGCACGAAGCGCCAGCTATCTCTGAGCTGGCAGAGGATTTTTCCGATCTCCTGCATAGGCTGCCGGAGACACCAGCCTCACGCAGTATTACGGTTGCTTTCGAAGTGGGCAAGCTAATAGCCGAGCAAAAAACTGGTGAAGCCATCGCCCTCGCCAAGGAAGAGCTAGCTAGCTGGGAAAGAGCCGTCACGGCCCCGATAGTGGAGCTCCGACGGCTGCTGGTTGAAGCTCTGGTTCTTGACCAGCTGTGGGATGAAGCAGCAGCAGCGTTTCAGGACCTAGCGCCCCTATTTGACAAGCACACGATTTATCACACCTCAGTATTCCTTATGGTCCACAATGTGGGGCTCCATTGTGCGATGCACTGGGGAATCTTCGGCGCCGCCGATGCCTTGACACTACTGTCAAAGGTCATGTCGGTCGTTGATTCCGAACACCTAAAGAGCGGAATCGTTCGAGAATCAGAAAAAAGCAGATTCATCCTCCTGGAGGCCCTGGCTGCGTACATCCAAAATGGAACAGCAGGCTTCGAGGAAAAATTTGACGGTTTAGATCCACAGGATTTCGATTCCGGAGAAGCGTCCGACGTGGCCTGGGTGCTAGCAGCAGGTGCGGCAGTGTCCCGAGTCCGGGGAAGGACGAAAGAAGTTCCCTCGAACCATATAACCGACCCGAAAAAGTTAATGCGGGCTGCTGCTGACACCAGAGCCAGGTGCCAACTTATTTCCGCCGCAGAGTTTGACTGTTTACTTACAGCTCTGGGGGAGGATGGAAGAGAATTTGTCGGGGCATCCGAGGCCCCGGTGGCGATCATTGAACCGCGCTACATGCTTGGTTCCATGCATAGGGACACCGGCGAAAAAATTGAGATGCAGGTATTTGCTATCTGTGCTGCCGGATTCCACGACGCTCGTCACCGGAGTCAAATGTTCCGCTTTTCACCCGGATGGCTCCTGAAATCTAGCGGTGATGAAGTCACGCTAGTCGACGGTCAGGGCGGGCTCTGGGCTGTCGCGCGGGAGAAGCCATCCCGGGACTGGATAAGTGCAGCGAATGTGAGCGGGCAAGTCCGGATCATCTACGGATTCGGATTTGACCTTCATTTGGAACGAGACGAGGCTAGGGATGTTCCGGCCACGAACTTTGCAGAAGCGGCGCGAGAGGGGATCCTGTGTGGCGCACTCGTGCGATGGGGCGGCTCACAAGTGGTCCCACCGCATGTGAAGAAAAATCGTGGACAGGCTCGCACGCCCAAAAAGGGGCGAAAGCGGCGGAAGTAGGCCACGGTGAGGTTGGCGAACGGCTTTGGGCTGGAACTTGCTTCGGGCGAGTGATTATGGCCCGTAGGCTAGGGGCGCGTCGGGCAGCCCTAGGGACCTGCCCGGCAGGGCGCGACGTTGGGGCCATGGTCTTCGGGGCTCGCCCCAAAATGGCTGCCTGAAGCCGTTGAGCTGACCACCCCCATCTCGGAGGATGTATCCCCTTCATGCCTGCAGGCGCAGTGGTCTGGCGTTGACGGAGTGGAAAAGTTGTACCGAGCTAAGGACACGACAGTTTTCAACCAGCCGGTTCTCCGCTCTTCATCTAGCGTGACCTGCGCTAATCACCCCGGATAGCGTGCGCGATGCGCCGCAGACCTCACAGAGCTCCCGTGATGTCGTCACTTCCTCTCTGCGGTATCCGCCATGAGTCGGCTTGTGAACCCGGCGTCGCGTAGGCGCTCGTACGCCGAGGCCACGTCCTCAGGCACAAACTGCTCAATCATGAATCCCTGTCGCGGGTAGAGCATGAGCCGCTGCTGCGCGCCGGCTAGCATGTCGATGACCAGGCGTGCGTCTCCGATCGAGTCGACGTACTCAGCCAGGGTCATAGGTGTGGACGCGCTGACCCACTCAACTTCGGGCCATAGTTTCCGTGCGGTTGCGTAGGCCCGCCGTTCCTCGTACGGCTTGCTGACCAGCAGGACGGACGACACCGCGACCTGGTGCTCTTCCAGCAGTGCGCGCGAGAAGCGGATGTTCTCGCCTGTGTTCCGAGCCCTCGGCTCCACGAGGATGGCGTCAGCAGGCACCCCCAGTTCCATCGCCCGCTCGCGGTAGTGCTCCGCCTCGCCTCGCGGCATGCGGTCCCGTGTGGTGCGGCTGGTCGCCCCGGTGAAGACGGTCAGCGGCATCATGCCCCGGCGGTAGAGATCGGCGGTTGTGTCCGCGACGCCGAGAGTGGAAGGAGCGGTTGCAGCGCTTCCGCGCCGCCCGCCACCACCGCCGCATGGACCTGCTCCACTCACCCGTGGAGGCCGCCAAAGGCGTGGCCGTCGGCGCCGGGATGAGCGTCGGTGTGCTGGTCGCTCTCGAAGTCGTGATGGCCATCAACACGGGCAAGGTCGGGGACGTCATCACCCCGCTGTCCGCGACCATCGACTTCATCGCCTTGCTGATCCGGATCGTGCAGGTCGTGTGGGGTCCGGCGCTCACGATCGGCCCGTTCCTGGCTCTGCTGGCGCTGTGGTCGGTCGGCCGCAAACAGCACGCCGCCCCCGCCTGGGCCCTGCCCGCCAACGTCCGCAGCAGCGAGGGGGAGCCGATCACCCCGTCCATCGTGGTCAAGGCTCTGCGCGACCTCGGAGTGCCGGCGCTGCGCAACGCCATCAAGGAAATGGGCGACGCCGGCGCCTCAATGCTCGGGCCGATCCGGATCGCCGGATGCGGCGTCGAGGTGGACGTCACGCTTCCCTCGGGTGTGGCGACGAACGAGGTACAGAGCAAGCGCAGGAAGCTTGCCGAGAACCTCACGCGGCACGAACACGAAGTGTTCATCGTCATCCCGCAGGCCGCGCGGACGGTCCGGCTGTGGATCGCCGACTCGGGGGCGCTGGACGAGCCGATTGGCCCGTCTCCGCTGGTCACCGACGAGACGATGACCGCCGACTACATCAAGGGCCGCGCCCCTTGGGGGCAGGACCTGCGCGGGGACGCGGCGGCCCTGAGCCTCTACCAGCGCCACCTGTTGATCACGGGCTTGTCCAATCAGGGCAAGACGGCCGCGCTCCGGTCGTTGGCCCTGTGGGCGGCGCTGGATCGGCGAGTTGAGTTCCGGGTCGCTGACCTCAAGGGCGCGGGTGACTGGGCCATGTTCGACGGGCTCGCCGCCGTCCTCATCCAGGGGCCGACCGATGAGCACGTGATCGAGGCGACGAAGATGGTTGAGGGCCTGGTCGAGGAGATGAACCGGCGCATCGCGGAGCGGCAGGCCGACCCCACCGTGGTGTTCGATCCGCTGATCGGCATCGTGGATGAGGCGCAGGTGGCGTTCATGTGCCCGGCCGTGGACGACGAGAAGCGCCCCTACGGCGGATCCAAAGCCACCTCCCGCTACTTCATGGCCGTCCGCAAGGTCCACAACCAGGGCCGCGTGGTCGACGTGCTCATGTACGAGGGGACGCAGGACCCCACCGACCAGAACCTTCCCAAGCTGGTCCGCGAGGGCGCGCACACCCGCGCCTCGCTCGCACTGGGCACCGAAGCGCAAGCCGTCATGCCCCTCGGTGAGAAGGCCGTCAACGGCGGCGCGGCCCCGCACCTGCTCCGCCAGGGCCTGGACAAGGGAACCCTGGTCGTCGCCTCCGACGGCATCGAGATCCCCAAGGGCCAGTCGTCCATCACCGTACGCACACACTTCATCGGCGATGAGGACGCCAAGGCCATCGCCGACCGGGCCAAGGCCCTGCGCGACGGAGTCACCACCCTGCGCGTGGTCGACCCGGCCGAGGAGCGCGACGCGCTCGCCGACGTCGCCACCGTCATCGGCGACGCGCCCCGGCTGCGGACCAACGAGATCCTCAAGCGGCTGCACGCCCTGGCCCCGAAGGTCTACGGCGACCAGTGGACCAACGACCGCCTCAAGAGCCTGTTGGAGGAACACGGCGAGGAGCCGAAGAAGTCCCACGGTGTCATGGTCGTCCACCGCGACCATGTCGCCCGAGCGCTCGCCAACCGCGACGAGGACGGTTCCGCTTCCGCCGCCCAGTAGCGGGGAGGAACAGCCGCCCGGTCCGGGGAGGCGGGGAGAACTCCCCAACCCCCTCCCCGAGCCACCTCCCCCGCGTTGATCAGCGAAAACACCGTTTCGGGGAGGCGGGGAGCCTGCCTGCTCAGACCCCGAAACGCCCCTCCACACGGCACCCCGAAGGGGGTGCCGCTACCTCCCCGGCCAACGTTCCGAAGGGATTCCGCATGTACCCCGAGCACTCTCCGCACGTGCCCGCACAGCGGGCCGTGGAAGTCCACCAGCCGACCCCGCTTCCGCCCGCTGTGGCCATGCCGGCGCCCGCCGTTGCGGCACAGGCGAACGCCGTTCCGAGTGTGGCGAGCATCGTCCTGCCGGACGGCCGCGTCGTCACCGGCTACGCCATCGACAATGCCCCACCCGAGCCGCTCGCCAAACCGCCCGTGTCCCGCGCGGCCGTGAACGTCGCCCTGGGCGGTGTCGGCTTCCTCGCGGTGTGCGGCGGCCTGCTGCTCCTGACGACGTTCATCACCGCACTCACCGCGCTCATTACGCAACTGATCACGCTGGCCGCAGTGATCTTCGGCGGTTGGATCGCCGTGCAGGTCTTCAGCATGAGCAGTCACCGGGGCGGAACAACGGTCAACATCCGCAAGGCCGTCATCAAACGCAACCACTTCCACAGCTAATGCGGGGACGCGGCTACCTTGCTTCGGCGCCTACGAGCGACGGCTGGCTGGCGGCTGCAAATCGTTGCGCATAAGCCGTTGCAGGGCGTCTAAGTTCGTAAAGAACAAAGAGATAGCCTCTCGGTATTCCGGGGTCTGAAAATTCACCGTTTCCGAGCTCAGAAGGTCGCGCGCGGCCCGCAGTTGGTGGTAGACCGCGTCAGCAGCTCGATAAACGTGATCAGGCGCCGTTATAGCCACCTCCCGCAACACGGATTTGGCATCGGAGTTTTGCGGATCACTGAATAAGGCGCCGTGAACTGCCCGTTCACGGGCGAGCCCAGCCTCCCCGCTGGTAGCTGCCACCGTCATCCGACTGTGAGCCTGGGTCAGCGCCGCCAGAAACCTGGCATAGGTCACGTGTTTCGCGTCCGCCCACCGCTGCTGCCTTTCACGCCGAGAGCGAAGAGCATCGGTTATCACCGTCGCCCCTATGCCGAAAGAGGCGCCTACCGCAGCGACTGCCAGAGTCCCCCACTCCATGCACGGAGGCTACGAGACCCCCTACACGCCGTCTAGATGCTCGAAAGCAAGGAGCAACTTTTCAGACACCCAGCAACGCAAGGACGGCCCCCCTCACGCCAATGAACAGGGCCGCCCTTGCCACCCAATCCACTCACGGAACTGGAGACATCCAGCATGACGCAACCAACCGACATTCGGCGAGACCACCTCGCGACCGCGCTCTCCCTCGCAGCCTCTGGCGTGCCTCCGCTGCCCTTACGAGCGGGGAAGGTGCCGTTCGGGAACTGCCCGGCCTGCGCCAAGAACGCCTGCGGTGGCCGACCGAACATGAGGCCCCCCGGCCCCTGCACATGCCCCGCCCCGTGCCACGGATGGGCCGCCGCCACCACCGACCCGACCGTCATTAACTCGACGTCATGGCGGCGGGCGTGGCGGGAGGCCGCGGGCGTGGCCTACCACCCCGGCGGCGCCGGCCTCACGGTCGTGGATCTCGACAACGCGGAAGCCATCGCGTGGGCCTGTGTCAGCCTGCCCGCCACACGGACCGTGCCGACGACCCGGGGCCAGCACTGGCTCTACCGAGGCACCATGCAGTCCGCCAACGCCGTACGGCCCGGCGTCGATATCAAGTCTCTTATGCAATACGCCCGTTGGCTCGGGGCGGGCGTCGGCGTCACGGCCGCTCTGCCCGACGCTGTGCGCGCCTTGGCGGTAAAGCAACCTTCCGCGGCTCGTAGGGCGCCACAGGCGCTCTCAGTGCCCCTGAGCACCCACCGGGGAGAGTGCCCGCATCGCACGCCCATCTATTTGGACCGTGGGATCGCTATGGCGGAGCAGCGCATCACCGAGGCCCGGGAGGCCGTACACGCGACCGTCTACCGGACGTTCCTCGCCGTGCTGTCCACGCACGGCCGGTGCGGCTGTCTCACAGCGGCTCACACCGCGCGGTTGTTCACCGCCGCTCAGGCCAGAGGTGAATCGCCCCGGCACTGCACGGACGCGTGGACCAACGCCCTGACCACGTTGGGACTGTAGCCATGGCTGAGGACGACAAGACTCCCGCCCGGGAGGTCATCGCGGACTACGCGCAAGAGCACTTCCGCTACTTCCGCACTGCCGACGGGACCGTGTACGCGCAGAAGAAGGGCCACCCCGTGGCCCGCCCGATCCGCTCCCAGGGCACCACCGGCAGCCACCGCCAGGAACTCATGGTCGGCCTGTACCGGGACGGCCGCGGCGCGTTCAACGGGTCCGCGCTCAAAGAGGCGCTGGACCTGATCGAAGCGCTCGCGCTCACCGAGGACGTCCAACCCGTCCACATCCGCGTGGCCCCCGGGTTCGACGGAGCAACGTGGTTGGACCTGGGACGCGACGACGGGAAGTCCGTCCGCATTCACCCCTCAGGCTGGGACATCCTCACCCCCGACCCCCGGGAAGTCTGCTGGCGGCGCACGCAGCTCACCGGGGAACTGCCCCTGCCGGTCAAGGACACCGACGGCAAGGGCATCGACCTGCTGATGCGGCTGTGCAACTTCGCCAACGCCGAAACCGAATGCCTCGCCATCGTGTGGCTGATCGGCTGTCTCGGGCCCTCGGTGCCCGTGCCCGCGCCATTCCTCACCGGGCCGCAGGGCGCGGGTAAGTCCACTGGTGGCCGGATGCTCACCCGGATCATTGAGGGGATGAGCGGTGACCTGCGCCGAGCGCCGAAGGACGAGGAAAGCCTGATCGCAGCGGTCGCGGCGGGATGGGTCACCGCGCTCGACAACCTCTCTCACGTGACACCGGATCTGTCGGACGCGATGTGCTGCATCGTGACCGGAGCCGAGAGCGTGAAGCGGGCGCTATTCACCGATGGGGATGTGTTCCGCGTCGGCTACCGCCGGCCGCTGCTCCTGACCGGGATCGACGTGGGTGTCATCCGGCCCGACCTCGCGGACCGGCTCCTGCCCCTGCGATTGGAGCGTCCCAAGATCCGGCGTACCGAGGCCGAACTGTGGGCGGACTACGCGGAAGTGCTGCCCGTGGTCCTCGGCTCGCTCCTGGACCTGACGGTCAAGGTCCGCGCCGTGGAGGCAGAAACCCCGACGGACCTGCGGATGGCGGACTTCGCCCACCTGTGCGCGCAGTTCGATGCGGCAACCGGTCTTGGGGCGCTGCGGGCGTACCGGGCGAGTCTGGACGACTTGAACGACGACGTGATCGAGGGGGACCTCCTCGCGCAGACCGTCCTTCTGCATGCCGAGACGATCGAGCCCGGCGCCGCGCAGCGGATGACGTCCACGGAGTGGCTGGCGTGCCTCAGCAGCCTCTACAGCGGCGAGGGCTGCCGTCCCCTGCCGAAGGGGTGGCCGACCACCGGCAAAGTCCTCTCGGACCGGCTCAAGCGCCTCCAGCCCACCCTGGCGGCTCGCCGCGTTGTGGTCGACGCGGGCCGCACCAAGGCGGGCCGCTACCTCGAAATGACCCGCACACTGCCCCCGGCCCCGACCCCGGACGAACAGACGCAGGCGTTCTGACCCGCGACCCGCAGGCACAAGCGAACAGCAAGAAGAGCACGTGCTCCTCTTGCTGTTCGGCGGAACGCCGCCCCAAAGGTCGCGCCGCGCAGCGGCTCCTTCTTCACGCTCTGAGGCGCACCCACGTACTACAGGCAGCCTCTTCTTTGTCCTAAGTAGGAAGACGCTGCGTCACCCGCGTCACCACGGCCGGAAAACGGCTCCTGAACTGCGACAACAGCGGTGACGCAGACGGGTTTCTCTGCGTCATCCTGCGTCACCTGCGTCACCCGATGACGCAACCGATGACGCGGCGGTGACGCAGCCACGATCCGCCGCGTCACCCAAAACCGCAGGTCAGACCACCAAATGACGCTGATGGCGCGGGTGACGCAGAAATCCGAACCTCGGACAGACACGGAGTCCGAGACACCCCCGATGCCAAAGACGACACACCCTCCGAGGAACCCCATGGGCCGACTCAGTTCCGCTCAACCCGACCCCCGCGCCACCCTGCGCGGCGGCCTACCCGATCGGTACCTCACCCCCGACGACATCGCCGAGATGTTCGGCGTCCCCCTCGAAACCGTCTACCGGTGGCGTAAGAAGCGCACTGGTCCGGCCGGGTTCCGGGTCGGCAAGCACGTGCGGTACGACCCCGCCGACGTCCAGGCATTCGTCATTCAGCAGCAACGCGCCGAGGTTGACGCGGCGTAGACCCTCATTCGCTGTCCCCGGGAGGGCCACCTCGGTGGTCCTCCCCTCTGCATGAGGAGACACAGAAGCCACATGGCCGGCCACATCCAGGACCGCTGGTTCAAGACCGAGAACGACGCCAATGGCAAGACCGTCCGCAGCAAGTCCGACCGCTATGGCACTGGTCTCCGCTACCGAGCCCGCTATATCGGCCCCGACGGCACCGAGAAGAGCAAAAGTTTCCCCGACCGTCAGAAGCGCCTCGCGGAACAGTGGCTCGCGCAGACCGAGTCGGACATGGCGCGCGGGCAGTACATCGACCCACGCATGGCCCGCACCACGTTCCGGCAGTACGCGGACCGTTGGGTCAAGGCACACACGGGCGAGATCAACAGCCGCGAAGCCGCCGAGCGTCGGCTTCGCCTGCACGCTTACCCCCACATCGGGACGCGTCCGCTCGGCTCGTTCAAGCCGGAGCACATCCGGGCCTGGATCTCCGCCCTGGAGGTCACCGTGCCGGCCGAGTCTCACCGCCGGATCATCGTCGGCACAGTCTCCGCAGCGCTGAGTGCAGCGGTCGAGGACGGACTGTTGAGCAAGAATCCTTGTCGTGCCCGCACCGTGAAACTGCCGAAGCCTGGAAAGCCACGTGTCCACCCATGGACGGCCGCACAGGTCTTCGGCGTACGCGCGGCGCTTCCCTATCGCTACCAGGCCACCGTGGACGCCGGGGCGGGGTGCGGACTACGTCAGGGTGAGATCTTCGGTCTGTCCGTGGAAGAACTCGACTTTGAGGGCGGGTGGCTGGCCGTGGGCCATCAACTCAAGCGCATCCGCGGGAAGTACGTGTTCGCCCTGCCGAAGGGCGGCAAGGTGCGGGACGTGCCGCTTCCTAAGGCCGTGGCCAACGCCTTGCGCGACCATTCGGAGGCGTTCACCCCTGTCGACGTGACACTCCCGTGGCGTACGCCGGACGGACCGCCCGTGACGAAGCGGCTGCTGTTCAGCGGCCCAGAAGGCGATCACGTCCGCGTGAGCAACTTCAACGAGCACCACTGGAAAGCCTCGCTGGCCGCCGCCGGCATCATCCCGGCCCGGAAGCCAGGCACGCGATACGCGTCGGCCCCCGAACACGGCATGCACGCGCTGAGGCACTTCTACGCCTCCGTGCTGCTGGACGCCGGCGAGAACATCCGGGCCCTGAGTCAGTACCTCGGTCACAGCGATCCGGGGTTCACGCTCCGGACGTACACGCACCTGATGCCCAGCAGCGAGGGACGGACCCGAAAGGCCGTCGACAGCCTCTTTCTGGCGTCCACGCCACAAGATCACGGCCCAGAGACGGCCCAAGCCGCCTGATACGGCCCCGGCCAGAGGCAAACGCCCTGGTCGGGGGCCAGTCAGGCTGGATTACGCGGACTTCATCTACTTCTGGCCGATCTACACCGGCACGGCCATCCCGATCGACGACTGGCGGTCGCGGATGTGGCTGGATACCTGGGTCTAACAACGGGAAACACCCTCCCCACCCGTCACTCCCCCGGCTTAGAGTGCAAACGCTTACGGGGAGGGGTGCGCCATGCGCAAGGGGGTCAAGGCCGCCGTCGTCGGCGGTGTGTTCGCGGTGATGGTGGGGGGCGCCGGGTACGGCGCCTACAACGTGGTGACCGCCGTCGGCGGTGTCGGCGGGCCCGCGCCCGTGAAGACCGGGAAGCCGAGCGGGGACGAGGTCGAGGAGACCACGGAGAGGTTCTTCGCCGCCTGGGAGAAGGGCGACGCGTCCGAGGCGGCGAGGTACACGAACGACGCCGGCGGGGCCGAGCCGCTGTTGGCCGCCTACCGCGACGACGCCCACCTCACCAAGGTGCGGATCACGCCGGGCACGCCGTCCGGGACCACCGTGCCGTACTCGGTCGAGGCGACGGTGTCGTACCGGGGCAGGAGCAAGCCCCTGTCGTACGACTCGGAGCTGACCGTCGTGCGCGGGGTGACGACCGGCAAGGCACTCGTCGGCTGGAAGCCGTCCGTCGTCCACCCCGGCCTGGTGGAGGGCGACACGCTGGTGACGGGAGAGACGGCGAGCCCGCCGATCGAGGCCGTGGACCGCAACAACGTCGTCCTGACCAAGGCCCGGTACCCCTCCCTCGGCCCGATCCTGGACGCCCTGCGCGGCAGGTACGGCGACAAGGCGGGCGGCACGCCCGGCATCGAGCTGTCGGTCCGCCACGCGGACGGGAACGCGGGCGCCAGGACGCTGGTGACGCTCGCCAAGGGCAAGGCGGGCAGGCTGCGCACCACGCTCAGCGCGAGCGCGCAGGCGGCGGCCGAGCGGGCCGTCCAGCGGTACCCCGAGTCGTCCGTGGTCGCGGTGAAGCCCAGCACGGGTGAGGTGCTGGCGGTCGCGAACCACCGCAAGGACGCCTTCAACGCGGCGTTCGAGGGTCGGCTCGCCCCCGGCTCCACCATGAAGATCGTCACCGCTGCGATGCTCATCGACAACGGCGTCACCTCGATGGACGGCCCGGCGCCGTGCACGGACACCGCGGTCTGGCAGAGCCAGACCTTCCACAACCTCACCGGCATGGCGCCCAACGAGAAGGCCACGCTCGCCAACAGCTTCATGCGGTCGTGCAACACCGCCTTCGTGAAGCTCGTCGACGAGAAGCCGCTCACCGACGCGTCCCTGACCGCCGAGGCCGAGGAACGGTTCGGGCTCGGCCGGGACGACTGGAAGACGGGGATCACCTCCTTCGACGGCAGGATCCCCGCGTCCGGCGGCCCGGACCGCGCGGCCAACGCGATCGGCCAGGGCGACGTCCAGATGAGCCCGCTGGGCATGGCGTCGGTCACCGCGACCGCCGTCACGGGCACCTTCCGCCAGCCCTACCTGGTGTCGCCGAAGCTCGACGACCGCCCGATCGCCACCGCCCGCGGCCTGCGGAGCGGGACCGTGGCGCAGCTGAAGCAGATGATGCGGCTCACCGCGACCCAGGGCACGGGCGCCCGCGCGATGGCGAACCTCGGCGGGGACATCGGGGCCAAGACCGGTTCCGCCGAGGTCGACGGCCAGTCGAAGGCCAACAGCTGGTTCACCGGATTCCGGGGCGACATGGCGGCCGCCGCGATGACCGAGGGCGGCGGCCACGGAGGGGACGCGGCCGGTCCGATCGTCGCGGATGTGCTAAGAACGAGCGGCTGAAGTCACCCCGGCCGCACCGGGAGCCCGGGGTGGTGCCTTTCGTCGGGCACGCGAGGCACCGGGGCCAGGGGAACCAGCAAAGGATCTGCAGCTGTGGGCAAGAGAGGGCGCGCCGCCGAGCGCGGCAGGACGAGGCCCGCCGTGATCGGCGGGGTGATCGCCGTGGTCGTCGCGGGCGGGGGGTTCGGCGCCTACAGCCTCTTCGGCGCGGACGGGGACGGCGGGTCCACGACCGCAGACCCGAAACCCGTGAAGACGGGTCCCCTGTCGGCGGCCGAAGTGCGCACGGCTGCCACGCGGTTCCTCACCGCCTGGCAGCAGGGCCGGCCCGCGCGGGCCGCCGCCGTCACCGACGACACCGCCACCGCGAAGGCCGCCCTCACCGGTTACCGCGAGGACGCCCGGATCACCGGCGTGACGCTGACGCCCGGCAGGCGGACGGGCACCACCGTCCCGTTCTCCGTCCGGGCCACCGTGACCTACAAGGGGAAGAGCAAGCCGCTCGCGTACGACTCGAAGCTGACCGTCGTCCGGCGGGCCGAGGACGGTGTCCCGCTCGTCGGCTGGCGGCCCTCCGTCGTGCACCCGGATCTGCGGGACGGCGACCGGCTGGTCACCGGCGAGTCCGGCACGCCCCCGGTCAGGGCGCTCGACGCGGACGGCGGCGAGCTGACCGCCGCGAAGTACCCGTCGCTCGACCCGGTGCTGGACGGACTGCGCGAGAAGTACGGCAAGAAGGCCGGCGGCAGGGCGGGCGTCGAGCTGAGGGTGGTCCGCAAGGCAGCGAGGAAGGGCGCCGACAAGGACCCCGACAAGACGCTCGTGGCGCTGAGCGAGGGCACGCCGGGGACGGTGCGCACGACGCTCAGCCCGGCCCTCCAGGCCGCCGCCGAGCAGCAGGTGGCCAGGAGGTCCCGGGCGTCGGCGGTGGTGGTGCGCCCCTCGACGGGTGAGATCCTGGCCGTCGCGAACTCGGGCCACGGCTTCAACACGGCCTTCCAGGGTTCGCTGGCCCCCGGCTCCACGATGAAGATCGTCACGTCGTCGCTGCTGATCGACAAGGGCCTGGCGTCGGCCGAGAAGCAGCACCCGTGCCCCAAGTACGTGACGTACGGCGGCTGGAAGTTCCAGAACGACGACAGGTTCCAGATCAAGAACGGCACGTTCAAGGCGAGCTTCGCGCGGTCCTGCAACACCGCCTTCATCTCGCAGGCGAAGAAGCTGGACGACGACGACCTGACCCGGCAGGCCCAGCAGGTCTTCGGGCTCGGCATGGACAACTGGTCCATCGGCGTGCCGTCCTTCGACGGCTCGGTGCCGGTGCAGAGCGCCGCCTCCAAGGCGGCCTCGCTGATCGGCCAGGGCGGGGTGCGCATGAATCCCCTCAACATGGCGTCCGTGGTCGCCACCGCCAGGACGGGCACCTTCCACCAGCCGTACCTGGTGTCCCCCTCGGTGGACGGCCGCACCCTGGCGAAGGCCTCCCGCTCGCTGTCCCCCCGCACCCGGGCCCAGCTGCGCGAGCTGCTGCGCTACACGGCCGCCGCCGGCACCGCCGCCGAGGCCATGTCCGGGCTCGGCCCCGACTTCGGCGCCAAGACCGGCTCCGCGGAGGTCGACGGCCAGAAGAAGCCCAACGGCTGGTTCACTGCCTGGAAGGGCGACCTGGCGGCCGCCGGTGTGGTGCGGGCGGGCGGTCACGGCGGCGACTCCGCGGGGCCGGTCGTGGCGGCCCTGCTGCGCACCGGAAGCTGACGTCCGCTCCCCGGAAACGGGTCGCGTGTCCCGTACACCGACCACTACGGTGCCGTCCATGACTGCCGCCGAAGAGCACGCCGCCCACCCCCGGTTCGCCGAGGCCCTGCGGGAGACGGGCCTCGGGGACCTGCTGCCGCGGGTCCGCCGGTTCCCGGACGCGACCCGCACCGCGGCCGAGGCCGCCGCCGCGATCGGCTGCGGGCTGAGCCAGATCTGCAAGTCGCTGATCTTCGCGGCGGACGGGATCCCGGTCCTGGTGCTGATGGACGGCGCGTCCCGGGTGGACCTGGAGCTCGTACGGCGGGAACTGGGCGCGCGGAAGGTCACCCGGGCGCGGGCGGACGCGGTGCGGGAGACGACGGGGTACGCGATCGGCGGGGTCCCGCCCTTCGGCCACCGTACGAAGACCCGTGTGCTGGCGGACCGTTCCTTGCTCGGCCACGACACGGTGTGGGCCGCGGCCGGCACGCCGTACGCCGTCTTCCCGATGTCCCCCGAGGACCTCGTCGCCCACGCGGGCGCCAGACTGGTGGACGTGCGGGAGCCGGACACCCAGGAGCCGGACGCACGTGAACAGGACGCCCCTGCGGCGGGCGTGGGCGGGCGAGGCGTGGACGGGGGCGCCCCCGCGGTGGGCGAGCGGGCTCTGTGACGCCGCTGGTCGCCGCGGCCGTCCTGCTCGCCGCCGTGACGCACGCCGGCTGGAACGCGCTCAGCAGCGAACCCGTCCGCGTGTCCGGGGTGCGCGGGACGTCCGGCGCGTCCGGGGTGAGCGGAGCGTCAGGGAGGCCCGTCTCGTCGTTCGTCACGCGCCCATTGTCACGGAGCGGGGATCGAAGCCGAAGGGAAGCTCCAGCCGGTGGCCGCGCATCAGTTCGTCGTCGGAGAGCAGCTCGCCGGTCTTCCCGTCGGCCGCGATGACACCGTCGCTGAGGATCAGGGCCCGGGGGCACAGCTCCAGGGCGTAGGGCAGGTCGTGCGTGACCATGAAGACGGTCACGTCCAACGACCGCAGGATGTCAGCGAGTTCGCGCCGGGAGGCGGGGTCCAGGTTGGACGAGGGCTCGTCCAGGACGAGGATCTCCGGCTCCATCGCGAGGACCGTCGCCACGGCCACCCGGCGGCGCTGGCCGAAGGAGAGGTGGTGCGGCGGGCGGTCGGCGAAGGACTCCATGCCGACCCGTTCCAGGGCCGTCCGCACCCGCGCCTCGAGGGCGTCCCCCTTGAGCCCGGCCGCGGCGGGTCCGAAGGCCACGTCCTCGCGCACGGTCGGCATGAACAGCTGGTCGTCGGGGTCCTGGAAGACGATGCCGACCTTGCGCCGGATCTCCGCCATGTGCTTCCTGCCGACCGGGAGTCCGGCGACCGTGACGGTCCCGGCGCCGCCGGACAGGATGCCGTTGAGGTGCAGCACGAGAGTGGTCTTGCCGGCGCCGTTCGGCCCGAGCAGCGCCACGCGCTCACCGCGCCCGATGGTGAAGTCGACGCCGAAGAGGGCCTGGTGGCCGTCGGGGTAGGCGAAGGCCAGCCCGGCCACGTCCAGGGAGGGCGGCACGGCGGAGGGGGTCACAGGGTCCATCCAGACAGGGTCACAGGGTCCATCCCAGCAGACAGACGACGAGGGCGGCGAGCGGGAGGGTGAGGGCGTACGTCCACTGCGTCCGGGACGCGGTCACCTCGTCGATCACCGGCATCGAGCCGGCGTATCCCCGGCTGACCATGGCGAGGTGGACGCGCTCCCCGCGCTCGTAGGAGCGGATGAAGAGCGCGCCCGCCGACTTGGCGAGGACGCCCCACTGCCGGACACCGCGGGCGTCGAAGCCGCGCGACTCGCGCGCTATGCGCATCCGCCGCATCTCGTCGGTGATGACGTCGCCGTAGCGGATCATGAAGGACGCGATCTGCACGAGGAGCGGCGGAAGTCTCAGGCGCTGGAGTCCGAGGAGCAGCTCGCGCAGCTCGGTGGTGGAGGCGAGAAGTACGGAGGCGCCGACGCCCAGGGTGCCCTTGGCGAGCACGTTCCAGGCGCCCCAGAGGCCGTTCACGCTCAGGGACACGCCGAGCACGTCCACGCGTTCACCCTCCGCCACGAACGGCATGAGCACCGCGAAGGCGACGAACGGGACCTCGATCAGCAGCCGCTTCAGCAGGAAGGGGGCGGGCACGCGCGCCTGGTACGCGACGCCCGCGAGGAGCACCGCGTACAGCGCGAACGCCCACATCGCCTCGCGCGGGGTGGAGACCACCACGACCACGAAGCCGAAGGCCGCCGCGAGCTTGGTGTGCGGCGGCAGGGCGTGCACGGGCGAGTGCCCGTGCAGATACAGCTTGTGCGCGTGACCCGCACCCACGTCAGACGCCTTCGGGTAGTGAGACGGGCGAGGTGTCGTCCGTACGGCGCCTGCGGACCGCCCAGAAGACACCCGTGCCCGCGACGACGGTGACGCCGACGCCGATCACGCCCGCGAGGCCGCCGGAGACGCGGGCGTCGGAGACGTCCTTGACACCGTAGTCGGCCAGCGGCGAGTCGGACGCGGCGTGCTCCTCGGCCTTCTTGTCGATGCCCTGGTCGTGGGCGATCTTCTCCAGGCCGTCGGGGCTGGCGGAGGCGTAGAAGCTGACGAACCCGGCGAGCACGACGGAGGCGGTCAGGCCGGCGGCCCACACCGCACGCCGGGAGGTCCGGGCGGCCACCGGGACGGGGGCGGTGCCGGGGGCGTCGACCAGCTCGCCGTTCACGCGCAGCTTGAGGCGCTGCTGGAGGCCGCGCGCCCCGTACACGAGGTCGGGCCGTACGGCGATGACGGCGCCGACGGTGAGCGCGGTGATCGCCGCCTCGCCGATGCCGATGAGGAGGTGGACGCCGACCATGGCGGTGGCGACCTTGGTGATCGAGACGTCGGTGGTGCCGCCGAGGGCGTAGACGAAGGTGAAGGCGACGGCGGCGGCGGGGACGGACAGCAGCGCGGCGACGAAGGCGGAGACGGTGATGGAGCGCCGCCTGCGCGGGAGCACCTTCACCAGCCCCCGGAAGACGGCGTACGCCACCACCGTGGTGACGATGGCCATGTCGGTGATGTTCACGCCGAGCGCGGTCAGGCCGCCGTCCGCGAAGAGGATGCCCTGCATGAGCAGCACGACGGAGACACAGAGGACCCCGGTGAAGGGGCCGACGAGTATCGCCGCGAGTGCGCCACCGAGCAGATGTCCGCTGGTTCCGGCGGCGACCGGGAAGTTCAGCATCTGTACGGCGAAGATGAACGCGGCGACGAGGCCGGCGAGCGGCGCCGTCTTCTCGTCCAGCTCGCGGCGGGCCCCCTTGAGACTCACGGCGATGGCACCGGCGGCGATGACGCCGGTGACCGCGGAGACCGGGGCGTTGATGAATCCGTCTGGCACATGCACCGTTCGAGGATAGCGCCTTGTTGCGAACCGCTTGCAAGAGAGAGTGCGTCATGAATAGTCCGGCGGCGGGAGACCGCTCCCAGGCCGGGTTCCGGGATGTGTGCGACATTGGAGAGGAAGCGGATCCACGACGCGGGTATGCCATCCCCTGCTCGGGTCACGCAGCGTGAGGAGCCGTCCGATGTCCGTTGTCGAACAGTACGCGCGAGTCCACATCGTCACGGAGTCCCAGGAGGGCGAGAACGCCGTCCCGGTCGTCCTGCGCTACGACCCCGAGACCGACCCCCGCGTCGTCCAAATCGGCCTCCCCGGCCCCCACGAGTGGCAGTTCTCCCGCGACCTGCTGGAACGCGGCCTGCGCACGCCGGTCCGCAGCGGCGACGTGGAGGTCTGGCCCTGCGGCCGGGTCCAGGCGATCATGGAGTTCCACTCCGCGCGGGGCACCGCGGTCGTCCAGTTCGACACGAAGACCCTCACACGATTCCTCCGCCGCACGTATGCGGTGACGGCCACGCCGGTGGCGCACTGACGTCGGATCGCCCCGGCACCCACCCGACACGCGCCCGAGCCGCCGCTCAGTCGGCGCGCCCAGCGACGGACCCGGCCAGCGACGTGCGCGGATCGCCAATCCTTGGCGTGAGAGCGATGACGTCGTGCGTCACTGGATCACTGGTCCTGGGGGTGGAAAGCGCTCACGACTCCGACGTCCGGTCGCTGATCACTCCCGACCGGAGAGGTCCTGCAGCTCCTCCAGGGACGCGATGACTCGACGAGATCCCGAAACGATCGCCCCGGCATCGGAATCTCTCGCCCCCACGGACAACTCGCGCAAAGCCCGGGAGGGGGACAACCCTCGCTTCTTCGCCGCACTCAGCTGCGTCAGCCACGACGCGGCGACGTCGAGGGCCACGTCACCGGCGGCGGCACGCGGCTCGTACCCCGCCGCTTCGTCGCTGTCGGCCGCCCACAGGTAGCCCACCACGCGACCGTCGAGGGTCACTTCGAGGCACTCGACGGGGGAATCCGTCTCGGTCGCGAACGGTGCCGCGTCGAGGGGCATTTCCGCCTGCAGCCGCTCCTTCCGGCGCGGAGCCTCGAACGTGTACCAGGAATCGAGCAGATCCGGGTCCTCGTCGGGGAGATCCTCGAAACCGTCCTGGGTGGGAACGCCGTACGCGGTGGGATCCGCCGGTACTACCTCGGCCCCGGTCAGCCGCGTCAGCGCGGCGAGAGCGGAACTTAGGCGGGGAGCGTTCTCCTGCTGCACCCGCGGCTGCCTGTGGCCCCGCAGGTCGTGGGACATCCATGCGTCGGAATAGGTGTGGAGAGTCAGCGTTCCGGCACCGCTCGCCCATGCGTCGGCGGAAATCACAAAGAGCTTCTCGACAGGGCGGGGCCGGCCGGCCCGGAGGCACGCCCCCGGTGCCGAGAGATCGATCGTCACGAGTCCCACCCGGTCCCCGTCGAGCGGCGGCAGGCCGGCGAAGAGGCCTTCCCCGGAGTGGACAGCCTGCGGATCCACCCGCACACCCCGCCGAGTGAGCAGAGCGCCGCCGCCCTTGCCCTCGACCGTGAGACCGGCGCGCACCGCACCCTCGACAAGTCCCAGCGCGCCGAGTGCGGACCACGCCTCGAGCACCTGACGGGCGGCCCGCGCCACGAGGTCGTCTCCTGCGGTCTGCGTCTTGGCCTCCCACGACCAGCTGCCGACCGGGACCGTCGTCATCACAGAACACCTCGTGGGTCGACCTTGGAGCCCGGGGGAATGACGATCGTTCCGTCGTCGAGCCGGAGCACGAACAGGAATGCCGCGCGCCTCTCATTCGGCGACTCTCCCCTGGCCGTCGACGAGCATGACCTTGTGATCCGCCGCCGACTTGGACAACTGGCCCAGGTTGTCCGGCTGACTCGCTGCGACGCAAACGGCTGCGGTAGAACCGGTCACCGAGTCGCGGCTGGATCACTGGTCCTGGGGGTGGGAAGCGCCCATGGCTCCGAAGTCCGATCGATGCTCACTCACGGTCTGGGCACCGCTCAGAGCCTGCCGGTCAGGTCCGGGCCCAGACCGTCTTCGTAGGCGTCCGGAGTGGCGAGGCCGTCGGGCGTGGCCACGCCGAAATACGTCGGGTCCCCCAGTTCCGGAGACACACCGAGTACTGCAGTGAGTTCCTTCAGGGCGGTCGCAAGGCGCGGTGCGTTGCGTTGATGGACGTAGGGATGCGGACGGCCGGAGAAGTCGTACCAGGCCCAGATGTCGTGATGGACGGCCAGCTCGGCCGAGAGACCCGTGGGAGCAGGAGAGACGGACAGATCGATCAGCCTGGGTTCCTCACGTCTCTTCCCTGTCGCATCGATCCAGATGCCCGAGCCGACGACATGGACGGTGTCGATCTCTGCTTCGGGAGAGTTGACCGGGCGACTTCCGCGAAGCCGCTCCGCAAGCGTCGGATCGCTCAGGGGCGTCGGGAGTTCCAGAGTGCTCTTGACTCCGATGGCGCCGACGTCCATGACGTACCACCGGTATTCGAGGCTGGTCGGGGCGAGCAGCTCCAGGCGGTCGAGCACTTCGCTCATGCGCGCGGCCGTCGCCAGCGCCGACTCCAGACCGGGTGCGGCGATCCCGTCGAGATCCCAGAACCAGGAACCGCAATTCCGAGGTGCACGCATTGACACGTCGTGGTGATCCTTACGGGAAGGCGGGTCCGGTCACCCAACTCATTTGCCGACCACGTATCCGACGAACTCCGCCCAGGCCGCCGGGTCCACGGTGACGCGGGGCCCCGGGGGGCTCTTCGAGTCGCGGATGTGGATCGTCCCCGGGGTCGCGGCTATCTCGACGCACTCGCTACTGTTGCTGCTGTCGCTGTGACTGCTCTTGCTCCACGTCAGCTCGGGATCGTCCCCGGCAGTGAGCTCAAGGGTCATGTCTCTCCCAGTACTTGCTCGATGAGGACCGCCGACTCCGGGGGAGTGAGAGCTTGCGCCCGGATCATGCCATGACGCAGCTCGCGAGTAAGCGGGCTGCCGCATCTCGAAGAGGGCGCGAGCATAGTCCTGCGTCTGCAGCAGGCCGTCGAGGTTGTGGTCCCCGTAGGCCACGAGCTCGACCGCCCGCTCCTCCAGCATCTTCAGTTCCCGTACCTTCTTCGGGTACCGCGCCTTCTCCATGTCCTCGCGGAACGCCCTGATGCGGCCGCCCGCGTTCAGGACCTCGTCGGCGCGGTCCAGGAACTCCGGGCGGGGAATGCACGCCCCGCGTTCCACCTTGCGGACCAGGTCCTCGCCGTATCCGACGGCCTCTCCCAACTCGGCCGCCCGCAGGCCCGCCGCCTCGCGCCAGAGTCTGATCTGGCGCCCCGTCGCCTCCACCACCGGGGCGATCTCGTCCTCCGGACCGACATCCCACCCGGGTTCGTCCACACCCTCGCCGCTCATGACCACCGCCTTCCACGCGCAGCCGTACCCGTACATCCCCGGGACAGCCGGGACAGACCGGGACAGCGGCCGGACAGTCACCGTACGTACGGGTACGATCACCGCTCAGCGTAGCCAGCGTCCGCCACGCTGAGTGACGTGAATCAAGAGACCAGCGGGCCCCGGCCGCAACTTGCCCGCCATTTCCGCACCTTCAGCGTGCTGCTGTCCCCCACACCCCGCGGCGCCCGCCTGGCCCGGCTGCTCGCTGTGGAGCAACTGCGTACCTGGGGGGGTGCCGTTGCAGGCGGCGGGCCACATCGTCGCCGAGCTTGCGGCCAACGCCGTGCGCCACGGCCGAGTCCCGGGCCGTGACTTCCGGCTGACCCTCCTCGTGGTGGGCGGCATGCTCCGTATCGAGGTGACGGACACGCGCGGTGACCGTCTCCCCGTGCTCCCCCAAGAGGCCCCCGCGGACGCCGAGTCGGGCCGCGGCCTGCTCCTCGTGGACGCGCTCGCCGACCGCTGGAGCGTCACCCCCGGCCCCCCCCCGCGCAAGACCGTCTGGCGGAGACCCCGCTCGCCGGGGCGGACGTGCTCCCCGGTCACGGCGACGGCCGCCGGTGAGGGCACCCCCGGAGGGGTCCTCACCGGCGGCCGGCCGGACTCGCGGGGCCGGTTCAGACCCGTACGAGCTCCCTGTCCTCGTCGCCGTCCTTCGGGCGGCCGGCGTCGTGGGCGCGCAGCCCCTCGCCCTCGACGTCGACGTTCGGGAGCGCCCGGTCCAGCCAGGTCGGCAGCCACCAGGCGCGCTTGCCGAGCAGGGCGAGCACGGCCGGGACGATCGCCATGCGGACCACGAACGCGTCGAAGAAGACCGCGATGGCGAGACCGAAGCCGATCATCTTGATCATCGCCTCGCTGGAGCCGATGAAGCCGGAGAAGACGGCGATCATGATGACGGCGGCGGCGGTGACCACCCGGGCGCCGTGCCGGAACCCGGTCACGATCGCCTGGCCGGGCCGCTCCCCGTGGACGTACGCCTCACGCATCCGGGTCACGAGGAAGACCTCGTAGTCCATCGCGAGGCCGAAGACCACGCCGACCATGAAGATCGGCATCATCGACATGATCGGGCCCGTCTCCTCGACGCCGATCAGACCGGCCAGCCAGCCCCACTGGAAGACCGCGACGACGGCGCCGAGCGCGGCCATCACCGAGAGCAGGAAGCCGAGGGCGGCCTTCAGCGGGACCAGGATCGAGCGGAACACCACGATCAGCAGCAGGAAGGCCAGGCCGACCACCAGGGCCAGGTACGGGACCAGCGCGTCGTTGAGCTTCTGCGAGAAGTCGATGTTCATGGCCGTGGAGCCGGTGACCAGGACGGTCGCGCCGGAGTCGGCCTTGATGGAACCGCCCGCGTCGCGGATCTCGTGGACCAGCTCCTCGGTGCGCACGGAGGACGGCTTGGAGTCCGGGATGACGCTGATCATGGCCGTGTCGCCGGCCTTGTTGAAGGTCGCCGGGGTGACGGAGACGACGTCGTCGAGCTTCTTCACCGTGCCGGACACCGTGCTGACGGCGCCCTTCGGGTCGTCGCTCGACCTGGCGTCGACCACGACCATCAGCGGGCCGTTGAAGCCGGGGCCGAAGCCCTCGGACAGCAGGTCGTAGGCGCGGCGCTGCGTGGTGGACGTCGGCTGCGAGCCGTCGTCCGGCAGGCCCAGTTCCAGCGAGGCCGCGGGGACGGCGGCGGCACCGAGGCCGACGACGCCGAGGAGCAGGACGGTGAGCGGGCGGCGTACGACGAAGCGTGCCCAGCGGGTGCCCATGTTGGGCCGCTCGCCGGCCGCGGCGTCCCGGGCCTTCTGCCGGCCGCCGCCCAGCAGCCTGCTCTTCTGTCCGGCGGGCTGCACCTTGCGGCCCGCGTAGCCGAGCAGCGCCGGGATCATGGTGAGGGCGATGAGGACGGCGACGGCGACCGTGCCGGCCGCCGCGACGCCCATCTTGGTGAGCATCGGGATGTTGACGACGGCGAGGCCCACGAGGGCGATGACGACGGTCAGGCCGGCGAAGACGACGGCCGAGCCCGCGGTGCCGACGGCCCGCCCGGCGGCCTCCTCGCGTTCCCGGCCCTCGGCGAGTTCGGCGCGGTAGCGGGAGACGATGAAGAGGGCGTAGTCGATGCCGACGGCGAGGCCGATCATCATCGCGAGCGTGGAGGTGGTGGAGCCGAGGTCGAGAGCCTTGGCGAGCGCGGCGATGGTGGAGACGCCGATGCCGACGCCGATCAGGGCGGTGAGCAGCGGCAGACCGGCCGCGATCAGCGATCCGAAGGTGATCACCAGGACGACCGCGGCGATCGCGATGCCGATGATCTCGGTGGATCCGGTCTCGGGCACGGCCTGGAGGGCGTCACCGCCGACCTCGACGGTGAGCCCGGACGCCCGCGCGTCCTTCGCGGCGTCCTTCAGGGCGTCCTTGGAGACGTCCTTCAGTTCCATGCCGGAGACCTCGTACGACACCTGCGTGTACGCGACGGTGCCGTCCTCGCTGACGGCCTTGGCCTTGAAGGGGTCGGTGACGGAGGTGACCTCGGAGCCCTCGCCGAGTTCCCGGACGGCCTCCTTGACGGCGGCCTTGTTCGCCGGGTCCGCCATCTTCTCGCCGTCGGGTGCCTTGAAGACGACGCGTGCGGTCGCCCCGTCGGCACTCATCCCGGGGAAACGATCCTCCAGCAGGTCGAAGGCCTTCTGCGCCTCCGTGCCCGGGATGGAGAAGGAACTGGAGCCCGCCGTGGGCGCCGAGGCGGCGCCGACACCGGCGAGCGTGAGCAGGGCCACCCAGATCAGGGCGACGAAGTGCCGTCGCCGGAAGGCGAGACGGCCGAGTTTGTAGAGGAACGTGGCCACGAAGGCGTACTCCCGGTCAGGTCGTGGACGACAGAGGGCTGGTGCGCTCGCCCGGTGGGGCACGGGGAACGGCGGGGCGGATCAGCCCGACGACGTGAGCGGTCGCGTCAGGTGGGACGGGTGGGACAGGTGTCGGGGAACAGCGGGGACTCGAGTGGGGGTCGAGGGGTCAGGCGCCGAGAGCGGGGAGGACCACGGCGTCGATGTACGAGGTGATGAAGGCCTGCGTGGGCGGCAGCTCGTCGATCATGGTGCGCGCCGCGAAGGCGCCGATCAGCATGTGCATCACGTAGTCCATCGCGGGGTTGTCCGGGCGGACCTCCCCGCGGTCGACGGCGCGCCGCAGCACCCTGCGCATGTCTTCCATCTCGGGTTCGACGAGATACTCGCGGAACGCCTTGAGGAGTTCCGGGTTCCCGTGCGCCGCCATGGCCAGGCCCCGCATGAGCGCGGAGTCCTGCTCCATCCGGCAGTCGTCCTGCCGGGCGGCGAGCGCGTGGAAGTCACCGCGCAGGGAGCCGGTGTCCAGGCCGGCGGGCGCGAGCGGCGGTTTCTGGTGCCGCATCGCCTTCACGACCAGCTCGGCCTTGCCGCCCCACTGACGGTAGAGGGTGGCCTTGCTGGACCGGGTGCGGGCGGCTACGGCGTCCATCGTCAGGGCGTCGTAACCGACCTCCCGGAGCAGATCGAGCACGGCCGTGTACAGCTCCGCCTCGCGCTCGGGCGTGATCCGGCTGCGACGCGCCGTTGCGGCTTCGGCCATCCCGCTCACCTTCTCCTGCTGCGCTGTCGGACACCCGCTGCGGACGACATCGGTTCGTACGCCTCCGAAGATACCCCGGGACCGATCGAAACGAAACCGTTTCGTACGTGTCATCGGTCACCGTTCCGGACGCGCACCCGACTTGCCGGTGCCCCGGGGGCGGCAAAACATGGGGAGGTGAGCGACGCGTACGAGAAGGCGACCGCCGACGAGACCGCCCCCGGCTACCTGCGTTTCCCGCACCTCAGCGGTGACCTGCTGTGCTTCGCCGCCGAGGACGACCTGTGGGTGGCCCCCCTCGAAGGGTCCGCACGCGCCTGGCGGCTCACCGTCGACCGCACCAAGGTCGGCCACCCGCGCTTCTCCCCCGACGGCCGCCACATCGCCTACACCAGCTGGCGCAGTCTCGTCCCCGAGATCCATCTCGCGCCGGTCGGCGGCGGCCCCGGCCGGCGGCTCACCTACTGGGGCAGCGCGGACACCCGGGTCTGCGGCTGGGCACCGCCCGACAAGGACGGCAACTGCCACATCCTCGCCGTCGCCTCGCACGGCCAGCCCTTCTCGTACTTCACCTGGGCCCACAGCGTCCCCACCGACGGCGACCCGGGCGGGCGGCTGCCCTGGGGCCCGGTCTCCGACATCCAGGTCGCCGACCTCGACGGCGAGCGCAGGACCCTGCTGCTCACCGGCACCCCGCCGCACGAACCGGCCGCGTGGAAGCGCTACCGGGGCGGCGCGACCGGGCGGCTGTGGCTGCACGGGCAGCGGATCCTCGCCGGCCTGGAGGGGCACCTGCACTCCCCGATGTTCGTCGGCGGACGCATCGCCTTCCTCTCCGACCACGAGGGCATCGGCAACCTCTACTCCTGCACGTACGACGGCTCCGGCCTGCGACGGCACACCGACCACGACACGTTCTACGCCCGGCACGCAGCGAGCGACGGCACCCGGGTCGTCTACCAGTGCGCGGGCGATCTGTGGCTCGTCGACGACCTCGCCGCCGGCTCGGTGCCGCGCCGGCTCGACGTCCGCCTCGGCGGGCCGCGCGCGGGCCGGCGCAGGTATCAGGTGCCCGCGGCCCAGCACGTCGACGGCATCTCCGTGGACGAGACGGGCCGCGCCAGCGCCGTCGTCGTACGCGGCAGCCTGTACTGGCTCACCCACCGGGACGGCCCCGCGCGCACCATCGCGGACGTCCCGGGGGTACGCGTCCGGCTCCCCGAGATGCTCGGCTCCGGCGGCCAGGTCGCCTACGTCACCGACGCGGACGGCGAGGACGCCGTCGAGATCGCCCACCTGCCGCGCGCCACCGGCGACCGGGTACCGCGCCGGCCCGCCACCGGCGACCTGGGCCGGGTGCTGGAACTGGTGTCGGACCCGCGGGGCGAGCGCCTCGCCGTCGCCTCGCACGACGGGCGGGTGCTGCTGATCGACGCGACGGAGGAGCCCGGGGACACCGCCGCGGCCGGGGCGGGCGGGGTCGTCGAGCTGATCAGGTCCGACAACGGACCCGTGCGGGACCTGGCGTTCTCGCCGGACGGGTGCTGGCTGACCTGGTCGCACCCGGGGATCGGCCGGTCGCTGCGGCAGATCAAGCTGGCGCGGATCAAGGACGGCCTGGTCGTCGACGTGACCAACGGCCGCTTCGAGGACGAGAACCCGGTGTTCACCCGGGACGGCCGCTATCTGGCGTTCCTGTCCTGGCGCGGCTTCGACCCGGTCTACGACGTGCACACCGGCGACCTGTCCTTCCCGCTGGGCTGCCGCCCCTACCTCGTGCCCCTCTCCTCCGCGACCCCCTCCCCCTTCGCCCTGAACCCGGACGGGCGCCCGGTCGCCGGCGGTCTCGACCCGGTCGGGGACGGTCCCGACGACGGCGGCACGGCGGCCGTGGAGATCGAGGGGCTGGAGAGCCGGGTCACCCCCTTCCCCGTCACCGCCTCCAAGTACTCGGCGCTGCACCCGGTCGCGGGCGGCGGCCTGGTCTGGCTGCGCTGGCCGATCTCCGGGGCGCTCGGCGAGACCTTCGCCAACCCGGACGACACCACCGGCCGGCCCACCCTGGAGTACTTCAGCATCGCCAAGGCGAAGAAGTCCGAACTCGTCGGCCACCTGGACTTCTTCGCGGTCAGTGGCGACGGCAGCCGCCTCGTCGTGGCCGACGAGGACGACCTGCGGGCCGTCCCCGCCACCGAGTCGGGCGACGCCGACTCCACGGTCTGGATCGACCTGCGCCGGATCCTGCACGAGGTGGACCCGCCCGCCGAATGGCGCCAGGCGTACGCGGAGGCGGGACGCATCATCCGCGCCTACTTCTGGGACCCCGGCATGTGCGGCATCGACTGGGACGCGGTCCTCGCGCAGTACCGGCCCCTGGTCGAACGGGTCGCCTCCCCCGACGAGTTCGCCGACCTGCTGCGCGAGGTGCTCGGCGAGCTGGCCACCTCGCACGCCTACGTCACCGCCGCCCGCCGCAACGAGGGCCCGGCGCACTACCAGCGCCGGCAGGGCCTGCTGGGCGCCAACTTCGTCCGCCGGGAGGGCCGGTGGATCCTCAAGCGCATCCTGCCCGGGGACTCCTCCGACTCCAAGGCCCGCTCACCGCTGGCCGGTTCGGGCATCCGGGAGGGCGCGGTGCTCACCCACGTGGACGGCCGCCCGGTGGACCCGGTGGCGGGCCCGTATCCGCTGCTGGCGGGAGCGGGCGGTACGACGGTGGAGCTGACGTTCACCCCGGCGGAGGGCGGCGGGCGTCCGCGCCGGGTGGCGGTGGTCCCGCTCACCGACGAACGGCCGCTGCGCTACCAGGACTGGGTGGCCAAACGGCGCGAGGTGGTGCGGGAGGCCGGCGGCGGCCGTTGCGGCTATCTGCACATCCCGGACATGGGCGGCTCGGGCTGGGCCCAGTTCAACCGCGACCTGCGCATGGAGGTGTCGCGCCCCGCGCTCATCGTCGACGTGCGCGGCAACGCGGGCGGCCACATCAGTGAACTGGTCGTCGAGACGCTGACCCGCAGGATCCTCGGCTGGGACCTCACCCGCGACGCCCGGCCGGTCTCGTACGCGTCGAACGCGCCGCGGGGTCCGGTGGTCGCCCTCGCAGACGAGGCCACCTCCTCGGACGGCGACATGATCACGGCGGCCTTCAGGCTGCTGAAGCTGGGCCCGGTCGTAGGCCAGCGCACCTGGGGCGGAGTCGTCGGCATGACCGGCCGGCACCGTCTCGGCGACGGCACGGTCATCACGGTCCCGATGAACGCCGCCTGGTTCGACGCCTACGGCTGGTCGGTCGAGAACCACGGCGTCCGTCCCGACCTGGAGATCCTGCGGACGCCACTGGACTGGGCCGAGGGCCGCCACGCCCAGCTGGACGACGCGGTGCGGCTGGCCCTGGAGCTGCTGGCCGGCCGCCCGGCCGCGTCCCCGCCCGACCTCTCGGACGTCCCGGACCGCGCACGGCCCCCACTGCCCCCGCGCAGCACGGGATGAGGGGCCGGCAGGGGCCGACGGTGGCTCACACCCAGCCGCGGTCCGCGGCCGTTCAACCTGTGATGCACACGCCGAAAGGGTGCCCCCCTGTAGGGAGGGCACCCCATTCCGGCCAAGGCCGGGCGCAGCGTCAGATGTCGTAGTCCTCGTCGAGGCGCTCCCGCGCGTCCTGCGGAGTGCGCTCACGCTCGGGACCCCGCGGGACCCGGTCGCGCTCCTGCGGAACCCGGTCGCGCTCCTGCGGGGCCCGGTCGCGCTCCTGCGGCGAACGCTCGCCCGCCTCGTCGCGCCGCTCGCCGAACTTCTTCTTCGCCTGCTGCTGCAGCTGCTCGGACTTGTCCTGGAACTGGTCCTTCATGCCCATGGAATTCACTCCCGTAGTGGGTGAGGGGATCGGGGCACGACCAGAGTTGCATGTCGGAACACAGCGCGCATTTCGATCAGTTACTCACAGTGAGGTGGTCCGGCGTTCGTCCTCGTCCGCCGCGCCGCCCGCACCCACGAGGCCCTTGGAGACGCTGGTCAGCCGCGGTTCGAAGCGCCGCATCTCCCGCTGCCCCACGGTCCCGATGACGGCCGGGAGATACCCGCGGATGCCCTGCATGCCCCGCAGCCACCACTGCGCGTACACATGGCTGGACCGCCGCTCGATACCGGAGACGAGCCGGTCCACCGCGGGGCCCAGCGGATACGTCTTGTTGGAGGGCCACGGCAGCCGCTGGCGCAGCTCGCGCATCACGTCGTCCTGGTCGGCGCCCCGCACCATGTCCGTGTCGGTCCACGAGAGGTAGCCCACCCCGACGCGGACGCCCTTGTGGCCGACCTCGGCGCGCAGGCAGTGCGCGTACGCCTCCACGCCCGACTTGGACGCGCAGTACGCGGACATCATGGGCGCGGGGGTGATGGCGGCCAGGGACGCTATCTGGAGCAGATAGCCGCGGCTCTGCGTCAGCACCGGCAGGAAGGCCCGCGCCGTCACCGCCGAGCCGATCAGGTTGACCTCGATGACGCGCCGCCAGGCGACGGGGTCGGAGTCCACGAAGGGGCCGCCGGTCGCGACACCTGCGTTTGCTACGACGATGTCGACCTTCCCGAAGCGCTGCTTGACCTCTTGGGCGACCCGCGCCATCGCCTCGTGGTCGGTGACGTCCGCGTACCAGTGGTCGCTGTCGCCGTGCAGCCGCTCCGAGACCTGCTTGAGCGCGTCCGCCTCCAGGCCGACGAGTGCGATCTTCGCGCCGCGTGCGGAGAGTTTGCGGGCGAGGAGTTCCCCGACGCCCCGCGCGGCTCCCGTGACGACCGCGACCTGTCCTTCCAGGCTCGTCCTGCTCATGCGCCCGCCTCCTTCAACTCGTCGTGTACGGGCACCTGTTCCCGCTTCTCGGGCTGCCCGTACGTGGTGACCAGCTCCCGGATCCGCGCGGTCACCAGATCCGGGGCCTCGATGGGGGTCATGTGCCCGAGCCCGGGGAGCTCCGTGACGCCGACGCACTCGGGCAACGCGGCCACCAGGGCACGCGCGTGCACGGCGGGCGTCAGCCGGTCCGCGGTGCCGACCAGGACCGCGGTGGGTACCCGCAACTCCCGTACGCCGTGGTCGAGATCGAGCAGGCCGAGCACCTGCGACCAGGAGTACCGCACGCGGCGCGGACACGCGTGCACGATCCGCGCGCACGCCTCGACCATCAGCGGCGACGAACCGGGGCCCATGGTCGCGTACTTGAGGATCCGCCTCGCGAGCGGCGAGACCGGGCCGAGCGGTGCCCGCGAGCCGAGCACCGACCTGGTGAGCCGGGTCCGCAGCCGTCCGGCGCGCATCGGGATCAGCAGCGACTCCGCGACCAGCCGCGAACTGCCCGTGCTGCACAGCAGGGCGGCCGCCGCGTGTGCCCGGAAGGCGGCGCGCCCGGACGCCGCCATCAGCGTCATCCCGCCCATGGAGTGACCCGCGAACACGGCCTTCTCGCCGGGTGCGAGCGTCGCCGCGATCACCGCCTCCAGGTCGTCGGCGAGCCCGTCGACGCTGCACACGGGGCTCGCGGGGCTGCGCCCGTGGCCGCGCTGGTCGTAGGCGATGACCCGGTGGCCGACCGCGAGGTCGCGTATCTGCGCGGCCCAGAAGGCGGTCGAGCAGGTCCAGCCGTGCACCAGGACGACGGCGGGCGCACCCTCGGGTCCGTGCACCTCGACGTGCAGCCGGGCGCCGTCGGCGGAGTCCACGGTCAGCACCCGCGCGGGCACGGGCGGCGCGTAGGGCCCACTGGCCACGTGCATCGGTCGGCTCACGCCTGTACCTCGGTCTTCTCGTGTGCGGGGGACGTGCCGGGGGCCGGGGCCCGCAGCACCTCGTACTCGGCGAGGTCGACGCGCCGCGTCGCGCCGCGGAACTCGGTCGTCGTACCGGGCCAGATGGTGGTGTTGCGGCCGTTCGCGTCGAGGTACCAGCTGTTGCAGCCGCCGGTGTTCCAGACGGTGCGCCGCATGCGTTCCTGGACCCGCTGGTTCCAGGCGTCGACCGCGCCGGGGCGGGCGTCGAGCGCCACCCGGCCGCCGAGGACGTCCAACTGCCGTACGAAGTCGGCCAGGTAGTTCAGCTGGGACTCGATCATCAGGATCATGCTCGAGTTACCGAGGCCGGTGTTGGGGCCGATGATCGTCATCCAGTTGGGGAAGCCGGCCGCGGTGGCGCCGCGCAGCGACTGCATGCCGCCCTTCCAGGTCTCGGCGAGCGTGCGGCCGTCCGCGCCGACGACCCGCTCGGCGATCGGCATGTCCGTGACGTGGAACCCGGTCCCGAAGACGATCGCGTCCGCCTCGGCGGTGGTGCCGTCGGCGGCCACCAGGGTGGAGCCGTCGACGCGGGCCAGACCGGAGGCGACCACGTCCACATTGGGCCGGGCGAGCGCCGGGTAGTAGGTGCTGGAGAGCAGGATGCGCTTGCAGCCGATGCGGTAGTCGGGGGTCAGTCTGGCCCGCAGCTCCGGGTCCTTGACGGCGCGGGCGATGTTCCGCTTGGCCAGCCGCTCGACCAGGCCCAGTTCCTCGGGCCGCTTGGTGAAGGCCTGGACCTGCAACTCCCGGATGCCCCACAGCAGTCCGCGCCGGGCCTTCGTGGTGAACGGCAGCTGCCGGTGCAGCCAGCGCTCGGCCCCGCTGATCGCCCGGTCCATCCGCGGCATCACCCACGGCGGGGTGCGCTGGAAGAGGGTCAGCCGCTCCACCTCGGGCTGGATGGACGGCACGATCTGGATGGCGGAGGCGCCCGTGCCGATCATGGCGACGCGCTTGCCGCGCAGGTCGTAGTCGTGGTCCCAGCGGGCGGAGTGGAAGACCTTGCCGGGGAAGGTGTCGATGCCGGGCACGTCCGGGATCCTGGGGTCGGACAGCGGCCCGGTGGCGGAGACCACGAGGTCGGCGGTGAGGGTCCCGCTCGCCGTCTCGATCTCCCAGTGCAGCTGCTCGGCGTCCCAGCGCATCACCTTCACCTCGGAGTCGAAGCGCAGGTGCGGGCGCAGGCCGAAGAGGTCGGTGACGTGCTCCAGGTAGGCGCGGATGTGGTCCTGGCCGGAGAAGGTGCGCGGCCACTCGGGGTTGGGCGCGAAGGAGAACGAGTAGAGGTGGGACGGTACGTCGCACGCGCACCCGGGGTAGCTGTTGTCCCGCCAGGTGCCGCCGACGCTGCCGGCCCGCTCCAGTACGACGAAGTCGGTCACGCCCTCACGGCGCAGCCGCACGGCGGCTCCGAGGCCTCCGAACCCGGAGCCGACCACCGCCACCCGTACATGCTCGTGCTCGGTCATCCCGACGCCTCCCTGCTCCGCGCGACCATGCCAGTGAACACTGGCGCAATGGGGAGACTAGAGGAGCTTCGTACTCATGGGTAGGGGTCCGGGCCGGGAAAGTTACCGCGGGTACGACATAGGGTGCCGTCGTGGCTGACGGATCAGGGAAACGGGACCTCGGGACACCGGCACAGGCCGGCGCACCCGAACCGGGCCGGCGCGAGTACCGCATGGAGGAGCTGGCGGAGCGGGCCGGCATCACCGTGCGCACCCTGCGTTTCTACCGCGAGCGCAAGCTGATCCCGCCACCGCGCCGCGAGGGCCGCATCGCCTGGTACGACGAGTCCCACCTGGCCCGGCTGCGCACGATCTCGGCGCTGCTGGAGCGCGGTCACACCCTGAACGGCATCGCCGAGCTGGCCGAGGCCTTCGACAACGGCCGGGACGTCGGCGAGCTGCTGGGCCTCGGCGAACCCAGCGAGGAGACCCCGGTCCGCCTCTCCCCCGAGGAGCTGGCCGACGTCTTCGCCGGCCAGGCCACCCCGGAGAACCTGGCCGCCGCCCTGGACCTCGGCTACCTCGGCACCGACGGCACGGACATCGTGCACATCAGCCGGCGGCTCCTCGACGTGTCCGCGGCCCTGGTCCGCGAGGGCGTCCCGCTCGCGGACGTGCTGGCCGCCGGCCGCCGCGTACGGGAGCACACCGAGGCGCTGGCGCGCCTGTTCACCGAGCTCGTCCTGACCGAGGACCGCACACCGGAGGACCTCCAGCGGCTGCGCCCCCTGGCGAAGAGCGTGGTGGAGGCGGAACTGTCCATGGCCCTGGACCGCCGCCTGCGACACCCGGGCGACGCGCCCTGACCCGCCCCGGGCACGCCTACAGGTCGTAGACCACCGTCACGGGAGCGTGGTCCGACCAGCGCTCCTCGTGGGTCGCCGCCCGCTCCACGAAGCCCTTGACGGCCTTGCCGGCGAGCCCCGGCGTCGCGACCTGGAGATCGATCCTCCACCCCGAGTCGTTGTCGAAGGCGCGCCCCCGGTACGACCACCACGTGTAGGGCCCCTCCACGCCGGGGTGCAGCGCGCGCACCACGTCGACGTACCCCGCACCCTGACCGAGGACCCGGCCGAGCCACTCCCGCTCCTCGGGCAGGAACCCGGAGTTCTTGCGGTTGCCCCGCCAGTTCTTCAGGTCGGCCTCCCGGTGGGCGATGTTCCAGTCGCCGCAGACGACGACCTCGCGCCCGTCGGCGGCGGCCCGCTCGCGCAGCCCGGACAGGTGGCCGAGGAACTCCTCCATGAACCGCGTCTTCTCGTCCTGCCGCTCGGTCCCGACCTCGCCGGAGGGCAGATAGAGGCTGGCCACGGTGACACCGGGCAGGTCGGCCTCGACGTAGCGCCCGCTGGAGTCGAACTCCGCCGACCCGAACCCGGTCCTGACCCGGTCGGGCTCACGCCGCGTGTAGAGGGAGACCCCGGCCCGCCCCTTGGCGGCGGCGGGCGCGTGCACGACGTGCCACCCCTCGGGCGCCCGTACGGCGTCGGGGAGCTGCGCCGGCTCGGCCCGCACCTCCTGGAGGCACACGACGTCGGCCAAGGTCCCGGCGAGCCACTCCACGAAGCCCTTCCTGGCGGCGGCGCGGAGCCCGTTCACGTTCACAGATGTAACAGTCAGCACCCGGGCACGATACTTAATCCGTCACCCCGTCCCGACGCATGAATGTACGATACTTCGCATGCATATCCGCCCGGTCCCGTACGACCACCCCGACGCCGTCAAGCTCAACGACCAGGTGCAGCTCGAATACGCCGAGCGCTACGGCGACGGGGGCGACGTCACCCCGCTCGACCCTTCGATGTTCCAGCCGCCGTCCGGCCTGTACCTGGTCGCGTACGACGAGCGGGACCGGCCGGTGGCCACGGGCGGCTGGCGCACCCAGGACGAGAACGACGAGGGCTACTCGGACGGCGACGCCGAGCTGAAGCGGATGTACGTGGTCTCGGAGGCCCGCGGCCTCGGCCTCGCCCGGCGCATCCTGTCGGCCCTGGAGGACGACGCCCGCGCGGCGGGGCGCACCCGCATGGTCCTGGAGACCGGCACCAAGCAGCCGGAGGCCATCGCCCTCTACACCTCCAGCGGCTACGAGCCCTGCGCCAAGTTCGGCCTGTACCGCCACGAACCCCTGAGCCGCTGCTTCGCCAAGCCGCTGTAGGACCGCGGAACGCGCGAGAACCCCGCCGGACGAATCCGACGGGGTTCTCAATTGCAGTGGACCTGAGGGGATTTGAACCCCTGGCCCCCTCGATGCGAACGAGGTGCGCTACCGGACTGCGCCACAGGCCCTTGCAACGAGTGAAACTCTAGCATCCCCGTCCGGGTGCTTGGAAATCCGTTCCTGGCTGGTCACCAGGGCCCCTGACGGCCGGTGCTCGTCACTCGTTGGCCGCCCGCGGCCGGTCGCCGTCCTCGTACTGGTCGAAGAGCGGGGTGCGCCCCCGCTCGCGGGCACGGCGGGCGGACGCGGCCCGGCGGGCGTCGCAGCGGCCGTCGTCGTCGGCCGCGTCGGGCCGCTCCTCGGCGGCGGGCTCCGCCTCCGGCGCGCTCGGCTCCGCGGCGCTGGACCGCGCCGAGCTCCACGCGTCCGGAGCGCCGAGGTCGACACTGGGCGTGGCCCGCGGGGCGACCGGCGCGGTGACGTACGTCGGGAGCGGGACCGGCACCGGATCCCAGCTGTCGCCGTGTCCGGGCCGCCGCTGCCGCTCGCGCTGCTGGTCGACCCACTCCGCGTGGTCGGTCTGCTCCACCAGGGCGCGGCGGTCGGCCGCGAGGGCGGACAGGCCGGGGTCGGCCTCCGGTTCGGGTGAGTCGTCCGGCTCGTCGGCGCCGGGGTCCACGGGAGCCCGCCCCCGCGGCTGCCGCTCGCGCAGCCGCCGCGCCGCCGCCTCGGCCAGCTGCCGGTCCATCGTGTACGTGAACCGACGCCGCTCCTGGGCCCGCAGGTAGGCGATGTATCCGCTCAGCAGGACCGCGGGCACTCCGGGCGCCCACAGGAAGGCCAGCCCGCCGACCGCCGCCACGATCGCGCCGAGGGTGAAGGCGAGGAAGAGCATGACGGTCGTACGCCGCCGGCGCGCGAGCACCTTCGTGCGCCGGGCGCGCGCTGCGGCCTCCGCCGAGGAGGCCCGCCGCGCGGCCGTCCCGGACTGCTCCGCCGGTTCCGCCGAAGCGGACGCGCCGGAGGAGGCGCGGGCGGGCCGGCCGGAGTGACCGGACCTGGCGGACTGCCGGGGCAGGGGTCTGTCGGCGGGACGGGACGCGGGTCTTTCGGCCGCGCGGCCCGGGGATCTGTCGGCGGAGGGCGCCGCCGTCTCGTGCCGGTCCGGGGACTCCACCGGGACCTGGGCCTGCGCCTGTGCCTGGGGACGCTGCTGCTCCTGCGCCCGGGACCGCGGCTGCGCCGGAGCCTGCGGCTCGGTCGGCGGCACGGCGAAGGCCCGGACGTCCACCGATTCGGTGGCACCGTCCGGTCCGGCGCTGGGCTCCTCCTCGTCGGCGGAGCGCGCCTGCAGGTCCTTGGCGTACCGGCGCTCCATCGCCGCCCGTCCGGACAGCAGCCGGATGGCGGTGCTGAAGCGTTCCGTCGGACGGGCCTCGTTCAGCTCGTCCTGCCTACGGAGCCACATCGGCACCAAGTAGGCGGCCCAGGCCCCGACAATGACTGCGTAGATGAGGCCGCTGCTGCTCACGCCTCACACGGTAGAGGGGTTTCCGTGAGGCCATCTGCCAATTGCGCCGGTGTGTCGCACGATCTGGCTGATATTTCGAGCTTTTTTTGTGACCGATCCGATCAGCAGCCCGCCGACAGCGCCGAATTAACGCTCTCAGGTGATCGCGGGCCGATCAATTTCGAACACCTATTTCATTTTCTGGCGGGCGCCGGGCTGTGAACCGGCCAGGCCCGCTTTCACAGCGTCACGCCGTGTTCCGCGGCGGGCGCGGGGACTGGTCCTCCGGGGTGTTCCGACGTGGCTGGTGCGCGCGTCTGCGCTGCCAGCGGGCGAGCAGCCCCTCGGACGCCTCCTCGGCGGTGAGGGCGAAGACGAGGTGGTCACGCCAGGCGCCGTCGATGTGGAGATAACGCGGCCGTAGGCCTTCCGCACGGAATCCGAGTTTCTCGACGACCCTGCGGCTCGGCCCGTTCTCGGGGCGAATACAGACTTCGATGCGGTGCAGTCCGACCGTTCGGAAGCAGTGGTCGGACGCCAGTGCGACGGCCGTCGGCATCACTCCGCGTCCCGCGACCGCCTCGTCCACCCAGTACCCCACGTGCCCGGAACACATGGAGCCCCAGGTGATCCCGGCGACCGTCAACTGCCCGACGAGCCGTCCCTGGTACTCGATCACGAAGGGCAGCATCCGGCCCGCGTTGGCCTCGGCCCGCAGGTGCCGGACCATCTGCCGGTACGTGGGCCGGAGCGCCGTCGGACCGCTCGGCGTGGGCGGCGGGATCGTCGCCTCCCAGGGCCGCAGCCAGTCGCGGTTGCGCCGGTTGACCTCGCGCCAGGCCCGCTGGTCGCGCAGCTTTATCGGCCGCAGGACGACATCGCCGTCCCGCAGCTCGACGGGCCAGGATGGGCTGTTCAGCTCGCACCCCCACTGCCGCTGGGTCCCGGGTGGTCGCCGCCGCGGATCTGGTCGACGGCGTGGGCCAGAAGGGGCTCCAGTACGGCCAGGCCGTCCCGGACCCCGCCGGTGGAGCCCGGCAGGTTGACGATCAGCGTCCGTCCCGCGACTCCCGCGAGCCCCCGGGACAGCGCCGCCGTCGGCACCTTCTGTCTTCCGAACGCTCTGATGGCCTCCGCAATGCCCGGGATCTCGTGGTCGAGGACGCGCCGGGTGGCCTCGGGGGTCCGGTCGGTGGGCGAGATGCCCGTGCCGCCGGTGGTGACGACGAGGTCGTACCCAGCCTCGACGGCGCTGCGCAGGGCGGCCTCGACGGGGTCCCCGTCCGGGACGACCCGCGGACCGTCCGCCCGGAAACCGAACGAGGCGAGCGCCTCGGCGATCAGCGGGCCGCCCCGGTCCTCGTAGACCCCGGCGGCTGCCCGGTTGGAGGCGGTGACGACGAGCGCGCGGTACGGCTGAGGGGTCATGCCCGGCTCCAGTCGCCCGACTTGCCGCCCGTCTTCACCTCGACGCGGACGTCCGTGATGACCGCTCCCTTGTCGACCGCCTTGACCATGTCGACCACGGTGAGCGCCGCCACGCTGACCGCGGTCAGCGCTTCCATCTCGACTCCCGTACGGTCCGTGGTCCTGACCGTGGCGAGGATCTCCACGGCGTCGTCCGCGACGGACAGGTCGAGCTGGACCCCCGACACGGCCAGCGGGTGGCAGAGCGGGATCAGGTCCGGGGTGCGTTTGGCGCCCATGATGCCGGCGATGCGCGCGGTCGCGAGGGCGTCGCCCTTGGGGACCCCCTCGCCGCGCAGCAGCTCGACCACCCGGGGCGAGACCAGGACGCGGCCGCTGGCGCGGGCGGTGCGCGCGGTCACGTCCTTCCCGGATACGTCGACCATGCGGGCGGCGCCCGCCTCGTCGATGTGCGTCAGTCGGTCCTGCGTACTCATCTGCTGTGGCGCTCCCGGTCAGGGCCCTTCGCGGTGCGGCGCGTGGCCTGCTGTGCGCGACACGGTACCGCCAACTCGGGGTGCCGGGCGGAAGCGGACCCTCCCGGGGCCGGGCCGCCCGTGCGCGCGGGGCCCTCCCCGGCCCCGCCGCCCGTGCGCGCAGGACCCCCGCCGGCCCGGCGGCCGGTGCGGGCGGGTCCCCCCGGGGGGCCGGTCGCCCGCGCGGGCGGGTCCCCCGCCGGGTCCGGCACTCAGCCCAGCAGGACGACCTCGACGTCGGCGCCGGGCTCGACCGAGGTGGTGTCCTCGGGGACCACGATCAGCGCGTCCGCGTGCGCGAGGGCCGCGACCAGGTGGGATCCGGCACCGCCGACGGGCTTCACCTTCCCCTCCGCGTACGTCCCGCGCAGGAACTGGCGGCGGCCCTTCGGGGAGGTGAGCGCCTTGTCCGTGGCGAGGACGGCCCTGGCGGTCGGGCGGTGGATGTCCTTCAGGCCCATCAGGGTGCGGATCGCGGGGCGGGCGAACACCTCGAAGGAGACGTACGACGACACGGGGTTGCCCGGCAGCGCGAGCAGCGGGGTGTGCTCGGGGCCGATGGAACCGAAGCCCTGCGGTTTGCCCGGCTGCATGGCGAGCTTGCGGAAGTCGATCCCGCCGCCGTCCTCGTCCTCGTCGCCGACGGAGGACAGGGCTTCCTTGACGACGTCGTACGCGCCGACGCTGACGCCGCCCGTCGTGACCACCAGGTCCGCCCGGATGAGCTGGTCCTCGATGGTGGTGCGGAGCGTCTCGGCGTCGTCGGCGACCGCGCCCACGCGGTAGGCGATCGCTCCGGCGTCCCGGGCCGCGGCGCACAGGGCGAAGCTGTTGGAGTCGTAGATCTGACCGCTGCCCAGTTCCTCGCCGGGCTGGACCAGTTCGCTTCCGGTGGACAGGACGACCACGCGGGGACGCGGGCGCACACGCACCGTGCCCCGGCCGATCGCGGCGAGCAGGGCGATCTGCGGCGGGCCCAGGATCGTGCCCGCCTCCAGGGCCCGGTCGCCCGCCCGTACGTCACTGCCCTGGGCGCGCACGTGCGCGCGGGCCGGGGCCGGGCGGTGGACGTGCACCTGGCCGCCTGCGCCCTCGGGTGCCGAACTGTGGGCGCGCATCCCCAGGACGGCGCCCTCGCCGAGACCGCCGTCGGTCCACTCCACCGGGACCACCGTCTCGGCACCGGGCGGCAGCGGGGCGCCGGTCATGATGCGGGCGGCCTCACCGGGACCCACGTACAGCTGCCGGGCCTGGCCGGCGGCCACGTCACCGACGACCGTCAGCGCGGCCGGGAACTCCTCGCTCGCGCCCGCGACATCGGCGACCCGGACCGCGTATCCGTCCATCGAGCTGTTGTCGAAGGGCGGCAGCGAGACGGGCACCGTGACGTCCTCGACCAGGACGCAGCCCTGCGCGTCGAGGAGTTGCAGCTCGATGGGCTCCAGCGGGCGGACGGTCGCGAGGATGTCCTCCAGGTGCTCCGTCACCGACCAGAGGTGGTCCTGGCCGGTGGCACGGGTCGCGGCGCTGCTCACGTCGTCACATCTCCTCGGCTACATAACTGCGAAGCCAGGCCCGGAAGTCCGGTCCCAGATCCTCACGTTCGCATGCGAGTCTGACAATGGCACGCAGGTAGTCGCCGCGGTCCCCGGTGTCATAGCGGCGGCCCTTGAAGACCACGCCGTGCACCGGGCCGCCGACCTTCTCGTCCGTGGCCAGCTGCTGGAGGGCGTCGGTGAGCTGGATCTCGCCGCCGCGGCCGGGCTCGGTCTTGCGCAGTATGCCGAAGATGTGCGGGTCGAGGACGTAGCGGCCGATGACCGCGTAGTTGCTGGGGGCGTCCGCCCGGTCTGGCTTCTCGACCAGGCCGGTCACCTCGACCAGGTCGCTCTCGCCGGTGGGCTCGACGGCGGCGCAGCCGTAGAGGTGGATCTGCTCGGGCGCGACCTCCATGAGCGCGATGACGCTGCCGCCGTGCTGCTCCTGGACCTCGACCATGCGCGCGAGGAGCGGGTCGCGCGGGTCGATCAGGTCGTCGCCGAGCAGGACGGCGAAGGGCTCGTGGCCGACGTGCGGGGCCGCGCACAGGACGGCGTGGCCGAGTCCCTTGGGGTCGCCCTGGCGCACGTAGTGCATCGTCGCGAGGTCGCTGGACTCCTGGACCTTGGCGAGCCGTCCGGCGTCGCCCTTCTTCTGGAGGGCCGACTCCAGTTCGTAGTTGCGGTCGAAGTGGTCCTCGAGGGGGCGCTTGTTGCGGCCCGTGATCATGAGGACGTCGTCCAGCCCCGCCGACACGGCCTCCTCGACCACGTACTGGATCGCGGGCTTGTCGACGACCGGCAGCATCTCCTTGGGAGTGGCCTTGGTGGCCGGCAGGAACCGGGTGCCGAGGCCTGCTGCGGGGATGACAGCCTTGGTGATCCTGCGGTGCGACTCAGTCATGCCCGCAACCATATCCGGTGGCTATGTGAGCAATCTGTGGCTCCGGTTAATTCGTTCTCATATGAGCACATTACGAAGGGTACGGGAGCCACCTGTGAGTCACCTGGGACGCGAAGCCGAGCCTGCCAAGCGAATGTTGCGGCAAGAGCTCCTCTCGGTGAGAAGCGGGTTGACGGCGGATGACGTGCGGGAGACAGCCGCGGCTCTCGCGGCGCGGGCGCTGGAACTGCCGGAACTGGCGCGCGCCGGCACGGTGGCGGCGTACGTCTCCGTGGGGAGCGAGCCGGGCACTCCCGCACTCCTCGACGCGCTCCGCGCGCGCGGAGCGCGCGTGCTCCTGCCGGTCCTGCTGCCCGACAACGACCTCGACTGGGGGGAGTACACCGGAGAGGACGCGCTCGTCCGCGTCCGGCACGGCGGACGGATGGCCCTCCTGGAACCGGCGGGCGAGCGGCTCGGCCCGGACGCCGTCAGCGAGGCGGGAGCCGTCCTGCTGCCCGGCCTGGCGGTCGACGGGCGCGGGATGCGCCTGGGGCGCGGCGGCGGCTCGTACGACCGCGTGCTGGCCCGCCTGGAGCGTGCGGGGGTTGATCCCGCGCTGGTGGTGCTCCTGTACGACACGGAGGTCGTCGAGCGGGTGCCCGAGGAGCCCCACGACCGGCCGGTGCACGCGGTGGTGACCCCGTCGTCGGTGCGGCGCTTCCGCTGACGCCTGCGACGGCCCGCTGCCGCCCGGGAAGACGGAACGGCCCTCCACGCACGCGTGGAGGGCCGTTCCGGGAGCTGCGACGGTGTCAGGGCTTGAGCAGCAGCGTGTCGCTCGTGCTCCTGCCGACCGCCTTGTCCGAGAAGGACCAGGGCAGCAGCTCGCCCTTGGCCCACTTGCCCGTCTGGTCGGTGTAGTGCGCGCTGTAGGCGTGCCCCGAGGCACCGGACAGGTTGATCCACTTGGACTTGTCGAGGTCCCCGAGATTCACCACCATCCGCATCGACGGGACCCAGACGACTCCGTAGCCGCCGGCCGCGTTCCAGCCGGTGGCGTTCACCGTCGCCTCGCCGCCGCTGAGCTTCCACGGGCCCCGGTTGAGCACGTACTGCACGACGCGGGGGCCTTCGGTGCCGAGGGTCTGGTTTTTCAGGAACAGGCGGTGCAGCCGGCCCCAGCTCCAGGTGTCGATGTCCTTGCCGAGCTTGGCGGTCAGCTCCCAGCGGGCGTCCTGAAGGGCCCGCGCGAACAGTTCGTCACGGGTGTCGGTGCCCTTGTCCAGGCGCGTCCTGGGCGCCGACCACCAGTCGTTGTCCTCGTCGTCGACGATCTTGCGGATCACCTCGAACCAGCGGTCGCCGCCGTCCGGCTGCGCCTGGTCCGCGTCGCGCTGCCCGCACTCGCGCACCGTCTGGTCCCCGTCCGCGGGGCCGGTCGTGTCGACCCGGTCGACGTACAGGCACTGGCCCTTGACCCGCAGTTCCTTGGGCAGCTTGTTGCCGAAGGCGAGCTTGAGGATGTTGCGCCAGGTCGCGTTGAAGTAGGCGGCGGCCGCCGAGTCGGCGTCCTGGGTGTAGTCCCAGCCCTCCAGGAGCTTCTGGGCCTCGCGCACGTCCTTGTCCGCGACGTCGATCTTGAGCAGCCTGGGCACCAGCAGCTTGGCGATCTCACTGCTGTTGTCGAGCTGCATCTGGCGCATGTCGTCGGTCGAGATCTTGCCGCCGCCCTTGATCTTCGACTCGATCAGGTCGGTGATGCGCTGGCTGCGCGAGCCGTAGCCCCAGTCCGTGGTGAGCGTGTAGGGGTACTTGTCCTCGTCGACGACGGCCTGGTTCGCCGTCACGATGTAGCCGCGCTTCGGGTTGTACTCGAAGGGCAGCTCGGACTGCTTGATGAAGCCCGTCCAGCGGTACTTGGCCTCCCAGCCCGGCGCGGGGAGCGAGCCGTCGCCCGCACCGCGCGTGGGGATCCTGCCGGGCAGCTGGTAGCCGATGTTGCCCTCGGTGTCGGCGTAGACCAGGTTCTGCGAGGGCACGTCGAAGGACTGCGACGCCTTGCGGAAGCTGCTCCAGTCGGCGGCCTTGTCCATCTCGAAGACGGCGTCCATGGAGTTGCCCGGCTGCAGCGCGGTCCAGCGCAGCGAGACGCCGTAGCCGTCACCGCGGTCGGGCGCCGCGCTGTCGACGGTGGCCTTCCTGCCGACCTTGACGAGTTCGTCGTTGCGGTCGGACAGCAGCGGGCCGTTGTTGGTCGACCGGACGACGATCGTCTTGTCCGCGCCGCCCGCCACTGCGATCCGCTCCTTGCGGGTGGCGAAGGGCACCACCTTGCCGTCGTACTGGTAGCCGTCCCCGGTGAGCTTCTCCAGGTAGAGGTCGGTGACGTCCACACCGGAGTTGGTCATGCCCCAGGCGATGTCCCGGTTGTGGCCGATGACGACACCGGGCATCCCCGCGAACGTGTAGCCGGAGACGTCGTACTGGCACTTCTCGCCGACGCTGCGGCAGTGCAGGCCCATCTGGTACCAGACCGACGGCAGCGAGGCCGACAGATGCGGGTCGTTGGCGAGCAGGGGCTTGCCGGTGATGGTGTGGTCCCCGGCGACGACCCACGAGTTGGAGCCGATGCCGTTGCCGTTCACACCGACGGCCGTGGGGACGTCCTCCAGCACGTCGTAGAGACCCGACAGCTGGCTCTGCAGGCCGTCGGGCGCCGTGGTGTCCCCGGCCAGCCCGGAGCCCGCCGTGCCGGTACCGGTGCCGGTGCCGGTGCCCGCACCGCCCTGGCCGTACGTCTTGGTGATCGCGTCGTACTGGCCCTCCTGGACGATCGCCTTGTTCCGGCTGTACGGGTAGTCCGGGTACAGGTCGGCGATCTGCTTCGGACCGAGCCGGCTGGTCATCAGGGAGCGGTCGATCTCGTCCTGCATGTTGCCGCGCAGGTCCCAGGCCATCGCCTTGAGCCAGGCCACGGAGTCGACCGGCGTCCACTCCTGCGGCTTGTAGTCGTTCTCGAATCCCAGGGCCGCGTACTCCAGGGAGAGGTCCGCGCCGTCCTTGCCCTTCAGGTAGGCGTTGACCCCCTTGGCGTAGGCACGGAGGTACTTCTTCGTGGCGGCCGACAGCTTGGTGTCGTACTCCTTCTTCGCCACCCGGTCCCAGCCGAGGGTGCGCAGGAACTCGTCGTTCTCGACCTGGCCCCTGCCGAACATCTCGGACAGGCGCCCCGAGGTCATGTGACGGCGCACGTCCATCTCGTAGAACCGGTCCTGCGCTTGGACGTAGCCCTGCGCCATGAACAGGTCCTCGTCCGAGGAGGCGTAGACCTGCGGGATGCCGTAGCCGTCCCGCTTGACGTCCACGGGACCCGACAGTCCGTCGAGGTGGATCGATCCCTTGGTCTGCGGGAAGGAGGCCCGGACGGTGCTGATGCTCCAGTACGCGCCGTAGGCGACGCCTCCGACAAGGGCCAGAACCAGAACGATGAGCATCAGACGGGCTCTGCGCCCCTTCTTCCTGCCGGACTTGCCGGGCTTTTGGCCGGAAGAGGCGGTGGTGTTGGGGGGCATCGCTGTCCTTGCTGTCCTAACGCGAGCGGCAGGGCGGGCTGTGCTTTTGACTGAGCGCAGGAGCAACCATAGGCGCAGGGCCCACCGCGCCTTGACGCGGAGTCGGGAACCCGAGAGCACGGGCGTTCGATCTTGCCCCTGGAAGTGTCAAGAAAAAGTCAAGACTTAGGTAACGTAATGAAGTACTTGGGTCCGTAGTACGTGAGCCCGCGCCCGAGCGCGCGGGCCAAAGAAGGGAACGGCCGCTGACTGTCCACCACCTCAACCAGCTCCTGCTCGTCTGCTCGCTCGTCCTGCTCATCGCGGTGGCAGCGGTTCGCATCTCGTCGCGCAGCGGGCTCCCCAGCCTGCTCGTCTACCTCGGCATCGGCGTCGCCATGGGCCAGGACGGCATCGGCGGCATCCACTTCAACAACGCCGAACTGACCCAGGTCATCGGGTACGCGGCGCTCGTCGTGATCCTGGCCGAGGGCGGCCTCGGCACGAAGTGGAAGGAGGTCGGACCGGTTCTCCCGGCCGCCTCCTCGCTGGCCCTGGGCGGCGTCGCGGTCAGTGTGGGAGTCACGGCCGCGGCCGCCCACTACCTGATCGACCTGGAGTGGCGGCAGGCGCTCATCGTCGGGGCGGTGGTGTCCTCGACGGACGCGGCGGCGGTCTTCTCGGTCCTGCGCAAAATCCCGCTCCCCGCGCGCGTGACGGGTGTCCTGGAAGCGGAGTCGGGGTTCAACGACGCCCCGGTGGTCATCCTGGTCGTCGCCTTCTCCACGGCCGGCCCGGTGGAGCACTGGTACGCGCTCCTCGGCGAGATAGCCCTCGAACTGACCATCGGCGCCGCCGTCGGTCTCGCGGTCGGCTGGCTGGGCGCCTGGGGCCTGCGGCACGTGGCCCTGCCGGCCTCCGGCCTGTACCCGATCGCCGTCATGGCGATCGCGGTCACGGCGTACGCGGCCGGCGCGCTCGCCCACGGCAGCGGCTTCCTCGCCGTGTACCTCGCGTCCGTGCTGCTCGGCAACGCCAAGCTGCCGCACTGGCCCGCCACCCGCGGCTTCGCCGAGGGGCTCGGCTGGATCGCCCAGATCGGCATGTTCGTCCTGCTCGGTCTGCTGGTCACCCCGCACGAGATGGGCGACGACATCTGGCCGGCGCTCGTCATAGGCCTGGTGCTCACCGCGGTGGCCCGCCCGCTCAGCGTCTTCGCCAGCCTGCTGCCGTTCCGCATGCCGTGGCAGGAGCAGACGCTGATCGCCTGGGCCGGGCTGCGCGGCGCCGTGCCGATCATCCTGGCGACGATCCCGATGGTGAGCGGCATCGAGGAGAGCCGCCGGATCTTCAACATCGTCTTCGTCCTGGTCGTCGTCTACACCCTCATCCAGGGCCCCACGCTGCCGTGGCTCGCCCGGAAGCTGCGCCTGGGCGCCTCCACCGAGGCCGCCGACCTCGGGATCGAGTCGGCCCCCCTGGAGCGGCTGCGCGGGCATCTGCTGTCCGTGGCGATCCCCCCGCGGTCCCGGATGCACGGTGTGGAGATCAACGAGCTGAGGCTGCCGCCGGGGGCCGCGGTCACCCTCGTGGTGCGCGAGGGCACCTCCTTCGTGCCCCTGCCCACGACCACCCTGCGGTACGGCGACGAGCTGCTCGTGGTGGCCACGGACCCGGTCCGCGACGCGGCCGAGCGGCGGCTGCGCGCGGTGGCCCAGGGCGGCAAGCTGGCGGGGTGGCTCGGCACGGCCGCCGAGGGAACGGAACACCGCACGGGACACTGAGGACGCCCGCTCCCGCACGGCAGGAACGGGCAGTGCGCCACAAAGGGGACGTCTCGCATTCCCAGGCCGGCGCCGGGACGGTGCTCGTTTTCACAGGCGCCACACGCCTGCACCCCTGTACGATGAAGGCACACCTTGATCGAACCAACTCTGCCTGACGCAGAGCTGGCGCGACCGTATGGCGGCCGTGACGTCCTTCAGCCGGGGACGCCGGTATCTACCGCAGTTCCGCGCAAGAGGACAGCTCTCGGCGCCCCCGCACGGGCGCGCTACCAGGCGGCAGAAAGGCACGGGCCGTGGCATCCACGGTCACCTCCCGCCCCGGATACGGACAGCTGCTGCGCACTCGCGGCGCCTGGACGTTCCTGCTCCCCGGCTTCGCCGCGCGCCAGCCGTTCGCGATGCTCACCCTCTCCATCGTGCTGCTCGTCCAGCACACCACCGGCTCGTACGGGGCGGCGGGCGCCGTCGCGGCGGCCACCGGCGTCTCCATGGCGCTGTTCGCGCCCTACAGCGGCCGCCTCGCCGACCGCTACGGCCAGCGCGCCGTGCTGCTGCCCGGCGTCCTCGTGCACACACTGTCGGGCCTGTCCCTCACGGCGCTCGCCCTGACGGACGCCCCCCTGTGGGCGCTGTTCGTGGCGGCCCTGCCGACCGGCGCCTCGGTGCCCCAGGTCGGTCCCATGGTGCGGGCCCGCTGGGGCGTGAAGCTCCAGGACTCCCCCCTGATGACGACCGCGGCGGCCTTCGAGTCCGTCACGGACGAGCTGACCTTCGTCCTCGGCCCGCTGCTCGCGACCGCCCTGTGCACCGCCGTGAACCCCGCCGCGGGCCTGCTGACCGAGGCCGCCCTCACCCTGATCGGCGGACTGCTGTTCGCGGCGCAGAAGAGCACCCAGCCCGCCGTCGCCGCCCGCGGTGAGGGGCACCCGCGCGTGCAGCACGTCTCCGCGCTGAGCATCCCCGGAGTGCGCGTCCTGATCGTGGCCTTCCTCGGCATCGGCTCCGTCTTCGGCGGCATGCAGGTCTCGCTCGCCGCGTTCAGCGAGTCGATCGGCGAGCCCGGCCTGAACGGCGTCCTGTACGGGGTCTTCGCCGCGGGCAACATGCTCTCCGGTGTCGTGTGCGGCGCCGTCGCCTGGAAGGTCACCCCGCAACGGCGTCTCCTCCTCGGCTACGCGGCCCTCGCGCTGACCGCCTCCGGCCTGTGGGCCGCCCAGTCGGTGGTCGTCCTCGCCGGACTCGGCCTGCTGGTCGGCATGTGCATCGCGCCCGCCCTGATCACCGGCTACACGCTGGTCGAGGGACTGGTGCCGGCGGGGGCCCGCACCGAGGCGTTCACCTGGCTCACCGGCGCGGTCGCGCTCGGTCAGGCCGCGGCCGTCACGGTCGCCGGGCAGTTGGAGGACCGCCTCTGGGACGGCGCCGGTTTCCTGGTGCCGATGGCCGGAACGGTACTGGCTCTGGTGACTCTGCTGGCACTGCGTTCACGCCTGTCCCAGCGGCCCCGCAGCCGCACGGTCGCACGTGGCGTCGGTCACCGCACGCCGGTGACGGTGGACTGAACCCGGGGAATGCGTCACTATGGACCGTCGTTAGCACTCACTGAGTGAGAGTGCCAGGAGGAAGACAAGTGCCGACCTACCAGTACCAGTGCACCGAGTGCGGCGAGGGCCTCGAGGCGGTGCAGAAGTTCACCGACGATGCCCTGACCGTCTGCCCCAACTGCGATGGACGCCTGAAGAAGGTGTTCTCCGCGGTCGGTATCGTCTTCAAGGGCTCCGGGTTCTACCGCAATGACAGCCGCGGTTCCTCGTCGAGCAGCAGCCCGGCGCCTGCGAAGACGTCGAGCTCGTCGTCCGACGCGAAGTCGACGTCCTCGTCGGACTCGAAGTCGTCGTCGAGCTCCTCGTCGTCCGGCTCCGCGTCGAGCTCCTCGTCGAGCGGTTCCTCGTCGGCCGCAGGCACCGCGGCCTGAGGCCTTTCCCGCAGGACCCTGTCGTCGTCGACGGCAGGGTCCTCGGCCTGTCCGGGCCCGGTTAGGGTGCCGTCATGGCGAACACGGAGAACGCACAGAACCCGGCGGCGGCGCAGCGTCCGGCACGGACACGGCCGCCCCGCACGGCCGAGATCGGCGTCATCGGCGGCTCGGGTCTCTACTCGTTCCTCGACGACGTGACCGAGATACAGGTCGACACTCCGTACGGGCCGCCCAGTGACTCGCTCTTCCTCGGCGAGGTGGCCGGCCGGCGGGTCGCGTTCCTCCCGCGCCACGGGCGCGGCCATCATCTGCCGCCGCACCGCATCAACTACCGCGCCAACCTCTGGGCCCTGCGCTCCGTCGGGGTGCGCCAGGTGCTCGGCCCCTGCGCGGTCGGCGGACTGCGCCCCGAGTACGGGCCGGGGACCCTGCTCGTGCCCGATCAGATGGCCGACCGCACGAAGACCCGGGCGCAGACGTACTTCGACGGGCTGCCGCTGCCCGGGGGCGACGTGCCGAACGTCGTGCACGTGTCGCTGGCCGACCCGTACTGCCCCGTAGGACGCGAGGCCGCGCTGGCCGCCGCACGCGGGCGGGACTGGGAAGCGGTGGACGGGGGCACGCTCGTGGTCGTCGAGGGGCCGCGGTTCTCGACCCGGGCCGAGTCCCTCTGGCACCAGGCGCAGGGCTGGTCGGTGGTGGGCATGACGGGCCACCCCGAGGCCGCGCTCGCCCGTGAACTGGAACTCTGCTACACGTCGTTGACCCTGGTCACGGACCTGGACGCGGGCGCCGAGACCGGGGAGGGCGTCTCGCACGAGGACGTGCTGAAGGTCTTCGCGGCGAACGTGGACCGGCTGCGCGGTGTGCTCTTCGACGCGGTCGCGGCACTGCCGGCGAACGAGACGCGGGGCTGCCTGTGCACGACGGCCCTGGGCGGGATGGACCCGGGGTTCGAGCTGCCCTGAGCGGGTGCGGGGCGGGCCACTCCCGCCCTTGCTCGGCCGCCCTGTCGCCCTGCGGGGGACGCCTGCGGAACTGCTCGTTCGGGTGGGGGAGTTGTCCACAACCCGTCGGTAGTCCACGGGCTCCGGCGGGCTTCGCCATGAGGCCTCATCGTGGGGATCGCAAGCCGATCCCTCGTGGCAGGTGGTGGCACCCATGGCACAGCTCTCCCCTCTCTCCCGCCCGTCGGGCACGGACACGCCTCCCCGGTGCGAGGTGCCGCTCTTCGCTCCCGTGCGTGTCCGCGGCGTCCGCTCGCGGGTACGGCGTCTGTTTCGGCACCGGAAGCGGGCCGTGGCCGCGGGCCTCGCGGTCACGGCCGTCGCGCTCGTGACGACCGGCCCCCACGACGCGGAGCACCCCCGGGGGCATCCGACGGCGGCCTCCCCACCTGCGCCGGCGTCCGCTCCCTTACGCGTGCGGCCCGTGACCGCGAAGGTCACGGCGCCGGTGCGGATCGCCGACGAGGCCACGGTGCGGCTGCTGCGCCCGGGCGACCGCGTCGACGTGGTCGCGGCGGACAGCGGCGGCCGGGCGCGGGTCGTGGCGGCCGGGGCACGGGTCACCGAGGTGCCGGACGCCGATGCCACCGAGGCCGGGGCACTGGTCGTCCTGTCGGTCCCGCGGGCCACGGCCACCCGGCTGGCCGGTGCCGGCACGACCGCACGGCTGGCGGTGACGCTGTGCTGACCGGCGCGAAGGCGTTCCCCGGAGCAGGGGTTCCGACCTGCGCCACCGCTCCAGGTCCCACGTTCGAGCTACCGCACTGGACAGGCCGGGCGCACCCTGACGTAGGTTGCGGAGCTGTTTGTTCCACACCATGTGCAGAGGGGCCTCTCGGTGAGCGAGAAGAAGAAGCCTGGCGTTCTGGAGGGCTTCAAGGCTTTTCTGATGCGGGGGAACGTCATCGACCTGGCCGTCGCGGTGGTCATCGGCGCAGCCTTCACCAACGTCGTCAATTCCGTGGTGAAGGGAGTCATCAACCCACTGGTTGGCGCCTTCGGTACGAAGGACCTCGACAGGTACCACTCGTGCCTGAAGTCGCCCTGCGCGACGGCCAAGGACGGCACGGTCACGAGCGGCATCCCCATCCTGTGGGGCACCGTGCTCAGCGCGACGCTCAGCTTCGTGATCACCGGAGCCGTCGTGTACTTCCTGATGGTCCTGCCCATGTCCAAGTACCTGGCCCGGCAGGAGGCCCGCCGGAAGGCGAGGGAGGACACGCACGAGGTCATGGAGGTGACCGAGCTGGAGGTACTCAAGGAGATCCGCGACGCCCTGGTGGCACAGCGCGGCTCGGGCCACGACCAGAACTAGGACCGGGGGCAGGGGCAGAGCCGGGGGCACCAGGACGAGGCCTGGGACCGGAACCGGCTCCGGTTCCGGTCCCGGCTCCGGAACCGGTTTCGGGACCGGGACCGGGACCGGAGGCAGGCCTGGCCACGGGGCAGCGGCTCAGATGTGGTGCGGCGGCTTCTCGTCGAGGAAGCGCTTCAGGTCGGCCGCGCTGTCGCCGCCGCCACTGGGCCGTTCGCCCCACCCGGCGTCCGTGTCGTCCGAGGACTGCCGGTCCAGGGGATCGTCGAAGACCAGCGCGGCCTTGGGGTCGCGCGGCTCGGGGGCGGGGCGGGTACTCATGCCTCCAGAGTACGTGCCCCGGGCACGCGGAGCCCTGGGTCGCACGGCTCAGGACGGCGGCGGGCCAAAGCGCTCGTGAACACTTTCACAAGAATTTCCGGCGTGTTTCTGCTGTGCTTGGCCTCATGAACACCAGTACCCCTTCCGCATCCGGCCGGGCGGCACGACCGGCCGTCCACCAGCCGCTGCGCAGAATGACCGCCCGGGGCCGCGACGAGTCGCACCGGGTCGCGTCGCCCCTGGAGCTCTTCTTCGACCTGTGCTTCGTGGTGGCCATCGCCCAGGCCGGCAGCCAGTTGGTTCACGCGGTGGCCGAGGGGCACGCGGGCGAAGGTCTCCTGAACTACGCGATGATCTTCTTTGCGATCTGGTGGGCCTGGATGAACTTCTCCTGGTTCGCCTCGGCGTACGACAACGACGACGTGCTCTTCCGGGTCGTCACGCTGGTCCAGATCGCCGGTGTCCTGGTGCTCGCGGCCGGGGTGTCCAAGGCGTTCGACGACCACGACTTCCTGCTCGTCTGGCTGGGCTACGCGATAATGCGGGTCGCGATGACCACGCAGTGGCTGCGCGCGGCCCGCTCGGCCCGGGGCCCCGAGAGAACCATGGCACTGCGGTACGCGGTCGGTGTGCTGCTGTGCATGGTCGGCTGGCTGGGGCTGCTGGTCCTGCCGGAGCCGGCCCGGCCCTGGGTGTTCCTGGTGATGGCGATCGCCGAACTGTGCGTCCCGCTGTACGCGGAGAGGGAAGTCAGCACGTCCTGGCATCCGCGCCACATCTCCGAGCGGTACGGCCTGTTCACCATCATCGTGCTCGGCGAGACGATCGCCGCGGCCACGATCGCCGTCAAGTCGGCCGTCGACGAACACGAGGCCCTGGGCGAGCTGCTGCCGATCGCGGTGGGCGGACTGCTGGTGGTGTTCGCCGCGTGGTGGGTCTACTTCGTGGTGCCGATCCACGGCCATCTGCGGACCAGCGCCCAGGCGTTCGTGTGGGGATACGGCCACTACCTCATCTTCGCGTCCGCCGCCGCGATCGGCGCGGGTCTGGAGGTCGCCGTCGAGCAGGCGGTCGGCGAGGCGCACATCTCGACGCTGGCCGCGTCCGCGGCGGTGACGCTGCCCACGGCGCTGTTCCTCCTGACGGTGTGGGCGCTGCACGCCCGCTACTTCAAGGTGGGCATCGCCCAGCAGCTCGTCCTGCCCGTCTCCGCTCTGCTCGTCATCATGTGCACGTTCCTCGGTCACTGGGCGGTGCTCGCGACGGGCATCGTGACGGCGCTGACGGTGGCGGTCGGGGTGGCGCTGACGGCCCGGACGGCGGGCCGGGAAGGAGCGACGGCCGAAGCGGAGCAGCGGGGAGCAGACACGTCGCGGGACACCGACGGAACACCGAAAGGCACCGAAGGGACGGCGAAGGGCACCGGAGGTACGTCGAAGGGCACTGAAGGAAGACTGGGGGCATGACACTTGACGCTCTGACGGATGTCGCGGGTCTGCGGGTGGGCCACGCGACGCTCACCGGCGAAGGAAGACTCACCGGCACCACGGTGGTACTTGCTCCGCCGGGGGGTGCGGTCGCGGCCGTGGACGTGCGCGGCGGCGGACCCGGCACCAAGGAGACCGACGCCCTGGACCCGCGCAACCTGGTGCAGAAGGTCGAGGCGATCGTGCTGACCGGCGGCAGCGCGTACGGACTGGACTCGGCGTCGGGTGTGATGGCCTGGCTGGAGGAGCAGGGGCGCGGGGTGCGTGTCGGTCCCGACCCGGCGCACGTGGTTCCGGTCGTGCCCGCCGCCTGCGTCTTCGACCTGGGCCGTGGTGGCGACTTCGGGGTGCGGCCGGACGCGGCCACCGGGCGGGCCGCGGTGGAGGCCGCCGCGGCGAGCGGGCCGGGGGCCCCGGTGCGGGAGGGCTGCGTGGGCGCCGGGACGGGGGCGGCGGTCGGTCCGGTCAAGGGCGGCGTCGGCACGGCGAGCACCGTGCTCGCCTCGGGCATCACGGTGGCCGCGCTGGTCGTGGCCAACGCGGCGGGTTCGGCCGTGGAGCCGGAGACGGGGGCGCTGTACGGGGAGTTGCTGACCGGACGTGCGGCGTACCCGCCGGCCGAGGTGCACGCGGCGGCCTCGCTGCGTCTGGCCGAGGCCGCCGCGAGGAACGCCCCTCCCCCGCTGAACACGACCCTGGCCGTCGTGGCCACCGACGCCGAACTCACGCGCGCGCAGGCCCAGAAGCTGGCGGGCACCGCGCATGACGGCATCGCGCGCGCCGTGCGGCCGGTGCATCTGCTCAACGACGGGGACACGGTCTTCGCGCTGGCCACGGGAGAGAGGCCGCTCACCGCCGGGCAGCCCCTCGCGCTGAACGAGGTGCTGGCGGCGGGGGCGGACGTGGTGACGCGGGCGATCGTCCGTGCGGTGCGTGCGGCCGGGCCGGTGGACGGGCCGGGCGGGACGTGGCCGTCGTACGGGGAGCTCTACGGGGACCGGTAGCGGAAGCTGGGGGGAGGTGGCGGGTGGCGGGGCGCCAACGGGGGTGACCGGCGGGCGGCCGACGCGGGCGGGCGGTGCGGTGGCCGACGCGAGCAGTCGGCGGGGTGAGCGACGGAGGCGGGCGTCGGGCGTCGGGGTGGTGAGCGGACCGGGTGGGCGACGGGGTTGACCGGCGGGGGTGGGTGTCCGGGGGCGGCCGCGGGGTGCAGGTGGCGGTGATTGTCTTGGTTCTGTCACGTGATGGCCCCGAGCGCGGTCGGCGGGAACCCTTCACGGCCTGCGGCGCTCTTTCTCCACGCAACGGAGCGGACCACCCACATCCCACGAACCTGGAGCAGCCCGTGACAACGCCCGACATATCGACGCGGCGCGCAGCGGGGGCCTGTGCCGCCCTGATGGTCGGCGCCCTCACCCTCACCGCCTGTGGCGGAAACGCCAACGCGGACAACAAGGACGGCAAGAACGGCGGGAGTTCGGCGAAGTCGTCCACGGCGAAGATCGTCATCTCGGCCAAGGACGGTTCGACGAGCGCGTCGATCAACTCGACCGGGGTCAAGGTCAGCGACGGCAGGCTGACCGACGTGAAGATGACGGTGGCCACAACCGGCACCGCGGTGCCCGGCTCGCTCTCCGGCAGCGGCAAGGCGTGGAAGCCGGAGGAACAGCTGGAGCGCGGGACGAAGTACCGGATCTCCGCGAAGGCGAAGGACAACAACGGCCGTACGGCGGCGGCCAATGCCAGCTTCACCACCGTCTCCACGGACAACAGTTTCATCGGCACGTACACGCCCGACGGCGGTGCCACGGTCGGGGCCGGCATGCCGGTCTCCTTCACCTTCGACAAGGCGATCAGCGACAAGAAGGCCGTGCAGTCGCACATCACGGTGCGGTCCACAAGCGGGCAGCGGGTCGTGGGGCACTGGTTCGGGGCGCAGCGGCTGGACTTCCGGCCGGAGGAGTACTGGAAGGCCGGCTCCAAGGTCACCATGAAGATCGACCTGGACGGCGTGGAGGGCGCGAACGGCGTCTACGGCGTGCAGGACAAGACCGTCACCTTCACGGTCGGCCGCTCGCAGGTCTCCACGGTGGACGTCGCGACGCAGAGGATGACGGTGGTGCGCGACGGTAGGACCCTCAAGACGATCCCGATCTCGTCGGGCAGCCCGCAGAACACCACGTACAACGGCCAGATGGTGATCTCCGAGAAGTTCCGGCAGACGCGGATGAACGGGGCGACGGTCGGCCACGGCGGGGAGTACGACATCTCGGACGTGCCGAACGCGATGCGGCTGACGACGTCGGGGACGTTCATCCACGGCAACTACTGGTACAACCGCGGCAATCCGCCCTTCGGCCGGCAGGGCACGAGTCACGGTTGTGTGGGTCTCGCGGACGAGCGGGGGGCGCAGGGTGAAACGGTCGCCAAGTGGTTCTTCGACAACTCGCTCGTCGGGGACGTCGTGAAGGTCGTGAACTCCCCCGACAAGGCGGTCGCGCCGGACAACGGACTCAACGGCTGGAACATGGCGTGGAGCGCCTGGACCGCCGGAAGTGCCGTCTGACGAGGGGGTTTTGACCCTTGTGAGGGCCGCGCGGGAACACCCCGCGCGGCCCGCGCGTTTTCTGTCCGCAGGTTTTCTCGGTTCGCGGACATGATGTCCGACCGAGGGGCTACGGTATGCACCCACAAGGTGACATGCAGCAACGCCGGGAGAAGCCTTGAGCGTTCCGTACGAGACAGCAGCGTACGAGCCAGCCGAGTCGCCCGAGTCTCCGGAGGAGCATCTCGCGCGACTGCTCGGCCGTACCCTCAACTCCTTCGAGTTGCCGGACGAGGTGATACGGCAGCTCGACTGCGCCCTGGCGCACGACAGCTCGCTGCACTCCGCGCATCACAGCGCGGGGCTGCACCGGGAGACGTACCGGCACACGTGGCTGCTCGCCGACGGCTCGGCGGTCACCCTGTGGGAGCTGGTCCACAACCCCACCCCGGGCAGTGAGGCCCAGCACGAGGTGTACGCGGACGAGGAGGAGCTGCGGGCGGCGACGTCCCGGTTACCGCTGCCGGCGGACGCGCCGGACTTTGAACTGCCCGTGCTGGTGCAGCTGTCGCCGGTTCTCGATCCGGGCCACGCGTACGTCCCCGACGACTCGGCGGATCACGCGCGCCGGCTCCTGCGGCGCGCGGAGAACGCGGACGGGCCGGACGCCGACCTGACCGGGCTGCTGCTGCGCGAGGCCTGCGCGCACCAGATCATCCAGGCCTTTGGGCGCCCCGGCCGCGCGGGCCGGACGCCTGGGCTGTGCTTCTCGCTCTACGAGCACGCGTTCCTGTTGCGCGACGGGCGCGAGATCTCCCTCTGGGAGGTCGAGCACACGGCGACGCCGGACCGGCGGCACATGTGCGAGGTGTACGCGACGGAGGCCGCGGCCCGCGAGGCGATGGAGCGTCGCGCGGCCCGTCTCGGCTGACGCCGACCACAGCGCTTCACCCCGCCGACGCGCACCAGCACGACGGCCCGCCTCACCGACGGGCACCGCCCGACCGGCCCGCCTCACCGACGGGCACGGTCACGACCGGCCCGCCCGCCCGACGGACACCGTCCCGACCAGCCGACCCGCCGACGCGCACCGTCACGGGCGACCCGCCTCATCGGCGCGCACCCCACTACCGACCCGCCCCGCCGAAGCGCACCGTCACGGGCGGCTGTCGCTGAACTGCCGTGCCAGGCACGCGAACGCGGCGCGCTCCTGCGGGGTCAGTTCCACGGAGTCCCCGCCCGGGCCGGACTGCCGCTGGCAGGGCACCGCACCGAGTGTGCTGCCCGGATGCCCCGCCGCCGTCCCGGGACGGCTCCGGCGCAGCAGGCGCACGAGGCCGACGACCCAGATGACGGTCGCCAGGGCGAGGACGCTCGCGCCGGTCAGCTGAAGGATCGACACATGCTCAGGCATGCGTTCCAGTAGACACCACGGTCCGGGACTTTGGTCCCGGACCGTGACGCATCTCGCAGATGCGGTGAACGGCTCACAGTCGCCCTAAAGGGGCAAGTGCGCGGCTACGGTTCGACCCGGTCCGGCGGCTCAGGCCGCGACCGGCTCCTTGGTGCCGGCCCCGGCCGGGGCGGCAGCGTCGGTCGCCTCCGCTCCCCTGCCCTCGGGCTTCTGCCTGCGCAGGCCCTTGAGGACGACCACGACGGCGGTGGTGACGCACACGCCCGCGGCGATGGCGACGAGGTAGAGGAACGGGTTGCCGATCAGCGGGACGACGAAGATGCCGCCGTGCGGGGCGCGCAGGGTGGCGCCGAAGGCCATCGACAGGGCACCGGTGACCGCACCTCCCGCCATCGAGGCCGGGATGACGCGCAGCGGGTCCGCCGCGGCGAAGGGGATGGCGCCCTCGGAGATGAAGGAGGCACCGAGCACCCAGGCCGCCTTGCCGTTCTCCCGCTCGGTCGGCGTGAACAGCTTGCCGCGCACGGTCGTCGCCAGTGCCATCGCAAGCGGCGGGACCATGCCGGCCGCCATCACCGCGGCCATGATCTTCATGGCGGAGTCGCTGGGGCTCGCGACCGCGATACCGGCGGTGGCGAAGGTGTACGCGACCTTGTTGACGGGGCCGCCGAGGTCGAAGCACATCATCAGGCCGAGGAGTGCGCCGAGCAGGACGGCGTTGGTGCCGGTGAGCCCGTTCAGCCAGTCGGTCATGCCCTTCTGGGCCGAGGCGATGGGTTTGCCGATCACCACGAACATCAGGAACCCGACGATCGCCGAGGAGATCAGCGGGATCACCACCACCGGCATGATGCCGCGCAGCGCCGCGGGGATCCGCACTCGCTGGATGCCGATCACCACGCCACCGGCGATGAGGCCGGCGGCCAGGCCGCCGAGGAAGCCCGCGTTGATGGTGAGTGAGATCGCGCCGCCGACGAAGCCGGGGACGAGTCCGGGCCGGTCCGCCATGCCGTACGCGATGTAGCCGGCCAGCACCGGGACGAGGAAGCCGAAGGCCACGGCGCCGATCTGGAAGAACAGCGCGCCCCAGCTGTCCGCCTGCATCCACATGAAGTGGTCCATGACGGAGGGCGCCTTGTTGACCTTGTAGCCGCCGATCGCGAACCCGAGGGCGATCAGCAGACCGCCCGCGGCGACGAACGGCACCATGTAACTCACGCCGCTCATCAGCCACTTGCGCAGCCTGGTGCCGTAGCCCTCGCCGGAATCGCCGGCGCGGTCCACCGGCGTACCGGGCGCGGAGCCCGCGGTGACCTCCCCGCGCTCGGCCTTTCCGCGGACCTCGGAGATCAGCTCGGCGGGCCGGTTGATGCCCGCCTTCACGCCGACGTCGACGGTCGGTTTCCCGGCGAACCGGTCCTTGTCGCGTACGGGCACGTCGTGCGCGAAGATCACGCCGTCCGCCGCCGCGACGACCGCCGGGTCGAGCCGGGTGAACCCGGCCGAGCCCTGGGTCTCGACGGTGATCTCGACGTCACCCGCCGCGCGTCCCGCGTTCTCCAGCGACTCGGCCGCCATGTAGGTGTGCGCGATGCCCGTGGGGCAGGAGGTGACGGCGACGATCCGGAACGGCCGCGCCTCCTCGGTCCGTCCGGGGCCCTCGCCGCGGGGGGCGCCCGGTGCCGGGGCGGGTCCGTCCTGGACGGTCGCACCCGGCGCCGCGGCCGGACCGCCCGCGGCGGCGTCGGCGGAGGCCGCCGCGTTCGACGCCGCCGCGGAGTCGTGGGGGACGGAGGTGGCCGGGGTGGCGGCCGGGGCCTCGTCCCCGCCGACGAGCGCGGCCGGGGTGGCGGCCGGGGTCTCGTCCCCGCCGACGAGCGCGGCCGCGGCCCCGGCATCGGTCGCGGCGCGCAGCGCGGACGTGAACTCCCCGTCCATCAGCCGACGGGCCAGCGAGGACAGGATCGTGAGGTGGGCGTCGTCCGCGCCCGCCGGGGCGGCGATCAGGAAGATCAGGTCGGCGGGCCCGTCTGGGGCGCCGAAGTCGATCCCTGCGGTGCTGCGCCCGAAGGCCAGCGTCGGCTCGGTGACGTGCACGCTCCGGCAGTGCGGGATGCCGATGCCGCCGTCGAGGCCGGTCGGCATCTGCGCCTCACGGGCCGCCACGTCGGCGAGGAAACCGTCGAGGTCGGTGACCCGGCCCAGGGCCACCATGTGCTCGGCGAGGGCGCGTGCCGCCGCCTCTTTGGTATCGGCGGACAGGTCGAGGTCGACCAGGTCCGCGGTGATCGTCTCGCTCATCGCGGGCTCCTTCGCACGCGTATCGCCCGTGGGGAACGCCGGGCGGGGGTGGGGACGGGGGTGCCGCCCTCGGGGAGGAGGGCGGGGCAGGCGGGGGCGGCTGCGGCGGGGAAGGGGAGGTCCCGCCGCGTCAGTGCCCGTTCCGAGGGGGCGGTTGCGGGAGCGGGCGTCATGACACCGGCTCCGTCAGTACGCGGTCCACGGGGACCTCCGTCGTGACGGTCACGGCGGAGGGGTCGAGGTCGGCCGGGCCCGGCATGACGCTGCCGGGCAGCCGCACGGCGGCGGCGCCGTGGGCGACGGCGGAGGCGAGGGCGTCGGGTCCGCTGCCGCCGGCGATCAGGAAACCGGCCAGCGAGGAGTCACCGGCGCCCACGTTGCTGCGTACGGCGTCGACGTGCGCGCTGGCGAACCAGGCACCCGACGCGTCCACGAGCAGTTGCCCGTCCGCGCCGAGGCTGGCCAGGACGGCACCGGCGCCCAGCTCGCGCAGTTCCTCGGCGGCCTTGACCGCGTCGCCGACGGTGGCCAGCGGGCGCCCGACGGCCTCCGCTAGCTCCTCGGCGTTCGGTTTGACGACGTCGGGCCGCTCGCGCAACGCCGCGAGCAGTGCCGGTCCCGAGGTGTCCAGCGCGATGCGGGCGCCCGCCGCGTGGGCGCGGGCGACGAGGTCGGCGTACCAGGACGGGCCCAGTCCGCGCGGCAGGCTGCCGCAGCAGGTGATCCAGTCCGTCTCGCCGGGGCGGTACTGCTCGCGGACGGTGTCCAGGAGCGACTCGGCCTCGGCGGGCGAGAGTTCGGGGCCGGGTGCGTTGATCTTCGTGAGGGTGCCGTCGGGTTCGGCGACCGAGATGTTGGAGCGGGTCGCGCCGGCCACCGGGACGGTCGCGACGTCGATGCCCTGGGCGTCGAGCAGGTGGGCGACGAGGGCGCCGGGTGCTCCGCCGAGGGGCAGCACGGCCACGGTGCGCTGCCCGGCCGCGGCGACCGCCCGCGACACGTTGACCCCCTTGCCGCCCGGGTCCATCCGCTCGCCGGTGGCCCGGATGACCTCACCGCGGTCCAGGGACGGGACCTCGTACGTACGGTCGAGGGAGGGGTTGGGGGTGACGGTGAGGATCATGCGCGCTCGTCTCTCAGACACACTGCACTTCGGTGCCGCCGCGCTCGACGGCGACGACGTCTTCCGGGCTCAGCCCGCTGTCGGTGATCAGCAGGTCCACGTCGCCGAGGTCACCGAAGCGTGCGAAGTGCTCCTGGCCGTGCTTGGAGGAGTCGGCGAGCAGCACCACCCGGCGCGCGGCGCGGACGGCCGCGCGCTTGACGGCGGCCTCGGCGAGGTCGGGAGTGGTGAGTCCGTGCTGGGGCGAGAAGCCGTTGGCCGCGATGAACACGACGTCGGCGCGGATCTCGCCGTACGCCCGCAGCGCCCAGGCGTCGACGGCGGCGCGGGTCCGGTGCCGCACGCGGCCTCCGACGAGGTGGAGCTGGATGCCGGGGTGGTCCGCGAGGCGGGCCGCGATCGGCAGGCTGTGCGTGACGGCGGTAAGCGTCGACTCCAGCGGGAGGCTGCCGGCGAGCCGGGCGACCGTGCTGCCCGCGTCGAGGATCATCGTGCCCTCGCCCGGCAGTTCGGCCAGCGCCGCGCGGGCGATGCGGTCCTTCTCGTCGGCGGCGGTGGACTCGCGTTCGGCGAGGTCGGGCTCGAAGTCGAGGCGGCCCGCCGGGATCGCGCCGCCGTGCACCCGGCGCAGCAGTCCCGCGCGGTCGAGGGCCTTGAGGTCCCGGCGGATGGTTTCCGCGGTGACCTGGAACTCCTCGGCCAGCGACGGGACGTCGACCCGGCCGCCGTCACGGGCGAGCCGGAGGATCTCCTGCTGCCGCTCCGGTGCGTACATGTCCGTTCGCCTCCGCCTGATGCCCGAACTTGTTGTTCTTGAGGGGAGGCTACGACTGGTTTCCGAGAATGTAAACAGGTTCGGGCTTCATTCGGGCATGAACGGACTCACGGTGATGTGGGCCGACACGGGTCCGGGGCACGAGAAGGGCCCGGCACCTGATGTGCCGGGCCCTTATCGGACGGTTCATCCGTGGCTCACGGAACGAGCACCGGCTCCTGCTCCGTCCCGGCCGCGCCGGTCGTCCCGGCAGCCCCCTCCACATGCTGCGCGGGCCGCTTGGGCAGCGCGAACATCAGCAGGAAGATGGCGCCCATCACCGCGGCCACCCAGACCAGCGCGTGCTGGAAGCCGTTCACGAACGCCGGCCCCACCTCCGCCGGAGCCAGCCGGTCGCTCATCGTGCCGAAGAAGACCACGGACACCAGCCCGAGACCGAGCGCGTTGCCCATCTGCTGCACGGTGTTGATGAGCCCGGACGCCGAACCGGCGTGCTCGCGCGGGACCTCCGACAGCACCGCGTCCGTCAGCGGGGCCACGATGAAGCCCATCCCCGCACCCATCACCACCAGCGGCAGCGCCATCTGCCAGGAGGCGATGGAGGCGCCGTACCGCTCGGACTCCCAGATGTAGAGCAGCACGCCGAGCCCCATGATCAGCGCGCCACCCTGGAGCACCTTGCGTCCGAAGCGCGGGACCAGCAGCTGCACCGACATCCCGGCCGCCGCCGACACCGCGATGGAGAACGGCACCCCGGTCAGACCGGCCCGCAGCGCGCTCCAGCCCAGCCCGACCTGCATGTACAGCGTCCACACCAGGAAGAAGATGCCGAGGGCCACCCCGAAGACGATCTGCACGGCGATGCCCGCGGCGAAGCTCTTCACCTTGAACAGCGACAGCTCGACCAGCGGCGAACCGTCCCGCTGCGCCTTGCGCCTCTCGTACGCCACCAGCGCCGCGAAGACACCGAGCGCGCCCGCCATCGAGACGTAGCCCCACAGCGGCCAGCCCAACTCGCGGCCCCGGGTGAGCGGGTAGAGGAGCATCAGCAGGCCCAGCGTGACCAGGGCGACGCCGACCAGGTCGAGCCGCAGCGCCCGCGGGGCCTTGGACTCGGTGATGAACCTGCGGCCCAGGATCAACCCGGCCACGCCGACCGGCAGGTTGATGAGGAAGATCGGCCGCCACTCCAGACCGAACAGGTTCCACTCGGTGAGCAGCGCGCCGAGAATCGGACCGGACACCGCACCCAGGCCCACGACCGCGCCGAAGAGCCCGAACACCTTGCCCCGCTCGTGTGCCGGGAAGGTCGCGTGGACGATCGACAGCACCTGCGGCACCATCAGCGCGGCCATCGCGCCCTGCAGGATCCGCGAGGCGACGAGCATCCCCGGGTTCGCGGCGAAGCCGCACAGCGCGGATGCCAGCGTGAAGCCGCCGATGCCGAGGAGGAAGATCCGCTTGCGCCCGTGGATGTCACCGAGCCGCCCCCCGGTGATGAGCCCCGCGGCGAAGGCCAGCGCGTAGCCCGCGGTGATCCACTGGATCTGGCTGAACGTCGCGCCCTCGTCCCGCTGGATGGACGGGATCGCGATGTTGACGATCGTCACGTCGACCAGGTCCATGAAGGCCGCGGTCATCACGATCGCGAGGGCGAACCAGCGCCGCCGGTCGGCTCCGGGAGCCGGACTGCTGAGAGGGGTCTCGGTGGAGGTCATGCGACAAAGCTATGACCCCATTAGGTCAGATCGTGTCCTAGATCTGCGGCAGTCTGGAGAACATGACGACCCGGACCGAGGAGACACCATGACGACCGACACCCCGGCGCGGCTCCTCCAGCTCCTCTCGCTGCTCCAGACGCCTCGCGAGTGGCCGGGCGGCGAACTGTCCGACCGGCTCGGAGTGTCCCGTCGTACCGTCCGCCGCGACATCGACCGGCTCCGCGAGCTGGGCTATCCCGTGCAGGCGAGCAAGGGAGCCGACGGCGGGTACCGGCTGGTCGCGGGGAAGGCGATGCCGCCCCTCGTGCTCGACGACGAGGAGGCCGTCGCCATCGCGGTGGGCCTGCGGGCCGGCGCCGGGCACGCCGTCGAGGGCGTGGAGGAGGCCTCCGTACGTGCCCTGGCCAAGCTGGAGCAGGTGCTGCCGTCGCGGCTGCGGCACCGCGTGTCCGTCCTCCAGACGGCCACCATGCCGCTGACCAGCGGGGACGGCGCCACCATCGCGCCCGAGACGCTGACCGTGATGGCCTCGACGGTGGCGGGCCGCGAGCGGCTGCGGTTCGCGTACCGCTCCGGGGACGGGACTCCCTCACGGCGCCTGACCGAGCCGTACCGGCTCGTCTCGACCGGGCGCCGCTGGTATCTCGTCGCGTACGACCTCGACCGCGAGGACTGGCGCACCTTCCGCGTCGACCGGGTCGCCGAGCCTCTCGCGACGGGGGCGCGGTTCACCCCGCGCGAGCTGCCGACGGGGAGCGCGGCGGAGTACCTGCGGCAGTCCATGTTCCGGCGGCAGGCGACGTACGCGTTCGAGGTGACCTTCGCGGCGCCCGCCGAGTTCGTCGCCGCGCGGCTACCGGCCTGGCTGGGCGCGCCCGAGCCGGTCGACGACCGCAGCTGCCGGCTGCGCGCCCGCGCCGGCGACTCCGTGGAGTGGCTGGCGGTGCGGCTCGCGATGGTCGACTGCGAGTTCACGGTGCGGGAACCGGCGGAGCTGGTCGGATACCTGCGGGACCTGGGCGGACGCCTGACGCGCGCGGCGGGCGGCGCCCAGGGCGACACCCTCACCGCATCCTGACCCCGTGGCCGGGGCGGTCACCCTCACCGCATCCTGACCGCACAAGAGAGCCGAGCCCCGGCGCCAGGGGGGGGAGGCGCCGGAGCTCGGCCCGGGCGAGTCCCGGCGCCGGGGGGGAGTGCGTCGGGACTCGGCTTGTGGGTGGTGGACGAACCGCCGGGCGAGACGCTCCGCGGCTCGGGCCCCCGGGGGACCCGGGCCGCGAGACCCGGGCCCGATGTCCGGGCCCTGAGGTCTTGTGCCCCGCCTTCGGCCTTTTGAAGCGGCCTTACCAGGCCATGTACGCCGGACGGGTGTGCGGCGTCACGCGGCCGCGTCGAAACCGGTGTCACGCGCCAGCTTCTTCAGCTCCATCAGGGCGTGCTTCTCGATCTGCCTGATCCGCTCGCGGGTCAGGCCGTGCTGCTTGCCGACCTCGGTGAGCGTGCGCTCCCGGCCGTCCTCGATGCCGTAGCGCATCTTGATGATGGAGGCCGTGCGCTGGTCGAGGCGGCCGATCAGGTCGTCCAGCTCCTCGCTGCGCAGCAGGGTGAGGACGGACTGCTCCGGCGAGACCGCCGAGGTGTCCTCGAGCAGGTCGCCGAACTGGGTCTCCCCCGCGTCGTCCACCGCCATGTTCAGCGAGACCGGGTCGCGGGCCCAGTCGAGGACGTCGATGACGCGCTCCGGGTTCGAACCGAGCTCGGCGGCGATCTCGGTGGGCTCCGGGTCTCGGCCGTGCTCGCGGTTGAACTCGCGCTGCACGCGGCGGATGCGGCCCAGCTCCTCGACCAGGTGGACGGGCAGCCGGATCGTGCGCGACTGGTCCGCGATCGACCGCGTGATCGCCTGGCGGATCCACCAGGTGGCATACGTCGAGAACTTGAAGCCCTTGCGGTAGTCGAACTTCTCGACGGCGCGGACCAGGCCCGCGTTGCCCTCCTGGATGAGGTCGAGCAGGGGGAGGCCGCTGCGCGGATAGCGCCGGGCCACGGCGACGACCAGCCGCAGATTCGAACGGATGAAGACGTCCTTGGCCCGCTCGGCGTCGGCGACCAGTGCCTCCAACTCCTCACGGGTCGCGTCCGCACCGGCGTCGTCGACCTCTCCCTGGAGGATCTGCTGTGCGAACACGCCCGCCTCGATGACCTGGGACAACTCGACTTCCTTGGCGGCGTCGAGCAGAGGCGTGCGCGCGATCTCGTCGAGATACATGCCGACCAGGTCGCGATCGGCGATCTCGCCGCCTACGGCGCGCACACTGCTTGCCGCGTCGGTCTCGCCGGCGGCGGACTTACGACGGGCGACGGCACGGGTTGCCATGCGTGCTCCCTTGCGGTGGTGGGCTGGCGGTCGTCCTGGACACTCGGTTCACCCTCCCGGGTGCCCTGCATCCGATGGAAACAACGACTGGAATCCGGACAGAATTCCCAAGCGGCCCCTCGATTTTTGTGATCATGCAGTACCCTGTGCCGCCACAAAGGGAGGCCGGATGGGGTCGGAACGCGCAGAGGTGCAGGTCAGGCCAGGAGTCGAGCGGGACCTCGAAGCCCTCACCGACCTCTACAACCACTACGTACGCGAAACCCCGATCACCTTCGACACCGTCCCCTTCACCGCGGAGGAGCGCCGCCCGTGGCTGCTCTCCCACCCGGTAGACGGCCCGCACCGCCTGATGGTTGCCACGGCCGCCGACTCACAGCGGATTCTGGGATACGCCACGTCCAGCCCCTTGCGCCCCAAGCCGGCGTACGCCACGTCGGTGGAGGTGACCGTCTACGTCGCCCCCGGCGCCGGCGGCCGCGGCATCGGCACCCTGCTCTACAAGACGCTGTTCGAGTCCCTCGCCGGCGAGGATGTACACCGCGCGTTCGCGGGCGTCGCCCAGCCCAACGAAGCGTCCGTGCGGCTGCACGAACGCTTCGGGTTCCGGCACGTCGGCACGTACCGGGAGGTGGGCCGCAAGTTCGGCCGCTACTGGGACGTGGCCTGGTACGAGAAGGAACTCTGACTCCGAGTCGGACCGACCGGCCGTCCCGGCGCCCCCGCCCCGCCCCGCCCCGGCCGATCTGCGCGCCGGTCAGCCGATCTGCACCGACCTCTTGGCGAGTCCCAGCCAGAAGCCGTCGATCACCGTGCGCTGCGAGTCCAGCTCCTCGTGGGCCGCGCCCAGGGTGACGAACAGGGGCGCGAAGTGCTCGGTGCGGGGGTGCGCCAGCCGGCCCGCCGGGGCCTTGTTCTCGAAGTCGAGCAGGGCGTCCAGGTCCTGGGCGTCCAGGGCACGCCGTCCCCAGTCGTCGAACTCGGCCATCACCGAGGACACGCGGCCCTCGGGACTGAGCGCCCGCAGGTTGTGGGTGAAGAACCCGGAGCCCACGATCAGCACGCCCTCGTCGCGCAGCGGCGCCAGCCTGCGGCCGATCTCCAGCAGCGCGACCGGGTCGAGCGTCGGCATGGAGATCTGGAGCACCGGGATGTCGGCGCCGGGGAACATCTCCACCAGCGGCACGTACGCGCCGTGGTCCAGGCCGCGGTCGGGGATGTCCTGGACCGGCGTGCCGGGGGCGCGCAGCAGCTTGCGCACCGACTCGGCGAGCCCGGGGGCGCCCGGGGCCGCGTACCGCACCCGGTAGTAGTGCTCGGGGAAGCCCCAGAAGTCGTGGACCAGCGGCACGGTCTCCACCGCACCGAGGGCGAGCGGGGCCTCCTCCCAGTGGGCGGAGACCATCAGGATCGCCTTCGGACGCGGCAGTCCTGCGGACCAGGCGGCGAGCTGGCCGGGCCAGACGGGGTCGTCGGCGAGCGGCGGCGCGCCGTGGCTCAGGTAGAGGGCGGGCATGCGCTCGCGTGTGACGCGCTCCTCGGCGGTGGCGGACATGACGGCGGCTCCCTCACTGACGACCCCTGAACTCGGATACCGATGACCCGGGCACGAGGCTGCCTGCATCCTGGATACTTGAACTCTAAAGCTCTACTCGGAGCGTACTCCCCACTTGTTCAAGGTTCAAAAAGAGGTCTCCGTACAGTGGAGTGCATGAACACGGCACCCGCGGAAGAGCCGCGCTGGCTCAGCGACGAGGAACAGCGCATCTGGCGCGCCTACATGCACGCCACGACCCTGCTCGAGGACCATCTCGACCGTCAGTTGCAGCGTGACGCGGGCATGCCCCACATCTACTACGGCCTGCTCGTGCAGCTCGCGGAGGCCCCGCGCGGACAGCTGCGGATGACCGAGGTGGCCAGGAACGCGAAGATCACCCGCTCCCGCCTCTCGCACGCCGTCGCGCGGCTGGAGAAGAGCGGCTGGGTGCGGCGCGAGGACTGTCCCTCCGACAAGCGGGGGCAGTTCGCGGTGCTGACGGACGAGGGCCGCGAGGTGCTGCGGCGCACGGCCCCCGGCCATGTCGCCGCCGTCCGCCAGGCCCTCTTCGACCGGCTCAGCCCGGAGCAGCAGAAGTCCCTCGGTGACATCATGCGGATCCTCGCCGAGGGGCTCCAGCCGCAGGACGCGGGCGCGGACCTGCCCTGGCTGCGGTAGGGCACCGTTCCGCGTCCGCTCCCCCGGGGCACGGTTGCGGACGCGGGTCCGCCCCGGTTCCGCTGAGCTCGGAACCGGGGCGGACCCTGGGACTCGTACGGGCGAGGCGTCCCCACCCCACGCCCGCACGCGAGGCACCGTCGGTCCCCCGGGCGCGCGGGCACCCGGGGGTACGGGGTGTCAGTGGGCGATGACCGGGACCTTGAGTTCGTCCTCGACGCCCTCGCCCGTTCCGTCGCCGGACAGCGCCGAGGTGTCGGGGCGGCCGGTGGTGATGAAGGTGACGGCCACCGTCGCGGCGACCACGAGGATGCCGACGGCGAACCAGATCGCGTTGGTGTAGCCGTGCACCTGGCCCTGGAGCTGGACCAGCTGCTGCTGGGACTGCGTGGTGGCACCGGCGATGTGGTCCTTGATGTACGAGGTCGTCGCCGAGGCGGCGATCGTGTTCAGCAGGGCCGTACCGATCGCGCCGCCCACCTGCTGCGAGGTGTTGACCATCGCGGAGGCGACACCGGCGTCACGCGGCTCGACACCGTGCGTGGACAGCGACATGGCGGGCATGAACGCCGTACCCATGCCGAGACCGAGCAGCACCATCGCCGGCAGGATCGTGCTGGCGTAGGAGGAGCCGATCTCGAGCCGGGTCAGCAGCAGCATGCCGAGCGCGGCGACCAGGAAGCCGGGTCCCATCAGCAGGCGCGGCGCGACCCGGGTCATCAGGCGGGTGCCGATCTGCGTCGAGCCCACCATCATGCCGCCGATCATCGGCAGGAAGGCGAAGCCGGTCCTGACCGGCGAGTAGCCCTTCACGATCTGCAGGTAGTAGGTCAGGAAGAGGAACAGGCCGAACATCGCGATGATCGCGAGACCGAGCGAGAGGTAGACGCCTCCGCGGTTGCGCTCGGTGATGACGCGCAGCGGCAGCAGCGGGGCCTTGACCCTGGACTCGGTGACGACGAACGCGGCGAGCAGCACCACCGAGGCCACGAACAGGCCGACGGTCACGGAGTCGCCCCAGCCGTCGGACTCGGCGCGGGTGAAGGCGTAGACGAGCGTGACCAGACCGAGGACGGAGAGGATGACGCCCGGGATGTCGAGCGGCGAGCGGTTGCGGCCGCCGGCCGGCTCACGGATGACGTAGTACGCGCCCGCGGCGGCGATGATCGCGAACGGGATGTTCACGAAGAACGTCCAGCGCCAGTCCAGGTACTCGGTGAGGACACCGCCGAGGATGAAGCCCACGGCGCCGCCGCCGCCGGCGATCGCACCGTAGATGCCGAACGCCTTGGCGCGCTCCTTGGGCTCGGTGAACATCACCGCGAGCAGGGAGAGCGCGGCGGGCGCGAGCAGTGCGCCGAACGCACCCTGCAGGGCGCGGGCGCCGAGCATCATCGCCTCGTTCGTGGCGGCGCCGCCGAGGGCGGACGCGCCGGCGAAGCCGATCAGGCCGGCCACGAAGGTGCGCTTGCGCCCCCACAGGTCGGCGATGCGGCCGCCGAAGAGCAGCAGACCGCCGAAGGCCAGCGCGTAGGCCGTGATGACCCACTGCCGGTTGCCGTCCGATATCCCCAGGTCCTGCTGGGCGGAGGGCAGCGCGATGTTCACGATGGTCGCGTCGAGGACGACCATCAGCTGGGCGAGCGCGATGAAGCTGAGCGCCTTCCAGCGGTTGGAATGAGCGTCGGCCAGATCCGCTTTGGCGGTGGCCCGGACTGTTTCAGACATGGGGGTACCCATTTCGGTACTTCGCAGTGGAAAAAGGGTCAGAAGTCGGAGGAGAGGAGACAGGTCGTCGACGGTGACGGCCTGGGCGTGATCAGGAGAGTCGGCTCGTCGTCGGTGACCGGCCGGAAGAGTGGTAGGGGTAGGGACCGGCGCCGGGCGCCGGACTCATCGGTCAGGCTCGTCGCAGGTCCTCCACGGTCGCGGCCTCCCCGGGCAGTTCGGAACGGGCCGGGGCCCGCATACCGTCCAGGAACAGCTGCAGATGGCGGTGCACGAACCGGTCGATCCCCTGGCACGCGGTGCCGGGCAACGGCCGGGTGAGCTGGGTCAGGGCGATCATCAGGTCGCCGAACTCGACGTCCGGGCGCAGCCGGCCGGCAGCGCGGGCGCGCTCCATGAGCAGCTCGACCAGTTCCGTGAAGCGGTCCCGGGCGGCGAGGAGGTCCGGGTGGTCCTGGTCGAAGCCCGCGGAGAGCATCGGGCACAGGGCGCCGATGCGCTCGTCGGCGGCGGCGTGCACGAAGCGGCTCAGTGCCTCGAACGCGTCACCGCCCTCGGCGAGGGCCCTCTCGATCTGTTCCGACGTGCGGTCCATGACCGAGCAGACGACCTCCCGCACCAGTGCGTCGCGGTCGGGAAAGTTGCGGTACACCGTGGCGTTGCCGACGCCGGCCCGGCGGGCGATCTCGTCGAACGGCACGTCCGGGCCGAACTCGACGAACATCTCGCGGGCCGCGCCGACGATCCGCTCCCTGTTGCGCAGGGCATCGGCGCGCGGCCTGGACGCTCGGCGCTGCGTGGGGGTGGCGGTCTCCACGGCGTACTCCTTCGGTGGGGTCGGATGCTCCGGACGGGTTCCGGAGGCCGTGCGGTCCGAAGCCGGTTCCGGGAGTCGTGCGGTCCGGAGCAACTTCGGGGCGTGCGCTCCGCAAAAGCTCCGGAGGTCGTGCGGTCCGTCGCGACGGGGCGCCGTCACGGTGCGGGTACCCGGGGCGGCGGGGTTCCGTCGCGGTCCGGTGGTTCTGCGGTCGTGCGGTCGTGCGGTCGTGCGGTCCGGTGCGGCGGGGTTCCGTCGCGGTCCGGGCGGTCCGTCGCGGCGGGTTCCGTCGTGGCCGGGCCGGTCCGATGTCGATCCGGGGACCGTTTCCCCGTTTCGGTCGGACACAGGGCTAAACGGGGAAAGGATCCCCGGTTATTTCCCCGACCGCATGTGACCTGCGTCACATCACGCTGAGGCGGGAAACCCACGTTCGGTCTCTTCCAGCGAGCGCCCCCGCAACCCCCGTCCGAGGGTGAGGGCAAGGGTGCAGCCGGAGACCGGCGGCTGCCGGGGAGAGCGAAGGGCCGATGCATGCAGCCGACCAGCCGTCGGATACGCCCGCGCCGTGCGGCCGCCTTCGCGTCGGTGACCGTCCTCACGCTGGCGGTCAGCACCTCCGCCGGCACCGGGCACCTCACGGCGGGACCGACGGCATCGGGCTCCATCGCGCTGGCCCGCTCCACGGCCCTCGGCCCCTGCATGATCAGCGGCGCCGTCGGCGTCCAGATGTCGGAAGGCATACCCACCCCGCCCGGCTACGCCCGCTCCACCGGCACCGTGCGGGCCCTCAACCTGATGGTCGACTTCTCCGACGCGCCCGGCCATGGCAACGCGCTCGACCGCCTGGCGGAGTTCTTCCCGAAGACCCGCGACTGGTTCCGCACGAGTTCGTACGGCCGCCTCGACTACCGCCCGGAGGCCCCCCTCCGGGACTGGCTGCGGATGCCGAGATCCTTCAAGGAGTACGGCATAGAACGCGGCGCCCCCTTCGAGCCCGGCTACCGCGGCCTGGTCCAGGACATCGTGGCCGCCGCCGACCCCAAGGTGGACTTCCGCTCGTACGACATCCTGAACGTGCTGGTCACCCCGAACGCGGGCCCCTCCGCCCTGGACACCGTCCTGTCGGTGACCTTCGCGGGCAACGCGGAGGCACCCGTCGCCGACGGCGTCCCGGTCGCCAACGCGTCCTTCGTCTACAGCCGCCAGGACGACGGCTCCGGCTCCTACGGCGACACCGGCTACCGCGTCCTGCCGCACGAGAACGGCCACACCTTCGGCCTGCCCGACCTCTACACCCAGGACGGCGGCGGCGCGGTCGGCCACTGGGACATCATGAGCGAGGACTGGGGCGCCGACAACGACCTGCTCGGCTGGCACAAGTGGAAGCTCGGCTGGCTCGACGAGTCCCAGGTCCGCTGCGCCGCCACGCCCGGCACCAGCGAGTACCTGCTGACGCCGCTCGCCAAGCCCGACGGCACCAAGCTCGTCTTCGTCCCCCTCGGCACGAAGACCGGGTACGCGCTGGAACTGCGCACCCGCGCGGGCAACGACGACACCGTCTGCCGCCCCGGCATCCTCATCTACAAGGTCGACGCCGACGTGGACACCGGCAACGGACCCGTCAACGTGCTGGACTCCCAGCGCGACAGCGGCGGCTGCACCCGCAGTCCCAATGTCCACGCCGAACTCTCCGACGCGCCCTTCACGCCCGGCGAGTCCTTCCAGGACCCGAAGACGGGCGTCCGCGTCACGGTCGCCGGGGCGGACCTGGCGGGGAACTACCGGGTGTATGTGACCCGCCGGTGACGGCATCGAGGGAGTGCCGGCGCGCGTGGGCGGCGAGAGCGTCGCAGGTGGCGGGGTGAGGGCCGCAGGTGGCGGGGTGAGGGCCGCAGGTGAGGGCGAGAGGGCCGGTCGGGTGTCCTGGACCTGCTGGGCCGGTCGGGTGTCCGGATCTGCTGGGGGGGCGGTCACGCATTACGGTGTCTCATCCGAGATCCGTTACGGAGAGCCCCATGCCGGAGAGCCCCATGCCATCGAACGTCTCGCCGGCACTCGACACCCCCGTACCCGCCGAGGCCGTCGCCCCCCTGATGCGCGGCATCGCCGTACTGCGGCGGCTGACGGACGCCGACGGGGTGTCCAGCCTCAGCGGCCTGGAACGGGCCACCGGGCTCGCACGGTCCACCGTCGACCGGATCACCGCCACACTCGCGCGCATGGGGTACGTACGCCTGGACGGCCGTGATGCCGTCCTCGCGCCCCGCCTCACGGAACTCGGCAACGCCTACCTCGCCGCGCTGCGCCTGCCCCGGCTCCTCGACGCGCACGCCGACGCGCTCGCCGACGAACTGGACGAGTCGGTGTCACTGGCCGTCGGCGACCTCGACGGCATCCGGTTCATCCACCAGGCCACCCGGCGGCGCGCGATGTCCCTCAGCTTCCGCATCGGCGACCTGCTCCCGGCGGAGCGCACCGCGCCGGGGCCGCTGTTCGCCACCGAGTGGGGGCCCGCGGAGTGGGCGCACTGGCACGCCCGCCGCGAAGCCGACCCGGAGGACCGGGGCTTCCCGGCGGTACCGGCCAGGAGCCGCCCGATCGACTGTGCCGAGTTCGACGATGCCGGGGAGAGCGACGAGTCGAGGGGCGAGCGGGACGGTGAGGGGGCGGACCAGCCCTACGGCCGCGGGGCGGACCGGCCGGACGGCGGCGCGGCGGGGCAGCAGGACGGTGATCCGGCGGGGCAGCGGGAGGGCCGGTCGTACGGTGCCGCGCCGGTGGACCGTGCCGCGCCAGTGGACGGTGCCGCGTCGGTGGACCGAGCCGCGCCGGTGGACGGTGCCGCGTCGGTGGACGGTGCCGCCGACGCGCCCCGGGGCCGCCCCGCCCTCGGGGACGACTTCGAGCGGCGTACGGCCGAGGCCCGGGAGACGGGCTGGGCGCTCGACGACCAGCTCATCGAGCAGGGGCTGGTCGCCCTCTCGGTACCGGTTCGCGACCCGGGTTCCGGCCGGATCGCCTGCGTCGTCAGCGTGGTCAGCCACACCAGTCGGCACACCGCCACGGACCTGCGGGACACACTGCTGCCCCGGCTGCGGGCGGCGGTGGCGGGGATGGAGGAGGAGCTGCGGCGGACACCGCCCGCCGAGCCGGCCGCCCGCTCGGGGCTCGCCGGGTGGACGGGCGCGTCCAAGCAGGAACTGGGCCGCGAGTTCATCGAGTCGCTGGCCCGCGGTCTGACGGTGTTCACGGCGTTCGACGAGGGCCGCGCCGAACTGACCCTGTCCGAAATCGCGCAGGCCACGGGGCTCCCCCGGGCCACGGCCCGCCGTGCCCTGATCACCTTGGAGCACCTCGGCTACGTCAGCGCCCGCGACCGCGTCTTCGGACTGACCCCCCGCGTCCTGGGCCTCGGCTTCCCGCCGCTGTCCCGGCTGACGCTCCCCCAGATCGCCGCCCCGTACCTCACCACGCTCTCCCAGCAGCTCCAGGACTCGGCGTCGCTGGCGGTCCTGGCGGGCGACGACATCCAGTACACGGCACGGGTCGCCACACGCCGCGTGATGAGCGTCAACGTCACGGTCGGTACCCGGCTGCCGGCGTACGCGACCTCGCTTGGCCGGGTGATGCTGGCGGACCTCCCGGACCCGCGGCTGCCGGATCCGGCACCGCTGACCCCTCGTACGATCACGGACCCCGGGGAGCTGCGAGCGGCCCTGGACCAAGTACGGGCGGAGGGGTACGCCCTGGTCGACGAGGAACTGGAAGAGGGCCTGCGCTCCATCGCCGTACCGGTGCGGGACGGCGACGGCCGGGTCGTGGCGGCGGTGAACGTCGCCATGCACAGCAGCCGCCGTACGGCGGAGCAGTGCGTGACGGAGGTCCTGCCCGAACTGCACGCGGCGGCGACGCGGATCGAGACGGATCTGCGGGTGGCGGGGAGGTTCCGGCGGGTGCCCGGGGGGTGAGGGGCGGAGAGCGTGGGGCGTGGAGGCCGGGGCGTGGGAGCCGGGGCGTGGGGGCAGCCTGGGCCCCGGCCCCCACGCCGCTGAACCGTTGGCGGACTACTCGGGGTGCGTCCCCCTCTACCTCTACCTCTACCGTTCCGGTGGTCCGCCGTTCCGCTGGTCCGCCGTTCCGTTGCTCCGCTGCCTGGGTCCGCTGCCGGGCGCGCGGTAGGAGCGGCCGGCTGGATCGCCCGGGATGCCGGACACTCCGGGTGGACCGGACGTGGCGGGTGCACCCGACGCGCCGGATGCCCCGGGCGTGCCTACGGGGTGCCGCCCTGCGGGGACCAGCTCGCCGACGGCGTCCGCGGCGGCGAGCCGCGGCAGGAGCAGCGCCCAGAACCGGGTGAGGGTGGACCGCGAGAGCCACCGCTCGTCCCGCGCCCCGAGCGTCTCGAAGCCGACGACGGCCGCCACGACGGTGGAGGCCGCGTCGCGCGCGGACACCCCCTTCGCGAGTACGCCCTCGCGGTCGGCCCGGCCCAGGACGTCGATGACGTACTCGTGCCACCGGCGATGCAACTGATCACCGACACTGCCGGAATCAGCCCCTCCGGTCAGTGCGAAACCAGCCCGGAGAACGACGTCGTGGCTCAACCCGTGAAGGAGGGCGTGGGAGGCGTCGACGAGGACCTGAAGGGAACCGCCCGCCGACGACACCGCTCCGTCCCGGGGCGGCCCCACCGCCGAGGGGGATCCTCCGCCGCCCGAGCCCTCACCCACTCCGGTGATCCGTTCGAGCCGCTCGGCGGCTGCTCGGCCCACCGCGTCGGCGAGGGCCGCCTTGCTGGCGAAATGAAAGTGCAACGCCCCATTGCTGACTCCGGCCCGAGCGCTGATGGCAGCCAGGGTGACCACCTCGAAGCCCTCTTGGTCGAAGAGCTGGGCGGCGGACTCGATCAACGCGTTGCGGGTACGGACCGCGCGCTCCTGCTTGGCCATCGGGGGCTCCCATTCTCACTGGAGACTCCGAAGAGGGTAACAAACCGTCCATGCGGTTTAGGTAGTGGAGGCTCAATCTCCACTCGAAGGTCAGTAGGCCTCCACTGGACCCCCGCAGAAAAGGCCAGGGAGGAGCCCCCGGAACACAGAAGAAGCCAAGGAACCGACACACGTGATCGCCATTGAGGGGCGCACCCGGAGGACCTCCAGGCCCTCACGACCAGACCCCTCGTGACGGCGCCCGTAAAATCAACACGCGGGCGAACGGGGCCTCTTCGACGCAGCCCCACCGCCGAGCCCCGACCGGGCCCGAGCCTTCCCCCACCATCACGACGGCTTGCGCACCGCCACCACCACCGCCACCTGGCCACTTCACCCCGAGCCACCATCCGCTACGCTAGTCGCCGGGTCTCCACCGAGATCCGCACGCCTTCGTAGCTCAGGGGATAGAGCACCGCTCTCCTAAAGCGGGTGTCGCAGGTTCGAATCCTGCCGGGGGCACGACGCGTTACCGGCCTGACCTGTGGTTCATCCCCCAGGGAGGGCCCTACTCGGCCTCGGACTTCTCGTCCGTGGCCGTTTGCGTGAGCGGACGGAGAATGGATTTTCGCGGTTCTCCCGACGGATCAGCATCATCCGGCACGGACTCCGGGCCGGGATGCTCCGCGTCATCGGGCTCGGCTTCCGCTTCGGGGTGGTGATTTCGGACGTGGGCGCGGGCGCGCGGGACGAGTTCGGCTGCGGCCTCGGCGATCGCCAGGTCCGCTTTAGGGGGCAGGCTCGTGCGCGAGCCCAGCGGTGCCAGGTCCGCGCGAGAGGCCGTGCCGCCCACATCCCGCTTCCATCGGCAGCTACGACGACTATGCCGTGTCGTTCGCCACGAGGGCTGCGAGTACGGCGACCTGCCGGGACCGTCGAGCATCCGCCTCAGTGGTGCGGCTCGTCTGTTCCGATCCCCCGGTGACGAGTCCACCGCGCCGGTTCCTCATGTGTCGTGGGCTCGCTGGTCGGATGCCGGCCGACGAGGAGGGGCCTGAGCGAGATCAGCGTGCCGGGCGGACGGCAGACAGTACGCTGAATCCAGCGGGATCGGGCCCGCAGCACAGTGTCCGGGAGGTGCTGAATGATGGCCCCGGCGTGGATGCATGAGCAGATCACGGCGGAGGAGTACGAGTCCTGGTCCGAGGAGCAGTGCTCCGGTATCGAGATCGTGGACGGGATGGTCGTCGTGAGTCCGAGTGCGTCCAAGCGGCACAACCGGCTGGCCCGGATTCTGACGAATGCCCTGGATGCCGCCGCGGGCCCGGATTGGAACGCCGACACGGACTTCGACGTCCGGCTTCAGGACGTCCCGCTCACCAATCGCCGCCCGGACGTCGTCGTGTACCGCGCAGACACGATTGACATCACCCCACCCGCCCGGAGCACGTGTTGCTGGTCGCGCAGGTAGTGTCACCGGGCTCGGAGACCACCGACCGGATCGTGAAGGTCGACCAGTACGCCAAGGCAGGCATCGGCTTCTACTGGCGGATCGAGCAGGCCGCGACGGGCGTTCCTCTCGTGTACACCTACGTCCTGGACCCCGCGACGAAGACCTACCGGGACGGGGAGGTGTTCACCGGCGTCCTCAAGGCAGCGGCCCCCTTCCCGGTGAAGATCGACCTCGGCCACATCTGACCCACACGATGCCCAGCAGCCGACAGCGCGTGAGCGATGCGGGAGCGGACAGCCCGATACAGGGCGGCATAGGCCGGATCAAGTGGTTCGCTGCGCGGTTCCGACCAGTGGAAACAGCGCAACGCAGCGGCGCCAGGCACCCCGCGGCAAGGAACCGACTCCACTCCTGAAGCGGGTGTCGCAGGTTCGGATCCTGCCAGGGGCACGGAAGTGGCCAGCGTGGGAAGGGCTTCCTCACAGGCTGGCCCTTCGCCGTGTTTGAGGCCGTGCCAGACGCGTGCCACTGATGCCACGCGGATGCCACATCACATCATTCCTGGCTCTCGCGGATTATGACCCCGAGCCGATCAGCGATGAATCAGTGCACTGACGAGCGTCAGGTCGCTGCGCTGAATGGCCTTTCGGTGCTCCTGACACGGTGCGTCGGCACCACAGCCAACTACCTGTGGTTCCAGGGCAACTGAAGCCCGTCCCACAGCCGTGCCGGAACCTGCGGGAGCCACGGGGAAATGCGGGCAACGTGCCCGCGGCACCGACGCCCGGCTTACCCCCGCAAACCTCGAAACACCCGAGAGCATGGATCACACTCCGACGAGGCCGCGTGAGCCGCACCACCCGAGCGAAGCTGCGCCCACCGCGACAGCGCGTTTTCGTGTTCGACCGGGGCTTTCTCCAAGGCGGTCCAGGGCGATCGGGAGATGACTGCGCTGACTAAGACGCCCCGCGGCTCGACATCCCGATCGTCACCTCGGCGCTCACGACCTTGGAGGCATGGGACCCTCGCGTACACGGGAACGGGAAGCACCGTGAACACGTGAGAACCGTGGAGGATGACCTGGTCAGGAGGTGCGCTCCGACGGGTCAGTAGTCGGAGAAGTTCCAGAACATGCCCACCTCCGTGTCGGAGACGACGACCAAACCGTAGTCCTCCGAGTAGACGTCGCTCAGCGGGCCGTACGCCCAGCTCGACGACGTGAAGTCGAGCGTGCCGAGCACATGGCCAGGCATTTTGACGTTGGTGTGATACGTGGCCTTGTCGCCGTACCGCGCGAGGATCGTGCGTGCCATCGTCCGCAGTTTCTCCTCGCTCTGCGTGAAGCGCCTCAGGTTGGACAGGGTGCAGCAGTCGTCCGTGAGGGCCAGCAGCAGGTTTTCAGCACTGGCCCGGTCGATCTCGTGGAGACGCCGCGCGATGTACTCCGGAGGGTGGAAGGCGAACGGGTACGTGGGGGACCCGTCGTTATCCCGGGTCTGTGCCGGATCGTCGAGAACAGTCCAGCCCCGGGGATCCGGGACGGCCCGGGCCATCAGCGCGAGGACGTCGAGGACCCAGTCCTCGTGGCGCCGCGGGCCCGTGGCGTCGTACGGGTACGCGTCCTCGAACAGGTGACGTACCGCGGCTTCCCAGGAGGCCTGGTCGACGGACATGTGGTGCCGGCCTTTCTCGGCGGGGCTTGGGCTCATAGGGCATCGATGTCGCCGGACGCGGGTCGTTCGGCGTCCGTCGGTTGCTTGAGCAGATTGCGACCGGTCGTCCCGCCGCCCGTTCAAGATCATCCGAGGGGCGGACGCTGATCCCTCGTCACCTGTGCGGTGCGATCTTTCAATCTCGTCCTCCGGGCCGCTCACCTGCGGAAATGATCAAAGGAGCGGGGTCGTTGGGTGTGGCCGGGTGGCCCATCCGCCTGTATGTCGTGTTGCAGCCCTGACGGTCTGTCGGTCTTCTCATGAGAAGAGCACAACAACGGTGCCGCGCGTTCCGGCCGGCCACTGCTTTCTCGGAGGAACTTCATGCGTATCAAGTGTGCAGGCGCCGGCATCGGTCTGGTTCTCGGTGCCGTCGCCCTGTCGAGCCCGGCCGCAGCAGCCGCGAGCGGTCCCAGCAGTGATCCAGGCATCCACTTCAGCACCAGAAACGCCGCCCCGGGCTCCACCGTCCGCGTCAGCACCACAGCCTGTGGCTCGGAGACCTATGGGAAGGGCGAGTCCGAGGCAGGAGGCAAGTTCCACCTCCTCCCGAGCGACCGCAAGGGCGAACTGGCCGGCGAATTCGAGGTGCCGTGGGGAACCGAGCCCGGTGCCTACACCGTCACTCTGAAGTGCCCGCCCCGCGTCAAACTCACGGGCACCTTCGTGGTCGGCGCCGGCCACCCCAACGGAGCCGTCGATGCCGGTTTCGGGACGGCCAACGACAAGGGCACACAGCTCGCCCTGGGGGCGGTGCTGCTCGCCGGAGCCGCCGCCGGATGCGCGATCAAGCTGCGCCGCCGCCCGGCCGGTGCCCGCACCTGACGTTCTGCTCCAGCGGCCCAGCCCCCGGGCCTGTGCGCGGGTCCGGGGGCTCGAGCCGCACCCCGTCTTCACTCCTTTCGGCCGCGAAGCGGAGGCGCCAGAGCGATGGCCGGCGACGAGTCCGTCGATCCTTCTCCCCTGTTCACCCCCTCCACCAAGTTTCTCGCCTACGCCCTGCTGGCGGGCCTGCTGCTGGTGACCACGGCGCTCCGCGGCGAACAGCCTCCGCGACCTTCGACCGCGCAGTCCCTGTCCCCCTCCCTGCGGCCCGGTCCCCGCAGCACCGCCTCGGCCCACCACCCCTCCGTGCCGGCGCTGCCTCCGTCTGATCCGGTCCGGGTGCGGGTCCCCGCCATCGGCGTGAATGCCCCGATGACGGAACTGACCCTCGACGAGACAGGGGCACTGCGCCCACCGTCGGAAGACATGCCGACCTTCGCCGGGTGGTACGGCGGCGGCACGGCTCCCGGCTCGGCGGGGACAGCCGTCACGGCGGGACACGTCGACACGCGGGCCGGCCCCGGGGTCTTCTACCGGCTCGGGGCACTGGCCAAGGGCGACACCATCGAGATCACCCGGGCAGACCGGCGAACGGCCGTCTTCACGGTCGACGCCGTGGAGCTCTACGGCAAGGAGGCGTTTCCGGACGAGAAGGTCTACGGCAGTTCCCTCCGGCCCGAACTACGCGTGATCACCTGTGGGGGTGAGTACGCCGAAAAGACCGGCTACCGGGGCAATGTCGTGGTCTACGCGACGATGACCGCGGTGACTTGACCACCGAACGCGTTGCCGTTGCTACCGGGTCAGGGGTGCGGTCAGACGGGTCAGTAGTCGGAGAAGTCCACAACATGCCCACCTCCGTGTCGGAGACGACGACGAGGCCGTAGTCCTCCGAGTGGACGTCGCTCAGCGGGCCGTACGCCCAGCTCGACGACGTGAAGTCGAGCGTGCCGAGCACATGGCCGGGCATTTTGACATTGGTGCGATACGTGGCCTTGTCGCCGTACCGCGCGAGGATCGTGCGTGCCATCGTCCGCAGTTCCTCCTCGCTCTGCGTGAAGCGCCTCGGGTTGGACAGGGTGCAGCAGTCGTCCGTGAGGGCCAGCAGCAGGTTTTCAGCACTGGCCCGGTCGATCTCGTGGAGGCGGGCAGGCCTCGGTCCTAACGGCCGGCCATCGGGTGCCACTCGCGGCGGAGGAGGCCGAAGACCCAGGAGTCGGAGACGTCGCCGTTGACGACGCAGTCCTCGCGGAGGGTGCCTTCGCGGACGAAGCCGAGCTTCTCCAGGACCCGGGCGGACGCCACGTTGCGGGTGTCGGTCTCGGCCTGGACGCGGTTCAGGTCCAGGGTGTCGAACGCCCACCGCAGGACGGCGTGCGCGGTCTCCGTGGCGTAGCCGTGGCCCCACGCGGCGGCGTCGAAGACGTAGCCCAGGGACGCGCTGCGGAAGTCCGGGTTCCAGCGGGTCAGGCCGCACCAGCCGATGAACGCGCCGTCGCGGACGCGGTCGACGGCCACCCGCGCTCCTGTGCCTTCCTCCTCGATCGTCCGGCAGGTCGCGATGAAGCGCTGGGCGCGGGCCGGTTCGGTCCACGGCGGGGAGTCCCAGTAGCGCAGCACGTCGGCGCTGCTGTGCAGCGCGTAGAGCGGCTCCGCGTCGGCGTCGGTGAACGGCCGCAGTCGCAGGCGGGCGGTGTGCAGCTCGGGGGTGGGCAACGTCATGCCGGGCATCCTGCCGCGTCCCGCTCGCCCCCACCATCCGTTTATCCGGACGGTGGGGGCCGCGTACGTCCCCGGTGACGCCGGACGCGCCGGATGGGCGGTGAGTCCGCAGTCCGTCTCCGGGACCGTCCGGATGTCGGGCTCGCCCCAGGTGTCCGGCTGGCCAAAGACGAACTCGCCGCCCTGCTCGGGCGGCCGCCCGCCCTTCGGGTCGTAGCCCCTCTGTGGTGTGGGCTGAGGCTCGTGCCCCCCCGGTCGCGGGGCCCTTCGGCGTCCCATGCCTGACACCGACCTGGGCGACCGTCGGCACCGTGGTGCCCGTTATCCTGCCTCGTCCTGGTCCGGTCAGAGAGGTCCTCATCATGAGCAGTGCCATGTCGTCCTTTCCCGCGCGGATCGAGCTCTCCGGGAAAGGGCTTGTTCTTCGTGACTGGGCTGAGGGGGACCTGGCGGCCATGCCGGGGCTGTTCGATCATCCCGATATCGCCTACTGGACGCCGATCGTCTCGCCCTTCGACGAGGCCGCCGCCCGCGCGCGGCTGGAGAAGGACCGGCAGTTGCGTGCGGAGGGTACGGCCATCCTGCTCGCCATCACCGTCGACGGTGGTCCGCCCCTCGGTGAGGTGATGCTGCGGCGTGCACCCGAAGGCACGGAACTCGGTTACGCCGTCGGGCCGGCGCACCGCGGTCAGGGGCTGGCCGTGCGCGCGGTGCGGGTGATGGCCGCCTACGCCTTCGAACAACTCGGCGCCGAGCAGGTGATCCTGGAGCTCGAGGCCGAGAACGCCGCCAGCGTCGCCGTGGCCACCAAGGCCGGTTTCCGTCTCCTCGACGTCCCGCTGATCACCGGCGAGGAGAAGGGGCGCCCCTTCGCCCTGCAGACGTGGGGGCTGGACCGCCCCTGACCCCGGAGGCCTCGGTCACGTCGTCAGCGGCAGGCAGTTCTTGAAGTTGTGCGGGTACAGCCACGGGCTGTGGTCGCCCGCCGCGAGCGCGTCCAGCGCGGACACGGCATCCGCCGCGGTCTTGCAGCGTGGGTGCCGTGCGGCGAAGGCGGCCTCGCCGACGTGGTGCGCAAGTCGGCTTCCTGCGCCGGCACTTGGCTGGTCACCGGCCGGGGGAGACCTGGTCAATAATCTCTGCGTACCGGGTCTGCGCCGACGGCAGGGCGCCCCGACACATCAACGGGGCGACATCCATGCGCGTACGGGTCCGGCTTGTCGGAGGCGCGGTGGGCGTGGTGGGGCTGCTGCTCGCCTCGTGCTCGACCGGCGGTGGTGGGGAGGGGGCCGGTACTTCCGTCTCGTCCTCCGCTCCGCACGTCTCACGGACCGCGGCCGGGGCGTCCGAGAAGGAACTCGGTGACCGGGCGCGGGACGTGCTCGCCGCCGTGGCCAGTGGGACGTTGGCCGAAGGCGGCTCGGAGCGCGTGGCCGACGGCATCCACACCGAGCCCGGGTTGAAGGACGGCAAGACCTACCGGCTGAGTCTGGTGTGCCTCGGGACCGGTGGTTCGCAGCTGACGTTCACTCCGGAGAGCGCCGCCTCGGGGGGCACGGTGCCGTGTGATCAGTCCGTCGTCCAGCGAAGGCTCACTGGGCGCGGGCCGCTACGGATCGATACCGAAGGGGCCGTTGGGGCGGCGGGTGTGATCGCCTGGCGGATCGACGCCCTCTGAGACGCTCACGTACGGCTCTCCGGGTCGCTTGTCCCCCTGTCCCCCGGCCGTGCGTCCTGCTGTGATCCACTGCCGCTTGACCACCGGGTGAGTCCGAACTCGCACCACACGATCTTGCCCGGGTCCCGGTGCGCCACCCCCCACTTGTCGGCCAGCTCCGCCACCAGGAACAGTCCCCGCCCCGACTCCCCCGCCGGCGCGGTGACCCTCGGTTCGCCCCCGCCGCTGTCGTGCACCTCGACGCGCAGCACGTCGCCGCACGGGATGAGGCGCAGCCGCAGTCCCCGGCCCGGCGGTACGCCGTGCAGCAGGGCGTTCGTCGTCAGCTCGCCGGCACACAGCAGGATGTCGTCGTACGCGCCCGGCGGCACTCCCCAGTCCGACAGGGCGGCCCTCGTGAAGTCCCGTGCGGCCGGGACGGACTGGCGTTCGCGCCGGTAGAAGCGCTCGCGAGGGCTGTGAGCGGTTTCGTTGTTCACGTGACGAGAGTCACGCTCTGTGGTCATGATGGAGCAGTGAGTGGACCCGTACAGATTTCTTGTACGGGTCCCCCGCGGTGGACGTACCGGCCGTGAGGGGGAGTTGGACCGTATGACCTCCAGGAAGCGTTCGCGCAAGAACGCGTCAGCGATGAAGATGGTCGGCGCGCAGCTGGGCGTCCTGCGGCGGGCCGCCGGGTTCACCCAGCGCTCGCTCGCCGAGCGGGCCCTCGTGGACGAGGAGACCATCGCCTCCATCGAGCAGGGCAGACGCCCGCTGAAGGAGGACTTCGCCGCGTTGCTGGACCAAGTCCTCGACTCCAGGGGCGTGTTGTCGGCGGCCCTGGAGCACATGCCCGAGGTGGATCTGTTCCCCCGCTGGGCCGAGGAGTACATGGACTTGGAGCGGGAGGCCATCGCCCTGTCCTGGTACGAGAACCAGGTACTCCCGGGGCTGCTTCAGACCGAGGCGTATGCCCACGCGGTGTTTCAGAACGAGGTTCCGTCGCTCACCGAGGACGAGGCGGCGCAGCGTGTCACAGCTCGCGTGGCACGCCAGGGGATTCTCCGGCGCAGGGAGCCGCCGACGGCCAGCTTCATCGTCTCGGAGGTCATCCTGATGGACCGACTCGGCGGTGACGAGATCTACTTCGAGCAACTTCGCCGCCTGGCTGAGCACGCGGATCTGCCTGGTGTGACCTTGCAGGTCATGCCGGTAGGGCGGGAGTTCAACGCAGGACTTTCCGGGCCGTTCATTCTCCTTGAGACACCCGAGCATCAGCGCGTCGCCTACATCGAAGGCCAGCGCAGAGGTTGGCTGAACGCCGAGCCGGATGAGGTGTCCGCCCTGGAGCGCAAATATGCGATGCTGCGGACACAGGCGCTCAACGCCCAGGAGACCAAGAGCCTGTTGAGCCGGTTGCTAGGAGAGCAATGAGCATCGATCTGCAGTGGTTCAAGTCCAGCTACAGCAGTGAACAGGGCGGCGCCTGCCTAGAGGTCGCCACCCTTCCCTCAGCCGTCCACGTCCGCGACTCGAAGGCCCCCGACGGCCCCGTCTTCCGTGTCGCGCCCGTCGCCTGGACCGCGTTCCTCACGCTTGCCCGTCGCTGACAGCGCGAGCGTCACGGCGACCGACGCGGCGGCCATCACCGTCATCCCCGTGGCCGGTGAAGTCAGTTGGGCCACCGTTCCGGCCAGCGTCGCGCTCACTCCCTGAAGCGTGACCATGCCCGAGGAGTGCAGCCCGAGGGCGTGGCCGCTCAGTTCGTCCGGCGTGAGTTCCATGAGCCGTTCCTGCTGGATCAGGCTCGCGCCGAAGCCCACGGACGCCACCGCCACGCAGGCCGCCGCCACGGCCGTCCCCGGGTGCAGGACGAAGAACAGGTACGGGGCGGCGAGGAGCAGCAGGAACGGGACGCCGAGCCGCGCGCGTACCCGCGGCGGCAGGAAGCGGCCGACCGTCACGTCCCCGACGAACATGCCGAACGCCCCGAAGGCGAACAGCAGGCCCGCGTGGGCCGGGGCGTACGGGACGAAGAGGGATTCGCAGCCGACGACCAGGCCGTTGGGGATCCACAGGAGCAGATAGACGCGGCGGCGGGGACCGGACGACCACAACAGGGCGTTGGTGCGCCAGGTCTCCGCCACGGACGGCCGGCCCGCCGCCCTGGGCTCGCGGCGGCTCAGACCGAAGCGGGAGACCACCGCCGTGACCAGGTACAGCGCGGCGGCGACGACGAGGCCGAGCCGCGGTGACAGCGCGGCCACCAGGACGCCGCCGGTCGCGAAGCCCAGGATCTGCGTAATGCCGTGCATCATGTTGAAGACCGACCGGCCCAACAGATAGCCGTCTCTGGTCAGAAGCTCGTTCAGCAGGCCCCAGGTGACACCGCCGCCCAGCGAGGCGACCAGACCGAGGCCGAAGACCAGCACGAGGACGCCCCACACCGGGACCCCGGGAATCGCGAGGAACGCCGTACCGGCCGCGAAGGCGAGGGCGACACCGGTCAGGGTGGCGCGGGGCCGCAGCCGGTCCGCCGCCGAGAGCAGAGTGGTCGCGCCCAGCACCTGGGCGAGGGACGGACCGAACATGCTCAGGGCGGAGAGCAGCGGCGAGTCGGTGGCCTCGTACACCAGCGTGCCGAGGGCCAGGCCGCTCATCGTCTGGGCCGCCGACCTGAGTGCGGAGGCCAGGAAGAGCGGAGTGAACTCCGGGGTGCGGAAGAGGTCGGAGTAGGTGCGCATGGGCGGAGTCTCCGGCGGGCCCCGGGACGGCCGTTATTGTTTCGCGCCTGGGCGAAACCCACGGGACGGGCGAAACCGACGGGGCAGGGCGGGGCGTATGGGCTGGTGGCAGGTCAACGCGGACACCCTGGCGGGAAGCCGGTTCGTGCTGTCGCCGCTCGCGGAGACGTTCGGGGCCCTGAAGATCCTCCAGGCGGGGACGGGCGCGCACCCCGGCGAGCGGGCCTGGCTGGACGCACATCTGCCGGCGTACCGGCGGCGGCTGGCCGGGGACCAGGTCACCGCGCTGCTCATCCGCTCCGGCCTCGGCCGGGAGTGGATCGCCGACTTCCTGACGCCGACCCCTCGCGGGCGGGCCCCGGAAAGGTCCGGGGGGTCCGGAGGGTCCGGTGACTACGAGGATTTCGAGGACGAGGTCGCGCGGGTGCGGGAGGCGTCCTCCGAGGCGGCCCGTGCCCATCTCCGGGTCTCGCTGCGCGGTCCGCTCCCCGCCGCCCTGGAGCGGGACGACCTCCCCCAGCGCGCCGCCGACCTGCTCACCTTCGTGTGGACCGAGGCCGTACGCCCGTACTGGACCCGGCGTCGGCGCATCCTCGAAGCCGACGTGGTCTCCCGTACCGCGCAGCTCGGCCAGGGCGGCTGGGCCGCGGCGCTGGACACCCTGCGGCCCGGGACGCGCTGGCTCGGCGAGAACCGGCTCCAGGTCAACCTTCACGAGTATCCGCCGCGGGAGATCTCCGGCGCCGAGCTGCTCTTCGTGCCCATCACGTCCCAGCGGCACGGCTGGGTGTCGTGGGAGGAGCCGCACCGGTACGCCGTCGTGTACCCGTGCTCGGGGGCGCTCGTGCGGACCGGGCCAAAGTCCGTGCCGGAGAGCCTGGGCGCGCTGCTCGGGCCTTCCCGGGCGGGCGTCCTCGTCCTGCTCGGCTCCCCGATGAGCACGAGCCAGCTGGTCGCGGTGACCGGGCAGGGGCTCGGCTCGGTGGGGCGCCATCTCCGGGTGCTGCTGGACGCCCGGCTGGTGGAGCGGCGCCGGGCCGGGCGTTCGGTGCTGTACTACCGGACGCCCGCCGGCGAGGTCCTCGTCCGGGCGCAGCGGGACGGGTGACTCCGGCGCGGGTGCGGGCGGGACGCCGAGGGGGCGTCCGGCAGGGCTAGCATCCGGGGATGACTACTTCTGAGACTTCCGGTTCCGTGTTCGATATAGAGATCGGTGCGCTGCAGGGCGGTTCCGCAGACCTCGGGCAGTACCGGGGCAAGGCCGTCCTGATCGTGAACGTGGCCTCCAAGTGCGGGCTCACCCCGCAGTACGCGGGCCTGGAGCGGCTCCACGAGCAGTACGCGGACCGGGGCTTCACCGTGCTCGGCGTGCCCTGCAACCAGTTCCTCGGGCAGGAGCCGGGGACCTCCGAGGAGATCGCCGAGTTCTGCTCCGCCACGTACGGCGTGACCTTCCCGATGACCGAGAAGGCCGAGGTGAACGGCGACGGCCGGCACCCGCTGTACACGCGCCTGGTGGACACCGCGGACGCCGAGGGCCACATCGGGGACATCCGCTGGAACTTCGAGAAGTTCCTGATCGGGCCCGGCGGTGACGTGCTCGCGCGCTTCTCGCCGCAGACCGAGCCGGAGGCGCCGGAGCTGGTCGCGGCCGTGGAGAAGGCCCTGCCGTAAGCCCCCGGTCCGCCGAGGCCCCGTAGCCCCTAGGTCCGCTGCGACCCCGTGGTCCTTCGGTCCGCAGGGGCCCCGCGGTCCCTGCCGGGGGGTGTATCTCGCCGAATCCCCCGTGAGCCCGCGGGGAGGGTGAACCCGCGTGGGTGGGGGCTGGAGGTGTTTCGCCCCCTCCGCCCCTGCCCGTCCCGTCCCGGGGCTCCGCCCCGGACCCCGCTCCTCAAACGCCGGAGGGGCTGCTGGATTGGTGCGAGGCCCGGAGGGGCTGGATTTCGGGTGGGCTTCCGGGTTACCGGAGTTCGTCCGGGCACGGGGTGCCTCGGGGGAGTTGGTAGGGGGCTGCCAGGCGGTAGGTGCCGGGGGCGGGGGCGAGGAGTTCGGTCCACTTGTCGCCGGAGGCGTCTTCCTCGGCCTCCATGAGGCAGCCGTTGACGTTGTCGAAGGACTTGGGCGTACCGTCCTCGCGGTGCTCGGACTCCTCCGTCTCCTGGGGGGCCTTGACGCTCTTGCCCTCCGCGTCGACGAGTCCCAGCCAGGGCGAGTACGGGATCCGGATGAGTACCCGCCCCGCCTTCTTCACCTCGATCGTCAGCTCACCCTGTTCGGCCCGGTCCACGACGGCCGGCGGGTCGGCCAGCGGCGTCGGGTCGGTCACCTCGAACAGCTGCCAGTTCGCGTCGCCCCAGATCTGCTTCAGGTAGGGCATGCCCCGCTGGACGAGCTGGCGCTCCCGCTCCCCGCCGTCGCCGTCCGGCTCGTCCTTGGGCAGCACCACGTAGTGCACGGCCCAGCGCTGGAGCCACTCGTGGTAGTTCGCCGAGTTGAGCGTGTCGTCGTAGAAGAGCGGGTTGCGCTCCATGTCCGCCTGCCGGTTCCAGCCGCGGGCGAGGTTCACGTACGGGGCGAGCGCCGAGGCCTCACGGTGCGAGCGCGCCGGGACCACCTCGACGCGGCCCCGCTCGGCGCCGACCACCTGGAGCTCGTTCACCAGGGGCGCCAGCTCGCGGGCCCAGGACGCCGTCGGGGTGGTGTGCACGACGTCGTCGACCGACTTGAACCCGATCCAGCCGACGAACACCGCGACGGAGAGGACGGTCGCGTACCACGTGCGGCTGCGCGGCGCCGCGAAAGGCAGCGCCGCCATCAGCACGACGCCGGTGAAGAGCATCGCCAGCCGGGTGATGTTGGAACCGATCTGGGAATTGATCAGCCACACCAGGAGCACGGAGAGCCCGTACACCGCCGACGTGATCCGTACCGTCTTCCACTCCACGGGCACCAGCAGGAAGACGGCGACGGCGGACAGGAACGGCAGCACGACCGAGCCGAAGCCCATCGGCTGGGTCCCCGAGAACGGGAACAGCCAGGCGGAAGCCGCGACGACGAGGGCCGGGGCGATGCCCAGCGCCCACGCGCCCGGACGCCGTTTCTGGAGGAAGAGGGCGACGGCGACCAGCCCGACGAAGAGCCCGGCGACGGGTGAGGCGGCGGTCGCGAGGGCGGCGAGCGGGGCGGCGCAGAGGGCCTTCGCCCAGCGCTTGTAGCGCCAGCGGTGGGGCCAGCAGAAGACCACGGCGGTGGCTCCCAGCCCGAACACCATGCCGAGGCCGTAGGTCACCCGGCCCGACGCCGCGTTGCACAGCAGCCCGAACACGCCCGCCAGTGCGGGCCACAGCGGATTCCGTACGACCCGGCTGCGGATGAGGATCATCGTCAGCAGCCCGGCCGAGACCGTCCCCGCGATCATCATCGTCGTCCGCACGCCGAGCACGGACATCAGATACGGCGACACCACGCTGTACGACACCGGGTGCATCCCGCCGTACCACGCCAGGTTGTACGCCGAGTCGGGGTGCCGCCCCACGAACTCCGCCCACGCGTCCTGGGCCGCCAGGTCCCCGCCACTGTTCGCGAACGTGAAGAACCAGACGAGGTGGAGGACTCCGGAGAGCAGGGTGAGGAGCAGGACCGGATGACGCAGCAGCGGGTCGAGACGGCCGCCGGTGGCGGCGGCGGGCGCGGGCTCGGTCGTGGCTTCCGGGGTGGCGGGTGCGGGCTCGGTCGTGGCCCCGGGGGTGACGGGAGCGGTGTCCGGGTCGGATTCCGCCTTGGCCGCGGCCTGGGCCGGGGCGTCGGCGGGCAGCCGTATTCGCGGGCCGGAGTCCGGATCCGGCATGGCGTCGTCGGCGTGTGTCGGCTCCGCTGTGGCCACCTGTCGGTACTCCCCGTGTCCCGTTTCGCGTTCTCGCCGGGCCCCACGGCCCACGACCCGCCCCGTTTCGCGACGCTAGCACGCACCCCGCCGGGGAGCGCCCGGGCGGGGCGCCGGCGACGGGGTGCACGGCGCGCTCGCGACATCCGGTCACCTCAGCCCGGCGTACGCCCGCCCGCGTCGGGGCGCGTACGCCGGGCGGGCCCGGACGGGTGAACGCCCGGGCCCGCTCCCCGCGCCGGCCGACCGGGTCGGCTCGCGGTCGATCCACCTACAGCAGCGCACGTGCAGCAGCAGCACCCGTGCTGCTTCAGCTCACGCGCGTCAGCTTCGCGCCGAAGCCCGGCTCGCCGAGGTCCGACTGGAGCGCCACCGGGATGTCCACGGCGTGGTCGGAACCGTCGCCCACCGTCAGCTCGCCGACGACCGTGCCGGCCTTGGCGGAGTGCGGGACGGTCTTGTCGCCGGGGCCGATCGACAGCTTCGTCCGCAGCCCCGGCCAGCCGACCGCCTTCAGGTTCTCGGTGGCGACCACGGGGGTCCTGCCGCCGAGCCGGTCGTCCACGTACCCGACGACGTCGCCCTTCTTCACCACCGTGGCGGTGGTCAGGCCCTGCTGGACCTTGTCGATCAGCTTCTGGCTGTTGGTGAGGGCCAGTTGCAGGCTGTCCCAGACCCGGCCCGTGCCGGCGTTCTGGCCCAGGACCGCGCCGTACACCGTCTGCGTCTTGCCGGCGACCGTCTTGGTGGCCGCCCACACCAGGTTGCCGCCCGCGGGGGTCGACGAACCGGTCTTCAGGCCGATCACGCCGACCTGCTTCACCAGCAGGTCGTTGTTGTTGTAGATCGGCTTGTCCAGACCGGGGACGTCGGCCCTCGCCATGCCCACGATGGACCGGAAGACGTCCTTCTGCATGACCGCCCTGGCCAGCTCGAGCTGGTCGGTGGCAGTGCTCACGGTCGTCTTCTCGAGACCGCTCGGGTCCGTGTACGTCGTCTTCGACATGCCGAGCTTCTTCGCGGCGGCGTTCATCTTGCCGACGAAGGTCTCACTGTCGGAGTCCCAGCGGGCCAGCAGTCGTGCCGCGTTGTTCCCGGACGGGATCATCAGCATCTGGAGCATCTGGCGCTCGGTGAACTTCTGGCCCTTGGAGAGCGCGGCCGTCGACTCGTCCTCGTTCTTCGACTCGTCCTCGGCCTGCTGGTCGACGGTGATCTTCTCGCCGCCCTCGTTCCCCTTGAGGGGGTGCTCCTCGAGGATGACGTACGCCGTCATGATCTTGGCGACGCTCGCGATGGGGGCGGGCTTCTGCTTGCCGTCGGTGCCGAGGCTGCCGACGCCCTCGACCTCGATGGCCGACTGGCCCTGGCCCGGCCACGGCAGGTCGAGGTCGCCGCCGTCGAAGGTGTACGTCTCGCCGGCGGTGAGCGCGAGGCCCGGCTCCGGGAGCGGTCGCACGGCCTGTGCCACCGCAAAGACGACGGCGAGCAGCAGGACCAGCGGGGTCCAGATCTTGAAGCGCCGCACGAGCGTGCGGACCGGGGTCTCCGGGGGCGGCGGGGTGTTCGTCAGCTCGGCCAGCAGGTCCAGCGGGGGCTTCGGGGGCAGCGGCTGCTGGGTGGTCCGCTCGGGGCCGACCTGCGGGACGGCGGCGGTGGCCTCGGCCGGCGGGACCGGGGGTTTCGCCGTCGCCGGCGTGGTCGCGCGCGGTTTCGCCGGGGGCTCGTCCAGCGGCTTCAGCGCGACGAACTTGCTGGTCCGCTCCGCCGGGGATTCGTCGCCGTCCCCGGCACGGTTCGGCTCCGGTTTGGCGCCGGGGGCGGCGTCCTGCTCGGCTCCGGGGGCGGCGGCCGGCTTGGCTCCGGCCTGCGGCGCCTGCTGGGCGCGGGGGGTGTCGTTCCCCGGCTCGACGCCGGGTGCGACGGCCGGCTTGGCGGGAGTGGCAGTCGGCCTGGCGTGGGTCTTGTCGGCCGGGGTCTTGCCGGCGTCACCCAGCTTGAGCATGGTCGTGGGCTGGTCCACCGGCGGGGCGGCGGACCGTACGGCCTTGAAGGCGGCGGTGGGCTGGTCCACGGGACGCCCGGCGCCGTCGGGCTTCGCGGCCCCCTCGGCGTCCTCGGGGCCCTTCGCACCCACGGGGGCCTCGGCGTCTGCGGACGGCTTGGCGTCGTGCGGGGCCTTCGCGCCTACGGAGGGCTTGGCAGCCGGGGCGGGCTTGGCGTCCCCGGGGGCGGGGTCTGCCGACGGCTTCGCGTCCTCGGGGGCCTTCGCGTCCACGGGGGCCTTGACGGCCTGAGCGGGCTTGGCGTCCCCGGGGGCGGCATCTGCCGACGGCTTCGCGTCCTCGGGGGCCTTCGCGTCCACGGGGGCCTTGACGGCCTGAGCGGGCTTGGCGTCCTCGGGGGCGGCGGTCCTGGCCGCTGCCGAAGGCTCGGCGTCCTCGGGGGTCTTCGCGCCCGCGGCGGCGGTCTCCTCCGGGGAGACGGAGGTGCTCGCGCCCGAGGTGGCCCCGCGTGAGTTGCTCCTGCCGGGGGCGGCCGTACGCGGGGTTCCCTTGCCGGGGGCACCCGCAGCCGGGGCGCTCGCGTCGGAGCCGCGCTCAGTGGAAGCCCCCTCACCGGGGGCGGGCGCGGCGGTCTCACCGGAGGCAGCCGTACCCACGGCGCCCTTGCGGGACGCGCCGGTACCGGAGCCGCCCCTCGCCGGGGTGCTCCCGCCCGAGGCGGACTCGCTGAAAGCGCCCACTACGGAGCTGCCCTTGCCGGGGGCACCCGCAGCCGGGGTGCTCGCTTCGGAGCCGTCCTCAACGGTGGTGCCCTCGCCGGGGGCGGACCCGCCCGAGGCGCCCGTACCCGGAGTGTCCTCGACGGAGCTGTCCTCGTCGGAGACGGCCGTACCCGGGGCGCTCCCGCGGGAGGGGGCGCCCGTACCCGGGGTGTCCTTGACGGAGGTGTCGGCGGTGCCCTCGCCGGAGGCGCCCCTGCCCGGGGTGTCCTCGACGGAGCTGTCCTCGTCGGGGGATGAGGCGCCGGCGTCCGGTGCCGCGTCCTCGGGGTCGTCCGCGGTCGCCACCCACGCGGCGACCGCGGCCCGCAGCCGCGCGTCGCCCGCGGCGCCCTTCCCGGCGCTCTCCGACGGAGCCGCGCCCTCCGGCTCCTCGGCAGCCGCCGGTGAGCCCTCGGCCTCCTTCAGCGCCCGGGTCGAGAAGACCGCCGTCGCCTGGTCGACCCGTACCGTGGCGGCCCGTTCCCGGGCCACCGCCATCCGGGGGTCGGCCGGGGTCGACGCCGACCCCCGCGTCGGCCCCGGAACCGCGGCCGGGGTCCCCGACGTCGCTTCTGCCGACGCCGACGACTCGTGCTGCTTCGACCTGTCGGGGGACTCGCCCGCCACCGATGCCTCCTCCATGCGCCGCCCAGCGGCGCCCAACCGAACCGTGAACCCTCGAAACCGCCGCCCGGACACCGCTGTCCGAACCATGTACCAGTGTCCTGTGTGCGGGCCTGCCCTCCGCGGTAGACGAGAACGACATACCTACCGGTTCCACTACGAACTGGTCACGTGCTCTCGACAGACCAATGTGAGAGGGGTCACCCTGTCATTCATCCACGCGGGGAGGCATGGATGGGCAGGAGCCGCAGAACAATTCCGGAGGAGCTTCTGTTGCTGGCGCTGGACCCGACCACGGGTACCACCGCACAGCCGCAGTCGCTCGACCTCGGTCTGGCCGGAGCACAGCTAGTGGAGCTGGCGCTGGCCGGACGGATAGCCCCAGACGGGGATCGTATCGCCGTGGTGGTACCACGGCCGACAGGAGATCCGACACTGGACTGTGCGTTGGAACTGCTTCGCCGACGCGGAGCACCCGTACGCGCGGTCAACTGGATTGGCGGACCCCGCCTGGGGCTGCGCCAGACCTACCTCTCGCATCTGGAGAGGTGCGGCATGGTCCATGCCGTGGCCGGCCAGATGTGCGGGGTGCTTCCGACGACTCGCTACCAGGCGACGGACACGGAGATCAGCCGGGAGATCAGAGCCCGGCTGGACAGTGCGATCCGCACCGGCGTACCGCCGGACCCGCGGACCGCGGCGCTCGCCGCGCTGGCCCACGCGGTCGGTCTCGGCAAGCACCTCTACCCGGGGAATGAGGGACGTTCGTCCCGCTCCAGGCTCCGGGACCTGATCAGGCACGACCCCATGGGCGGCCTCGTGGCGCACGCGGTCATGGACGTCCAGAACGGCGTGGCCGCTCAGCCGCGCCGCAGCCCGGCACCGGCAGGCCGTCCGGCCACCGCCGGCGTCAGGTCCGCACCGGAGGCCGCAGGCGGCCTCCCGATGCAACCGCGCCACGGTTCCATGGCGCGCGCCGTGGTCCACTGATCCACGGCACCCCGGCACCGGCACGACCCGCACCACCACCGCATCACCAGCACGTCAGCGCCGCACCGCAGTCCCCACGACCCGGTTCGGGAGCCGCTGGTCCGCGCGGGGCGGTGGGACCGTACGACGTCCGTCCGGACGGCGGCACGGCCCCACCGCCCCGCGCGGCCGCATGTACGGTCGAATCGCGAACTGTCGTGTACGCAGCGCATATCCGCCGTTTCCCAGCGGTATCAAGCACCTTGGTGGCAGTCTGCTCAGCAGCAGATACGCAAAGTAGAGGCACGCAGCCGGAGGTGCACGTCCCGTGGCGTCCAATGTCAATCCCACCGTCCGGCGCCGCCGACTGGGCCAGGAACTGCGGCGGCTCCGTGAGCTCAAGGGCATGACCGCGGAAGAGGTCGCCGAGCGGCTGCTGGTCTCGCAGTCGAAGATCAGCCGGCTGGAGAACGGGCGGCGCAGTATCAGCCAGCGTGACGTCCGCGACCTGTGCGGGGTCTACGAGGTCGAGGACCACCGGATCGTCGACTCGCTGATGCAGATGGCCAAGGACTCGCGCCAGCAGGGCTGGTGGCACTCGTTCGGTGACATCCCGTACAGCGTCTACATCGGTCTGGAGACCGACGCCGCCTCGCTGCGGGTCTACGATCCGCAGGTCGTCCCCGGCCTGCTCCAGACCCGGCCGTACGCGGAGGCCCTGATCGCCGGCGCCCTGCCGGAGACGGCCCCGGGCGACATCGACAAGCGCGTGCAGGTGCGCCTGCGCAGGCAGGAACGAATCTCCGCCCCGGAAAACCCGCTGCGCCTGTGGACGGTGCTCGACGAGGCGGCGTTGCGCCGCACCGTCGGCAACCGCTCCCTGATGCGGGACCAGTTGGAGCACCTGGTCGAGCAGTCCCAGCTGCCGCACGTCACCGTGCAGGTGATCCCCTTCGACATGGGCGCGCATCCCGGGCTCAACGGGCAGTACGCGATCCTGGAGTTCCCCGACGCGGCGGACTCCAGCGTCGTCTACATCGAGGGCGTCACGAGCGATCTGTACCTGGAGAAGGCGAACGACGTCCAGAAGTACAGCGTGATGTACGAGCATCTGCGGGCGCAGGCACTGAACGTGGAGCAGTCCCGTCAGTTCATCGCGGACATCGCGAAGGAGTACGCGCGCTGAACCGCGCGCCGGGGTCCCGGACGGATGCGCGGGCGCTCCGGAACGGGCCTCCCGAGGCGAAGGCGCGGACACTACACCTTCGCTGGACCGGGAGGGAAGACCCCCCTGGAATATGCCATCCAGTCGAGTGAATAGTCGCTTCGCCCACCGGTGCGGGCGAGTAGCGTCGATCACGCCATCGAGCAAGAACGGTGGCGCAATCCGAACCGCGGGCTCCGGAAGGAACCCGCTGCGCGGTGACAGCAACTCAACGACTGGCTACCGGAGCAAAAATGGCAATCCAGCAAGGCGCCACGGACACCTGGACGAAGTCCTCGTACTCCACCGGCAACGGCGCGTGCGTCGAGGTCAAGTCCCCGCTTCTCGCGGCGATGGCCGTCCGGGACTCCAAGGTCCCCGAGGGTCCCACGCTGGCGTTCCCCGCACGCTCGTGGAACACCTTCGTGGCCGAGGTCGGCCGGGGAGCCTTGGACCTCACCTGACCTGATGCACCACCGATCCACCGATCCACCCACAACCGCACCGACCAACCGCATACGCACCACAGACAGAGCCCTCTCGTCCGGCCCGCCGTCCTGGCCGAGGGGGCTCGGCCCTTCCCTCGGCCCCCGCCTCGGCCCTTCCTCCCTCGGCAGTCGGCCGCCCGGTCACCTGAGCCGGTCCACGTAGGTGTCGGTGCCGGGCACCGTCGGGACGAAGGGGGCGACCAGTTCCACGCGGCCGAGACCCGAGGCCGCCACCGCCTCGTCCAGGCCCGTGAACCATGCCCGCCAGCACTCCCGCGGGTCCGCCTCCAGGAACCACAGCAGGGTCAGCCGGGTGCCGACGCCCTCGACCTGCTTGACGTAGGTCATCCGGTCGCCGGGCAGGGGGGTCGGCGAGAAGACGGTGACCAGCGCGGACGGCGAGCCGGTCAGCCGGCCGGGGAGATGACGGGAGCGCAGCCACTCCAGCAACCCGGCGCGCCGCTCGGTGGAGTCGGCGTCGACGACCTCCAGGACCAGGCCCGCGTACGGGTGGTCCAGGGCGTGGAAGTCGCGGGGGCCGGCCGTGCCGTCGCGGTACACGGTGGCCTCGTGGTCCTGGAACGCGGTGAAGACGTGCGTGCGCTCCTGGTGGACGCGGTGGTCGCGGTTCAGGCGCCTGTTGATGCCGACGGTCCACCGCATGTGGTCGTCGTAGCGGCCCTCGGTGACCCAGTACGTGGAGAGGTAGCAGCCCGCGGTGACGGGCCGGGCGAGGGCGGACTCTGATGGGTAGCGCAGGAGTTGGAGATCGCGGGTGGCCACCCAGCGGCGGCCGGCGAACATCCACGGCATCGCCATCGCGCCCGCGTAGTAGTGGTCGTCCTCGTACCAGCGGTTGTACGCGTGCTCGTGGCCCGGGTGCGGCTCGACCATGGTGATCAGGGCGTGGCCCGGATGCACTCCGTACGGGCCGAGGGCGGCCAGTTCCGCGTACACCTCGCTGCGGGTGTCCTCGCTCATGTCGCTCCCCCTTCCGGTGCGGGTTCCGCGCGGGGCTTCCCTCCTCCGGCGGCAGCCCATACTCTGACGCTCCGTCAGACAATGCGCCAGAGCCGGGAGGTCCCCGATGTCGCCGCTCGCGGGGAAGACCGTCGTCGTGTCGGGGGTCGGCCCCGGGCTCGGCCAGCGGGTCGCGGCGGCCGTCGTGCGCGACGGCGGCAACGCGGTGCTCGGCGCGCGTACGGAGGCGAATCTCGCGAAGTCGGCCGCCGAAGTCGACCCGGGCGGCGCCCACTCGGCGTACCGGGCGACGGACATCACCGACGAGCGGCAGTGCGAGGCGCTGGCGGGGCTCGCCCGGGAGCGGTTCGGCGGGATCGACGCCGTCGTCCATGTCGCCGCCCGGGACAGCTACTTCGGCGGCCTGGAGGACGCCGACTTCACCACCTGGCAGTCGGTCATCGACGTGAACCTGCTCGGCACGCTGCGGATGACCCGCGCCTGCCTGCCCGCCCTCAAGGAGGGCGGCGGCTCGGTCGTCGTCATCGGCACCCAGTCGTCGGTGGCCGCCCCCTCGCAGGTGCGGCAGGCGGCGTACGCGGCGTCGAAGGGCGCGCTGACCAGCGCGATGTACTCACTGGCCCGGGAACTCGGCCCGTACCGGATCCGGGTCAACACCGTGCTGCCAGGCTGGATGTGGGGCCCGCCCGTCGAGGCGTACGTCCGGTTCACGGCGCACACCGAGGGCGTGCCGGAGGCGGTCGTGCGCGAGCGGCTCATCGAACGGATGGCGCTGCCCGAGCCGGCCACGGACGGGGATGTGGCGGACGCCGTGGTGTTCCTGGCGTCCGACCGGGCGCGGGCGATCACCGGGCAGTCCCTGCTCGTGAACGCCGGCGAACTCATGCGCTAGTCACGGCGGGCGCCTCCCTTCCCGGCCGCACGGGACCCGCATCCCGTACGCCTGTCTCCTTGTCGCTGGTCCGTCTGGCGAAGTGCCCGCTCATCGTCTGGTTCACGCCGCGAGCACGACAACATCCCGACAGGTCAAGAGAAGGCAAAATCGTTCTGCTTTCTGATCTGTGTTCATATCCGTGATCGTGTGGGTCTTGACCGGCCGGTCGAACCGGCGGTTCAATCCCGGAAGTCCCCGCACCCGCACGGGGGCTCCGCCCTCCCCCGGGCTCTCGGCTCCGCCCGAGCAGGGGGGAACCCCAGGCGTACTGGCGAAGTGCCGTCCGGTACCTGCAGATTCACAAGGCGGACCCCTGGAGGGGGCACATGAACGGTCTCGACTGGGCCGTCCTGGTCGCGTACTTCGGCGTGATGACCGCGATCGGCATCTGGTCCCACAAGCGCGTGGACGACGTCAGCGACTTCTTCACCGCGGGCGGCAAGATGCCGTGGTGGCTGTCCGGCATCTCGCACCACATGTCGGGCTACAGCGCGGTGATGTTCACCGGCTACGCCGGCATCGCGTACACCTACGGCATCACCTCGTACGTCACCTGGGCGCTGCCCATCGCCATCGGCATCGCGATCGGCGCCAAGGCCTTCGCGCCCCGGCTCAACCGGCTGCGCTCGCGACTGCACGTCGCCTCGCCGCTGGAATACCTGAAGGACCGCTACAACCTGCCGACCCAGCAGGCGCTCGCCTGGTCCGGCATCCTGCTGAAGATCGTGGACGTCGGCGCCAAATGGGCCGCCATCGCCACCCTGCTCAGCGTCTTCACCGGGGTCTCGCTCACCCAGGGCATCCTCATCACCGGCGGCATCACGGCCTTGTACTGCACGATCGGCGGGCTGTGGGCCGACGCGCTGACCGAACTCGGCCAGTTCGTCATCCAGTTGCTGGCCGGCGTCGCGATGCTGGTCATCGCGCTGAACAAGATCTCCGAGCAGGGCGGTCTGTCCAAGGCGCTCGACTCGCCGAAGCTGGACGGTCACGCGGACGGCTTCGCCGGCCCCTACCTCACGGTGTTCTTCATCGCGTACCTCTTCATCAAGCTGTTCGAGTACAACGGCGGCATGTGGAACCAGGCCCAGCGCTACATGGCGACGGGCAGCGCCAAGGAGGCCACACGGTCCGCGTTCCTGTCCGCCACGCTGTGGTTCGTGTGGCCGCTCATCCTCTTCATCCCGATGTGGCTGTCCCCGCTCCTGGTGACGGCGAAGAAGCCCGACGGCTCCGACGCGTACGGGCTGATGACCGAGCAGCTGCTGCCGCACGGCCTGCTCGGCCTGGTGGTCGTCGGGTTCTTCTCCCACACGATGGCCATGTGCTCCTCGGACGCGAACGCCATCGCCGCCGTGTTCACCCGCGACATCATGCCCGTGCTCTCGAAGGCCGCGCGGGCCTGGGACACCCGGGCCGGGCTGATCGCCGGACGCGTCACCACCGTCGCCTTCCTCGGCCTCTCCATGGCGGTGGCCACGCAGGTCAACTCCCCCACCTTCAAGGACATCATCACCGTCGTCATCAAGTGGGTGGCGGGGCTCATGGGACCGATCGCGATCCCGTTCATCCTCGGCCTGCTCCGGCCGTTCCGTAAGTCCGGTCCGACGGCGGCGCTCACCAGCTGGGCCTGCGGTCTGGTGGCGTTCTTCCTGATGAACTACCACCTGGACTTCGCGCAGCGCACGGACGTGAAGCTGGAGTACCAGGTCTCCGTGCCGATGGCGATCTCCCTCTTCCTGTACATCCTCATCGGCTTCCTGAAGCCCGAGGACACCCCGGAACGCGACGCGATCATCGAGATCATCAACACGGACGACGACGGCTCCGGACCGGCGGCAGCCACGCTCCCCGGCCCGGCCCGGCCGGCGGACGGGGTGGTGGGCACGCCCGTCAAGGACTGACCGGCGCCCGGCCGGCCGCCCCCGACCGGTCAGGCGCGCGGGTACCGGGCGAGCCAGCCCGGCGAGGATCCGGCGGGCCCGTGCAGTGCGGGCCCCTGGGTCATCTCCATGGCGAAGTCGTCCGCGAGGACGAGCATCGTGGGACGGCCCTCCAGCTCGGCCAGCCAGGCCGGCGGGAGGGCCGTCTCGCCGTGCAGGGCGCCGAGCAGTCCCCCGGTGAGAGCACCCGCCGCACCCGAGGGCCCGCCGTGGTTCACCGCGAGGGACAGGCCGTGCCGTACGTCCTCGCCGACCAGCGCGCAGTACACGGCCGCCGCCAGCAGCCCCTCGGCCGTGCCCTCCCCGGCCAGCTCCTCGACCCGGGCGGGCGTCGGCATCCCCTGCCGCACGGCGCCCAGGGCGTGCTGGAGCGCGTCCGTGACGGGCTGCTGCCCCGGGCGCGCGGCCAGCAGCGCCAATGCCCGCTGCACGGCACCGTCCAGGCCCTCCCCGCGCGCCAGCGCGTGCACCACCACCGCGTACGCCCCCGCCGACAGGTAGGCCAGCGGGTGCCCGTGCGTCTGCACCGCGCACTCCACCGCGAGCTGCATCACCAACTGCGGCTCCCAGCCGACCAGAAGCCCGAAGGGCGCCGACCGCGCGGCGGCCTCGGCGCCCAGCTCACCCGGGTTCTTGGGTGCGTCCAGCGTGCCCATGGTCCCGTCGCCGAGGCCGAGCAGACAGGCGCGGGCCGGAGCGCGCCGGGCGTACAGCCACTCCTCGCGGGCCAGCCAGCCGTCGTCCTTGCGGCGCTCGTCGGGCCCCCAGTCGCTCTGGGTCGCGGCCCAGCGGCGGTAGGCCCGGTGGAGGTCGGTGGGCGGGTGCCAGGCGCCGGTGTCCCGGCGCACCTGGGCGCGGATCAGCCCGTCGAAGGTGAAGAGCGTCAGCTGGGTCAGGTGGGAGACGGTGCCGCGTCCGCAGGACCCGGTGGTGAGGTCGGTGAGACCGGCCGCGCCGTGCGCCTCCCGGATCTCCGCCAGGGTGAGCCCGTCCAGCGGGACGCCCAGGGCGTCGCCCGCGGCGGCGCCCAGCAGCGTCCCGCGCACCCGGCTGCGGAAGTCCTGCTGCTCCCTGCGGCCCCAGACGGCACCGGATGTCGCACCCACCACGCCCTCCTCCGGTCCGCGTCGCTCAGCACTGTAATCGAACGGGAACGGTCGGTTCAGGGCCACGATCGGTCGTCTGCGCCACAACCGTTTCCGCCCCCCGCGGGTCCAGCTGAACGACCGACGTACCCGGCCCCAACTTTCGGAGACCTCCGTGCCTCATTCCAAGAGCCGTCGCGGCGCCGCTCGGTGCGCGGCGCTGGCCGCCCTGCTGGCCGCCCCCCTCGTCCTGACCGCGGGACCGGCCGCCGCGGCCGCCCCGAAGACCCCCGTCGTGGACTTCGACGGCGACGGCTTCGCCGACCTCGCCGTCAGCGCCCCCTACGCCACCGTGTCCGGCGTCCACCAGGCCGGTTCGGTCTCCGTGGTGTACGGCTCCGCCGCGGGCGCCGACAGCGCGCACCCCCAGCTGATCACACAGGCCACCGACGGTGTGCCCGGCGATCTCATGGCGTACGGCACCTTCGGCATCGACACGGCGGCCCGCGACTTCGACGGGGACGGCTACACCGACCTGGCCGTCGGCAGCTACTACGCCCCCGCGGTGCTGTGGGGCTCCGCCCACGGCCTGAGCGTCGGCGCACCGCTCGCCGACGCCGCCCACCGTGTGGCGGCCGGCGACATCGACGGTGACGGCCACGCCGACCTCGTCGCGAACGGCAACGGCAATCTGGAGGTCCGCTTCGGGCCGTTCACCCGGGCGGGTGTCCCCGCCCGGACCGACACGCTCGTCATCGCGGGCGAGTCCGGCCCGCAGCGGATGGCCGTCGGGGACATGGACGGCGACGGCAAGGACGACGTCGTCACCACCCACGGGTTCGAGGAGATGCAGTACCGGTCCCGCTTCTACAAGGGCACGTCGACCGGCCTCAGCACGACCTACAGGAGCACCGGCTACTACACGGTGGGCGGCATCGTCGCCGACGTGGACCAGGACGGCTACGGCGACCTCGTGGCCCGCCAGGTCGACCAGGTGTCGGAGATGAGCGAGTTCGACGCGGGCGCGGTCCGCGTCGTCTACGGCTCGGCGAACGGTCCCTCCACCCGTACCGCGAAGATCACCCAGAACACGGCGGGCGTGCCCGGCAGGGACGAGGCGGGCGACGACCGCCGTGACTTCGGTGACCAGTTCGGCTACGCGCTCGCCGCGGGTGACGTGACCGGCGACGGCTACCCGGACATCGCGGTCGGCGTTCCCGGCGAGGACGTGGGCTCCGTCCGCGAGGCGGGCGCGGTGGTCCTGCTGAAGGGCGGCGCGCGCGGTCTCACCGGGTCCGGCGCCCAGGCGTTCCACCAGTCGACGGCCGGCGTCCCCGGCGCGTCCGAGACGAGCGACGGCTTCGGCCGTACGGTCCTGCTGGTGGACGTCAACGCCAACGACCGGGCCGACCTCGTCGCCGCCGCCCCCTTCGAGGACGGCACCTACAAGGACTCCGGCGCGGCCTGGGTGCTGCGCGGCTCGAAGACGGGGCTGACGACGACCCGCATCGCGTCCTTCGGCCCGGGTGCGCTCGGCGCCCCGGAGAAGGAGGCGTTCTTCGGGACGGGACTCGCCCACTGAGCCGGGTCACTCCCCGCCTTCGGCCGACCGGTCGTGGACGGCCGCCCGCTGCTCCAGTGCCCACGCGTAGCCCGGCCTGAGCTCCAGGGCGCGGTTCAGGTCCGCGAGGGCGTCCGCATGGCGGCCGAGGGCGCTCAGGCAGGCGCCGCGGCTCGCGTACGCCGACGCGTACGCGCCGTCCAGCGCCAGGGCCCTGTCGTAGTCGGCGAGAGCGTCCTCGTACCGGCCGGCGACGCGCAGGGCGTCGCCGCGCTCGCAGGCGCCCCACGCCCAGTCCGGCTGGAACCGCACCGCCCGGTCGAGGTCGGCGAGCTGCCGGGCGTGCTCGCCGCGGGCGCGCCACACGCGGGCCCGGCGGGCCAGCGCCCACCCGTACTCCGGGTTGAGTTCCAGCGCCCGGTCGAGGTCCGCGAGGGCCGCCTCCAGCTCGCCGCGGCTGAGCCGCGTGGCCCCCCGGGACGCCCAGGCGAAGGCCCGCGCCGGTTCGAGGGCGATCCCCCGGTCCAGGTCCCGGATCGCGGCGTCGTAGTCGCGCAGGATCCGCCGGTACTCCCCGCGCACGGAGAAGGCCCGGCCGTCGTCGGGGGCCAGCGCTACGGCGCGGTCCAGGTCGGCGAGGGCGCCCTCGTAGTCGAGAAGTTCGCCCCGGCTCATCGCCCTGCCCCGGTAGGCGCGGGCCAGTTCCGGATCGAGGGCGAGTGCCCGGTCGTACTCCGCCAGCGCCCTGGCGTGGGCGCCCGCACGTCGCAGGGCGGCACCGCGGGCGGACCGGGCGAGGGCCTGCCGGGGCGGGTCGAGCACGGCCCGGTTCAGCAGCAGGCCCAGCGCGGCGACGACGCCGGTGTCCGCCCCCGCGTCCGCCCCGCTCCCGGCGGGCGCGCCGGTACGGGCGGGCGCCCCGAGACCGGCGGGCGCACCGGTACCGGCGAGCGCCTCGGACAGTTCGCGTCCCCAGCGCGCCACGTCCACGGCGTCCGCGTCCTCGCCCGCGTCGACCAGGACCCGCGCCCACCGCCCGGCCACGGCCCCGCCCAGGTCGCACGCGAGGACCGCGTCCGCCAGCACCTCGGGCAGCGCGACCCGCGGGCGGGCGCACAGCAGGTGGTAGGACTCCGCGAGGCGCAGCTCCCGCCACTGCGCGTCGGCCCACGGCCGTTCGGCGTCCGGGCCCGCCTCCGTCTCGCCGCGCCACTGTGCGAACGTCCGCGCCAGGCGGGTGTGCCGCTCGGTCCAGCCGCGCGGCGAACGGTGCCGCTGGAGGCGCAGCATCGGTGCCCGTACGACGTCGTGGTACTGCACGCGGTCTCCGCGGTCACCGACGAAGGGCAGCTCCCGCAGCCAGGCGAACAGCGCGTCGGCCTCCTCGTCCGCACACTGTGCGGCCACCTGGAACACGTCCGCGTCCAGCCGCCGGGGCAGCGCGCAGGCCAGCACCACGGCCCGGCGTACGGGGTCCTGCTCCCACTTCAGGAAGCGGTCCACGGCGGTGCCGCTGGGGTCGCCCACCTCGTCCGGTGCGGCGGGCCGGTGCGCGGCCAGGGTGGAGACGAGCACCGGCAGCCCGCCCGTCAGCCGCAGCACCTGCCGCACGACCGGTTCGGCGACGACGTCCCGGCGGGCGAGCAGCAGGCGCGCCTCGGTCTCGGTGAAGGGCCCGAGCGGCACGTCCGTGACGGAGTCCGCGAACCCGGTCCAGCGTGCGGTGTCCAGGGGACGCTGGCCGGCGGTGACGACCACGACGTTGTCCGGGAGGGCCCCGCCGTGGCGGTCCGTGCCCAGCACGTCGTGCAGCCAGCCGTCGAGGAAGGGCCCGGTGCGCTCGTAGGTGTCGAAGAACAGGACGATCCAGGGGACCTTGGCGGCGATCCCGGCCAGCTCGTCCAGCAGCACCGGGGTGAGGACCTCCTCGGGGGCGAGGACCAGCCGCAGGTCCTCCTGGTTGCGCATGCGGGTACCGACCGAGGCACGCAACCGGTCGGCGCCCTGGGCGAGCTGCGCCGGGTCGACGGCTCCGGCGAGGGCGCCGACGCCCGGCACCAGTCCGAGGCCGACGAGGGAGGCGCGGGCCGCCGCGAGCGTCACCTGCGACGGCGGGGGCGGGGCGTCCGGCCGCGGCGGGTACGGTCCCCGCGATGTGTCGGGTCCCTGCGGTCCGAGGGCCGCGGCGACCGCCGTCTCCGCCTCGTGGCGCCGCTCGCGGTGGGCGGTCAGCAGCCGGTCGAGGTCCTTCGTCCGGTACCCCTGGCCGGCGAACCGGACGCTGATCGCCGCCATCGCCTCCGGCACACTGCCCACGGCCTCGTCGGCGTACACGGTCAGCGCCCCGCACTCCCGCGCGATCTGCTCCCACTCCCGCACCAGGCAGGTCTTGCCGACACCCGCGTTGCCGTGCACGTGGAACAGGAACGTGTGCCGCTCGTCCTGCGGCGGCCGTGCGAAGTTCGCCCGGAACAGCGCCCGTTCGGCATCCCGTCCGACGAAGGCGCGCCGCCTGCGCTCGCTGATCACCTGCTGCGTCGACGACCGTGCCCCCGCCATGTGCCGTTCCCTCCCGTGGTCGAGTCCGGCTCCAGTGTGGCCCGACGCGCCGGATACCGGGTGCGATCCCGGCGCGTCGGACGGTCAGTCGAGGGAGATGTCCACTCCCCTGCCGAGGAAGGCGATCCGGTCGTCCTTCATCGCGCCGGAGTACGCCTGTACCTCGTCCACGTCGCCGTGCAGGTACTCTCCCCAGCCGTCACCGGACTTGGCCCGGCCGATCTGCAGCGCCCCGGAGCTGTGCCAGCCGCTCGGCAGGTGTCCGGTGGCCCGCTCGTTGGTCAAGCCGTTCACGAACAGCCTGACCGTGTCCGCCGCGTCGTCGTAGACCACGGCAAGGCGGTGGCCCCCGCCCTCCCCGCCGTCCGCGGCCGACATCTGGGACACGACCTCGACGTACGGGCTGGTGATGGTGATGCTGCTGTTCGGCGCCGGTTTCATCGGGGTCGGCGGCGAGTGGTTCGCGATGTGGCAGTCGGACACCTGGAACGGGCTCGACGCCGCGACCCGCGTCTTCACGCTGAGCGGGGTCGTGTTGCTGGTCGTGCACCTGCCGTTCGGCGGACGGGCGTCCTCGTCGGCGGACGGCGGGGCTTAGCACACCGCGGGGCCGCCTCCGGCGGGAGGCGGCCCCGCGGCTCTCACTCCAGGACGGGCAGCAGCTCGGGCAGGTGGCCGTCGGAGGCCGCGGCGGCCCGCTGCCGCTCCTGCGGGACCTCGCCGTACAGCGTCGTGCGCGGCTTCGCCGGGCGGCCCGCCGCCTCGGCCACCGCGATCAGGTCCTTGACGGACTTGTAGGAGCCGTAACTCGATCCGGCCATCCGGGAAATGGTCTCCTCCATCAGGGTGCCGCCGACGTCGTTGGCGCCCGAGCGGAGCATCTCGGCGGCGCCTTCCGTGCCCAGCTTCACCCAGCTGGTCTGGATGTTGGGGATGTGGGGGTGCAGGAGCAGGCGCGCCATCGCGGTCACCGCGCGGTTGTCGCGGACGGTGGGGCCGGGCCGGGCGATGCCCGCCAGGTACACCGGCGCGTTGGTGTGGATGAACGGGAGCGTCACGAACTCCGTGAACCCGCCCGTTTGTTGCTGGATGCGGGACAGCGTGCGGAAGTGGCCGAGCCAGTGCCGGGGCTGGTCCACATGGCCGTACATCATCGTCGAGGACGAGCGGATGCCGAGCTCGTGGGCGGTGGTGACGACGTCGATCCAGGTCGCCGTGGGCAGCTTGCCCTTGGTCAGGATCCAGCGGACCTCGTCGTCGAGGATCTCCGCGGCGGTGCCCGGGATGGAGTCGAGCCCCGCCTCCCTGGCCGCCGTCAGCCACTCGCGGACGGACAGGCCGGTGCGGGTGGCGCCGTTCACCACCTCCATCGGGGAGAAGGCGTGGACGTGCATGCCCGGGACGCGGTCCTTCACCGCCCTGGCGATGTCGAAGTAGGCCGTGCCGGGCAGGTCGGGATGGATGCCGCCCTGCATGCAGACCTCCACGGCGCCCACCTCCCAGGCCTGCTGGGCACGGTCGGCGACCTGGTCGAGCGAGAGCGTGTAGGCGTCGGCGTCCGTGCGGCGCTGGGCGAAGGCGCAGAAGCGGCAGCCTGTGTAGCAGACGTTGGTGAAGTTGATGTTCCGCGTGACGATGTACGTGACGTCGTCACCTACCGCCGACCTGCGGACGTCGTCCGCGATCCGGCAGAGCGCGTCCAGCGCGGGGCCGTCCGCGTGCAGCAGGGCGAGGGCCTCGTCGTCGGTGAGTTTCGTCGGGTCGTCGGCGGCCGTCGCGAGGGCCTGGCGCACGTCGGTGTCGATACGCGAGGGCACCATCCCGGGCGCCGCAGCCTCCCGCAGTTCCGCCCAGTCGCCGTACACGAGGTCGAAGTCCTCGCGCCGGTCGCCGGTGCGCCCCTCGGTGTCGATGGTGTGGTGCAGGTCGGTGCGGCCGGACGCGGTGAACGCCTCGTCGGGCTCCTGCCACGGGTGCCCCTCGACGACCGCGTCCTCGCGGGCGAGGCCGGTCTCCGGGTCCGCCAGCGCCCGTACGTGCGGCAGCAGCCGCGGGTCCAGCCACGGTTCGCCGCGCCGCACGAACTCCGGGTACACGCACAGTCGTTCGCGGAGCTCGAAGCCCGCCGCCGCGGACTGCTCGGCGAGCGCGTCGATCTGCGGCCACGGCCGCTCGGGGTTGACGTGGTCGATCGTGAGGGGTGAGACCCCGCCCCAGTCGTCGATGCCGGCGCCGATCAGCCGCCCGTACTCGGCGTCCACCAGGTTGGGCGGCGCCTGGAGGCAGGCGGACGGTCCCATGATGTGCCGGGCGACCGCGACCGTGGCGATCAGCTCGTCCAGCTCCGCGTCCGGCATCCCGCGCATCGCGGTGTCCGGCTTGGCGCGGAAGTTCTGGATGATCAGCTCCTGGATGCCGTGGTAGGCGCGGGAGACGCGGCGCAGCGCGAACAGCGAGTCGGCCCGCTCCTCGTACGTCTCGCCGATCCCGATGAGCAGCCCGCTGGTGAAGGGGACCGAGGAGCGGCCCGCGTCCTCCAGGACCCGCAGCCGGACGGCGGGTTCCTTGTCGGGCGACCCGTGGTGGGGGCCGCCGGGCTCGCTCCACAGCCTGGTGGCGGTGGTCTCCAGCATCATCCCCATGGACGGGGCGACCGGCTTCAGCCGCTGGAAGTCGGTCCACGACAGCACGCCCGGGTTGAGGTGCGGCAGCAGGCCCGTCTCCTCCAGGATGCGGACGGAGACGGCCCGTACGTAGGCGATCGTGTCGTCGTAGCCGTGCGCGTCCAGCCACTCGCGGGCCTCGGGCCAGCGGTCCTCGGGCTTGTCGCCGAGGGTGATCAGGGCTTCCTTGCAGCCGAGTTCGGCGCCGCGGCGGGCGATGTCCAGCACCTCGTCCGGGGACATGAACATGCCGTGCCCGGCCCGGCGGAGCCTGCCCGGCACGGTGACGAACGTGCAGTAGTGGCACTTGTCGCGGCACAGCCGGGTCAGCGGGACGAAGACGCTCTTGGAGTACGTGATGACGCCCGGGCGGCCCGCCGCGGCGAGCCCGGCGTCCCGCACACGGGCGGCGGACGCGGCCAGGTTGTCCAGGTCCGCGCCGCGGGCCCGGAGCAGGACGGCCGCCTCGGTGACGTCGAGCGCGACGCCGTCACGCGCGCGTTTGAGCGCGCGCCGCATGGAGTTCGCGGTCGGCCCGGTTCCGGATGGCTCGGAAGTCGCGGAAGTCGTCATCCGTCGAGCATACGATCGGCGTGATCAGCGGAAACCGGTACTGTCCGATTCGTGCCGCCGGGCCGGGTTCCACCGGATGCCGCCGGGCCGGGACGGGGGCGCCGTACGCGCGTCACCGGGCGCCGCAGCTCCGGAGCGGGTCACCGGACGCCCGCCACCGGCTGCCGTACGTCCGCAGCCGGCTGCGGTACGCCCGTCGCCAGGCTGCCGTACGCCCGTCGCAGGCTGCCGCCGGTCCGGAGTCGGTCACCGGACTCCCGTCGCCGGCTGCCCGAGGTCGTCGAGCGTCGCGATCCGCTTGCGAGGCCGATGGGGTCGTGCCGGGCGACGAGCACGATGCCGGTGCCGGGAGGGAGGTCCCGGGTCACTGCCGCCGCCTGCGCGAACGCGAAGGGGGCGAGGGTGCGGCGGTACTCGGGCGGCAGTTTCCCTTCCCTTGAACCGGAGTACGGGTGAATAGCAGGGTGGTTCGCGCCACCCCCGTCCCCATCACACCCCGGGAGCAGCAGCATGTGCGACGACGACCACGCCATCGGCAGACGCGCGCTGTTCGTGACGGGAGCCGCCGCCGCGCTCACGCTGGGAAGTGTGGAGTTCCCGGACGGCGCCCACGCGGCGGACGGTCAGGAGACCAGGACCGTGCGGGGCACCCTGCCCCCCGGCTCACCCGACTTCGTGTATCTGCCCGTCGATGTCCCCTCGGGTGTACGGGAGTTCAGGGTCGCGTACTCCTACGAGAAGCCCTCGGTGCCGGCCGGCACTCCGGGCAGCGCCCTGGACATCGGGCTGTTCGACGAGCGCGGCACCGAGCTGGGCGGCGAGGGCTTCCGCGGCTGGTCGGGCGGCGCCCGCTCGGAGTTCTTCGTCCGGGCGGACGACGCGACACCGGGCTACCTCCCGGGGCCGGTCCGGGCGGGCACCTGGCACATCGCCCTCGGCCCGTACACGGTGGCGCCGCAGGGCCTGCGCTACGAGGTCACCGTCACGCTCGTTTACGGCGAGCCGGGCGCCGCGGTGAAACCGGTGTACCCGCCCGCCCGTGCCAGGGGGCGCGGCAGGGCCTGGTACCGCGGCGACTGCCACCTGCACTCCTGGTACTCGGACGGCCGCCGCACCCCGGCGGAGATCGCCGCGCTCGCGCGTGCCGCGGGCCTGGACTTCATCAACTCCTCCGACCACAACACCCATGCCGCACACCCCCATTGGGCGGATCTGGCGGGCGACGACCTGCTGATCATGCTCGGTGAGGAGGTGACGACCCGCAACGGCCACGTGCTGGCCCTCGGCACCGACCCGGGCACCTTCGTCGACTGGCGCTACCGGGCACGCGACAACCGCTTCGGCAGGTACGCCCGGCGGATCCGGCGGGCCGGCGGCCTGGTGGTGCCCGCCCACCCGCACGCGACATGCATCGGCTGCGGCTGGAGGTTCGGCTTCGGCGAGGCGGACGCGATCGAGGTGTGGAACGGCCCCTACACGCCGGACGACGAGATCGCGCTGGCCGACTGGGACGCGATGCTGGTCGCCTCCGTGCGGGCGGGCGGCGCCTGGATCCCCGCGATGGGCAACAGCGACGCCCACCGCGACCCCGACCGGGTCGGCCTGCCCCAGACCGTCGTCCTCGCCGACGACCTGACCCGCGAGGCGATCCAGGACGGCATCCGCGCCGGCCGCTGCTACGTCGCCGAGTCCCGGTCGGTGTCGCTCGCGTTCACGGCGACCGGCCCGAGGGGCGAGCACGCCGGGATCGGCGAGCGGCTGCGGGTGGACCGGGACGCCCCGGTGACCGTCCGGCTGGAGGTGACGGGCGCCGCGGGCTGCACGGTCCGCCTCGTCACCGACCAGGGCGTGCTGCTCGCCTCGGCCGTGCCGGACTCCGGTTCCGGCACCACCGAGTGGCGCACGACGGCGGCCTACGCGGCCTACGTACGGGCCGAGGTCCGGCACGCCCCGACGGCACCGGGCCTGCCGGGAGCCCTGGCCGCGTTCACCAATCCGGTGTTCCTGGGGCGGCGGTGAGGGGCGGGCCGGCGGCGGGGGTCCCCGGCGGGCGCGGGCAGGGGGGTTCAGGACTGCGGGTCGTCGGCCAGGCGGGTCAGCCATTCGGTGAGGAGGGCGCCCTCGGCCTGGGTCAGGGACGGGTTAGGGGAGCGGCGCAGGACGGCGGCCAGCCGGGCCGCCGAGGACGGGACTCCGGCGCTGTCCGCGCCGGGGTCGTCCGCGGGGGCGCCGGCCATGGCCTCCGGCGTGAAGACGGCCGCGTGCACGGCGTCCCGGACGCGCCGGGAGATGCCCGGGTCGTCGAAGGTCGCCGGCCGGGACACCAGCATCAGGGAGACCCCGACGTTGGCGGACATGATCATCTGGGCGGCCAGTTCCGGGGAGAGCCGCAGCTTGCCCTGTTCGGCGGCCCGGCGCAGGTCCGAGGTGAGGATCCGGTGGGACTCCAGGGCGGCGGCCGGGGGCGTGCGCATCGCCGGGGAGTTCATCAGCCGGTAGAGGCTGGGGTTGCGCAGCGCGAAGTCGGTGTGGGTGTCCCAGCCGTCGCGCAGGTCCTCGACGGGGTCCGTGCCGGGGGTGCGCTCGCGTTTGGTCGCCAGGTACCGGCCGAAGCCGTGGTCGACGACGGCGGAGAGCAGTCCCTCCTTGTCCCCGAAGTGCCGGTAGAGCGCGGGCGCCCCGACGCCGGCCGCCTCGCACACGGCCCGGGTGGAGACGTCCCCGTCCGGGGACTCGGCGACGAGGGCGGCCGCCATTTCGAGAATGCGCGCTCTGGTACTCACGGGAGCGACGCTACCCGTCCCCGTGGCAGGGCCCGGCGCGCTCAGACGATGCCGCCGTTGGCGCGCAGCACCTGGCCGTTGACCCAGCGTCCGGGGCCCGCGAGGAAGGCGACGGCCTCGGCGATGTCCCGCGGGGTGCCGAGGCGCTCCAGCGGTGCCTGGGCTGCCAACCGCGCGACGGTCTCCTCGTCCTTGCCGTCCAGGAACAGCGCGGTGGCGGTGGGTCCGGGGGCCACCGCGTTGACGGTGATGTCCCGCCCGCGCAGCTCCCGGGCCAGGATCAGGGTCATGGCCTCGACGGCGCCCTTGGTGGCGGCGTACGCGGCGTAGCCGGGGAGGGCGAGGCCCACCACCGAGCTGGAGAAGTTGATGAGGGCGCCGCCCGCGCGCAGCCGTCGCGCGGCCTGCTGGTCGACGACGAACGTGCCGCGGATGTTGGTGCGGTGCATCCGGTCCAGGGCGTCGAGGTCGGTGTCGACGAGCGGGGCGAGCGTCATGACGCCCGCCGCGTGGACGACCACGTCGACGCCGCCGAAGGCGGTTTCGGCGGCGTCGAAGAGGGCCGCCACCTCGGTCTCCTCGGCCACGTCGGCGCGGAAGGCGACGGCCCGGCCGCCCTTGCCGGTGATGGCGGCGACGGCCTTGTCGGCCTCGGCCTGGTTGCCCGCGTAGTTCACGACGACGGCGTGTCCGTCGGCGGCCAGGCGCTCGGCGGTCTCCCGGCCGATCCCGCGCGAGCCGCCGGTGACGATCGCGACGCGGGTGCCGGTGGCCGTGGCGGTGGTGGGCTGCTCGCTCATGGCGCGCTCCTCGTCTCGGTGGGGCAGCGGTGCTCGCACCCCGACATAAGCAACGCTAACACTGAGTACGTAACATCGCTATCTCATTCGTAGCGATGCTACGGGCGGCGCGGGGAGTACCTTCAGCGGCAGGGAGCCGGGGACGGGAGAGGCGCGGGATGTCGCGGTACGACGAGGTCAAATTCCGGGTGGTCACGGCGTTCCAGCGGCGGGTCGCCAACCCGCTGCTGCGGCGGCTGCCGTTCCAGACGCTGCTGGAGACCACCGGACGGACCTCGGGCCTGCCGCGCCGGACACCGGTCGGCGGGCGCGGGACCGGGCGGACGTTCTGGCTCGTCTCCGAGTACGGGGAGAAGTCGCAGTACGTACGGAACATCCGGGCGGACCCGCGGGTCAGGGTCCGGGTCCACGGCCGTTGGCACCACGGCGTCGCCAATGTGATGCCGGAGGACGACGCCCGGGCGCGGCTGAGGACCCTGCCGCGCCTGAACAGCACCGCGGTCCGCGCCCTCGGCACGCATCTGCTGACGGTACGCGTGGACCTGACCGACTGAGCCCGGTCCCGGCGCGCTCCCGGGGCCCCGGCCCCTCACCCCGCCCAGACGATCGACTGCATCTCGCTGTACGCGTGCAGCGCGTACGACCCCACGTCCCGTCCCACCCCGCTCTTCTTGAAGCCGCCGAACGGCGCCTCCATGTTGCGGCCCACGGTGTTGACGCCGACGCCGCCCGCCCGCAGCCTGCGGGCCACCCGGAAGGCCCGGGCCACGTCGCCCGACCAGACGTAGTCGATCAGGCCGTAGTCGCTGTCGTTCGCCAGCCCGACCCCCTCGTCCTCGTCGTCGAAGGGCACCACCACGACCACCGGCCCGAAGATCTCCTCACGGACCACCCGCATGCCGGGGGTGCAGTCGGCGAGCAGGGTCGGGGCGACGTAGAACCCGCGTGCGTGCGGCGGCCGGCGGCCCCCGGTGACGACCCGCGCCCCCGCCTCGCGCCCCAGTTCCACGTACGACTCGACCCGGTCCCGGTGGGCCGCCGAGATCACCGGCCCGACCACCGTGCCGGACTCGCGCGGATCGCCGATCCTCAACTGCTCGGCGTACGCGGCCAGTCGCTCGACCAGCCGGTCGTGCACGGACCGCTGCACCAGCACCCGGGTCGGCGCCGTGCAGATCTGCCCGCTGTAGAACGAGAACGTCGTGCCGATCCCGGCCACCGCCGACTCCAGGTCCGCGTCGTCGAAGACGACCGCCGCCCCTTTGCCGCCCAGCTCCATCAGCTGCCGTTTCATCCCGCGCCCGCACACCTCGGCGATGCGCTGCCCGACGGCGGTGGAGCCGGTGAAGCTCACCATGTCCACATCGGGTGAGTCCACGGCCGCCTGCCCGACCTCCGCCCGCGAGCCGCCGACCACGTTCACCACGCCCGGCGGTACGCCCGCCGCCTCCAGCGCCTCGGCCATCCGGTACACGGACAGCGGGTCCTGCGGAGCCGGCTTCACGACCACCGTGTTGCCCATGGCCAGGGCGGGGGCGACCTTGCCCGCGGCGTTCGCCCAGGGGTTGTTGTACGAGGTGACGCAGCTGACCACGCCGACCGGCCGGCGCACGGCCAGCGCCCCCATCACCGCCGCCGGCCCGAACGGCCCGGCCTCGTTGACCTGCGGCAGCAGCGGCTGCTCCACCGGCTCCACGCGCGCGTACCGCTGGAAACGGGCCGCGGCGACCCCCACCTGCATGGCGCGCGCCGTGCTTGTCGTGGCGCCGCTCTCCGCCCGGGCGAGGTCGGCGTAGGGGACGAGACCGCGCCGGACCAGTCCTGCGGCCCGGGCGAGGACGGCGGCCCGCTCCTCTGCGGGCGTGCGGGACCAGGCGCCGAAGGCGTCCCGGGCGGCGGCCGTCGCCGCGTACACCTGCTCCCGCGACGCCTCCGGGGCCAGCCCGACGACGCCCTCGGTCGCCGGGTCGGTCACCTCGTAGAAGCCGTCGTCGGGAGGGACCCACGAGCCCCCGACGAACAGCCGCTGCCCCTCGCTCACCCGGCCCCCCCGGGCCGGGGCCGTGGCCCGCCGGCGCTCACCGGGTGCTCACCGTCCGGGTGTCGCGCCCGGAGCGCAGCACCCTGCCCGGTACGGCACCGGTCACCACGTCCTCGCGGATCGACTCGACTCCGTTGACCCACACGGCCGTGATCCCGATCGCCTTCGAGTCGAGCCGGGGGCTGTCTCCCGGGAGGTCGTGCACCAGCGTGGCCTTGCCCGCGTCGATCCGCGCCGGGTCGAAGAGCACCAGGTCGGCGTGGAAGCCCTCCTCGATCCGGCCGCGCCCGCGCAGTCCGAAGAGCCGCGCCGGGTCGTCCGTGAGCATCCGCACCGCCTGCTCCAGCGGCACCAGCCTGCGTCCGCGCAGACAGTCCCCGAGGAAGCGGGTGGTGTACGGCGCTCCGCACATGCGGTCCAGATGGGCGCCCGCGTCGGAGCCGCCGAGCAGGACGTCCGGGTGCTGCCAGGTCTTCGCCCGCAGCGCCCAGGAGTCCGGGTCGTTGTCGCTCGGCATCGGCCACAGCACCGTGCGCAGGTCGTCGTGTGCGCAGATCTCGACGAGGCACTCGAAGGGTTCCTGGCCGCGTTCGGCCGCTATGTCCCGCACGACCCGGCCGGTGAGGCCCTCGTTCGCCGGGCTGTAGGTGTCCCCGATGACGTACCGCCCGAAGTGGGCGAGCCTGCGGAAGACGCCGGCCTCCCTGCTGTCCGCCCGTCGCAGCAGCTCCGCCCGGACCCCCGGGTCGCGCAGCCGTGCGATGCGCTCCGGCACGGGCAGGCCGAGGACCTCGCCCCAGCCGGGGATCAGGTTCAGGGCGCAGAAGGTGCCGAGCGACATGTTCATGGGGGTGAGGATCGGCATGGTCAGCGCGACGATCCGGCCGCCGGCCCGGCGCGCGCGTTCGCTCGCCTCCAGCTGGCGGGGGACGCGTTCGGGCACGGCGGCGTCGATCGTCAGGACGTTCCAGTTCAGGGGCCGTCCCGCCGCCGCGCTCATCCCCACGAGCAGGTCGATCTCGTCGTCGCCGAACTGGTCGAGGCAGCCGGCCACGATCGCCTCGATCTGGGTGCCCTCGTGGTCCGCCACCGCCCGGGCCAGCGCGAGGAGTTCGGCGGGCCGGGCGTGGCGCGAGGCGACCGGCTTCCCGTCGCCGTCCGAGTGCGTGGACGACTGGGTGGTCGACAGGCCCCAGGCCCCCGCCTCCATCGCCTCGTGGAAGAGGGTGAGCATCCGGGCCAGCTGCTCCGGGGTCGGCTGCCCGCCCACCGCGGCCGGGCCCATGACGTACCGGCGCAGCGCGCAGTGTCCGACCATGAAGCCCGCGTTGACCGCGATCCGCCCTTCCAGAGCGTCCAGGTACTCGCCGAAGGAGTGCCAGTTCCAGGGTGCGCCCTCCTCCAGGGCGACCAGGGACATGCCCTCGACCTTGGACATCATGCGCCGGGTGTAGTCGGCGTCCTCGGGGCGGCCCGGGTGGAGCGGGGCGAGCGTGAAGCCGCAGTTGCCGCCCGCGACGGTCGTCACTCCGTGGTTCAGGGACGGGGTCGCGTAGGGGTCCCAGAACAGCTGGGCGTCGTAGTGGGTGTGCGGGTCGACGAAGCCGGGGGCGAGGACGAGGCCGTGCGCGTCCTCGGCGGTCCTCGCCTCCTCGGTGATCCGTCCGACGGCGGCGATCCGGCCGTCGCGGACGCCGACGTCGGCGGTGTACGCGGGTGCGCCCGTCCCGTCCACGACGGTCGCGCCCCTGATCAGGTGGTCGAGCATGGCCACGCCCCTTCCTCGCGTCCGTGCCGTCTCACGCGGACCGGCGGAACCGGGTCGTGCGGTGCACCGGATCCGTGTCGATCCTCGGAATGACGTGCTCGCCGACCAGCCTGATCGTCTGGAGCGTCTCCTCAAAGGAGATGCCGATGGGCAGTCCGAAGGAGAGCTGGTCGGCACCCGCCTGCTCCCAGCGCTTGCACTGGGTCAGCACCTCGTCGGGGTCGCCGCAGATCAACAGCTCCTCGGCGATGAGGAGTTCGATGATCTCCTCGTTGAACTCGGGCAGCGTCTCGGGCCAGACGGGGAAGCCCTCGGGCCGCGGGAAGGTGTCGTGGTAGCGGAAGACGAGGGACTGGAGGTAGTGCAGCCCGCCACCGGCGGCGATGCGCACGGCCTCCTGGTGCGTGGGCGCGCAGACGGCCGTCGATGTCACCATCACGTTGTCGTTGACGAAGTCCCCGATGGGCCGCGCGTCGACGATCGCGGTCTTGTACTGCTCCAGCACCCACTCCATGTCGGAGACCTTCTGCACGCTGAAGCCGAGCACGCCGAGGCCCTTGCGGGCGGCCATGGCGTACGAGGGCGGCGACCCGGCGGCGTACCACATGGCGGGGTGCGACTTCCCGTACGGCTTCGGCAGGATCTTGCGCGGCGGGAGCTGCCAGTGCTTGCCCCGGAACCCGGCGTACTCGTCCTGGAGCCACATCTTGGGGAACTCCGCGATGGTCTCCTCCCAGATCTCCTTGGTGTGGTTCATGTCGGTGACGCCCGGGATGAAGCCGAGGATCTCGTGCGAGCCGGCGCCGCGGCCGGACCCGAACTCGAAGCGCCCCTCGGAGAGGTGGTCGAGCATGGCGACCTTCTCGGCGACCTTCACCGGGTGGTTGACCTGGGCGAGCGGGTTGAAGATCCCGGAGCCGAGGTGGATGCGCTCGGTGGCGTGGGCCAGGTAGCCGAGGAAGACGTCGTTGGCTGAGAGGTGCGAGTACTCCTCCAGGAAGTGGTGCTCGGACGCCCAGGCGTACTTGAAGCCGGACTTGTCCGCCTGGATGACGTACTCGGTCTCCTCCATCAGCGCCTTGTGCTCCGCGAGGGGGTCGGTCTCGGCGCGCTTGCCCACGTATCCCTGTACAAAGAGCCCGAATTCCAAGGCGGTTCACCGTCCCTGTCACTGACGACGGTGTTTCTGACGCACCGTCAGATATGTTGGGTGCGACTGTTCCACCGGACACCTGGACCGTCAAGAGCTGACGAAGCGTCAGCCACGGCCCGCGGCCCGGGACCTCAGACGACACTCACGCCCGCCAGCCAGCCCCCGTCGATCACGAACGGCTGCCCGGTGATGTACGAGGAGTCCTCGCAGGTCAGGAAGAGGGCCAGCCGCGCCACCTCCTCCGGCCTGCCGATCCGGCCGAGCGGCACGAGCCTGCCGTACAGCTCCTCCAGCGCCTCGGCACTCACCTCGTTGTCCGCGGCCGGGTCCAGCTGGGACGGGTTGCTCATCGCCGTGTCGATGGCGCCCGGGCAGACGGCGTTCACGCGGATCTTCCTGGCGGCCAGTTCGAGGGCGGCCACCCGGGTCAGCCCGACGATGGCGTGCTTGGTCGCCGCGTAGGCCCCGACGTACGCCATCCCGGTCAGTCCCGCGTACGAGGCCGTGTTCACGATCGTCCCGCCGCCCGCCGCGGCCAGTTCCGGCGCGAGGGTCCTGATCCCGAGGAAGACACCGACCTGGTTGACCTGCACCACCTGCTGGAACTCCTCCAGCGGGGTGCTGACCAGCTCGTTGAAGCGCAGGATGCCGGCGTTGTTGACCAGCCCGTCGATCCGCCCGTACGCGTTCCTCGCGGCCTCCACGGCGGCCCGCCAGTCGTCCTCCCGGCTCACGTCGAGGTGGACGTAGCGCGCCCCGATCTCCTCGGCGAGCGCCTCGCCCCGGTCGTCGAGCACGTCCGCGAGGACCACCTCGGCGCCCTCCCCGGCGAAGAGCCGCGCCTCCTGCTCGCCCTGCCCGCGCGCCGCGCCGGTGATCAGGACGACGCGTCCGTCCAGCTTGCCCATGGCTCTCCCTGGTCGAGGTGGGGCGCGACCTCCGCGCCGAAAGCGGCCATCTGGTCGAGGAGTTCCTCGCGGCCGCGGGAGCGGAACCGCACCTGGATCTGGTGCACCCCCATCGCGCGGTAGGCCCGCAGCGACTCGGCGAGCGCCTCCGGCGTCCCGCGCAGCGTCCGCCGCCCGACGTCCCACGCGGGCTCGCCCACGTACAGCGGCTCGGTGATGGCCCCGACGACGAAGGGCCCGGTGACGCCCGCGTCCGCCCGGAGCCGGTGCACTCTCGCGATCTGCTCCGGGAGCCGGTCGCGCGGATCACCCTGCGGTAGCCAGCCGTCACCCCGGAGCGCCGCCCGGCGCACCGCGGCGGGCGAGGAGCCGCCGATCCAGACGGGGACCCGGTCCTGCGCGGGCCGGGGGCGCTGCCCGAGGCCCTCGAAGTCGTACGCCTCGCCGTGGTGCGCGGGGTACTCGTCGGGCCCGAGCGCGGCGCGCAGGGCGTCGACGCACTCGTCGAGCACCGGGCCCCGCCGCTCGAAGTCCACGCCCAGCGCCTCGAATTCCTCCCGTACGTGACCGGCGCCGACGCCGAGGATCAGCCGGCCGCCCGACAGATGGTCGAGGGTCGCGTACTGCTTCGCGGTGACGAGGGGATGGCGCAGCCCGACCACCGCGACGTGGCTGAGCAGCCGGACGCGCTCGGTCACGCCCGCCAGGAAGGCCAGCGTGGCGACGGGGTCGTACCAGACGGTGCTCATGGCGCCCGCGAGACGGCGCGGGATGGCCACGTGGTCGCAGCTCGCGAGGTAGGCGAAGCCCGAGCGGTCGGCGGTGCGGGCGATCTCGACGAGGTCGCCGGGGCCCGCGTCCGCCTCCCAGGGCTCGGCGTAGAGGGTGCTCTGCGACTGGACGGGAAGCTGCATCCCGTACGCCGGTCGCCCGTATGGCGAAATCTCCATGACACGCGACCTTCCTGACGTGCCGTCATGTGGGCGCTCGTGGTGGAGTCCGGCGGTTCACCGGACGCCGGGCGGGCGGGCTTTCACGCCGCCCAGAGCCCGTCCTTGGTCAGTCCCAGCAGCTCGATCGCGTTGCGCCGTACGATCCGGTCGACCACGTCCGGGTCGAGGTGGCCCATCTGGGCCTCGCCGACCTCACGGGACCTGGGCCAGGTGGAGTCGGAGTGCGGGTAGTCGGTCTCGTACAGGACGTTGCCGACGCCGATCGCGTCCAGGTTCCGCAGGCCGAAGGCGTCGTCGAAGAAGCAGCCGTGGACGTGTTCGGCGAAGAGTTCGGACGGCGGCCGGTGGACCTTGTCGGCGACGCCGCCCCAGGCACGGTTCTCCTCCCACACGACGTCGGCGCGTTCGAGGATGTAGGGGATCCAGCCGATCTGGCCCTCGGCGTACATCACCCGGAGGTTCGGGAAACGCTCGAACTTGCCGCTCATCAGCCAGTCGACCATCGAGAAGCAGCAGTTGGCGAAGGTGATGGTGGAGCCGACCGCGGGCGGGGCGTCGGCGGAGGTCGAGGGCATGCGGCTGCTGGAGCCGATGTGCATGGCGATGACCGTGCCGGTCTCGTCGCAGGCGGCGAGGAAGGGGTCCCAGTCGTCGGTGTGGACGGAGGGGAGCCCGAGGTGGGGCGGGATCTCGGAGAAGGCCACGGCGCGGACTCCGCGGGCGGCGTTGCGGCGCACCTCCCGGGCGGCGAGTTCCGCGTCCCAGAGCGGGATGAGCGTCAGCGGTATCAGCCGTCCCGCCGCGGCCGGACCGCACCACTCCTCCACCATCCAGTCGTTGTAGGCCCTGACCCCGAGCAGGCCCAGCTCGCGGTCCTCGGCCTCGGTGAACGTCTGACCGCAAAAGCGCGGGAAGGTGGGGAAGCAGAGCGCCGACTGCACGTGGTTGACGTCCATGTCGGCCAGCCGCTGCGGCACGTCGTACGACCCGGGCCGCATCTGCTCGTACGTGATGATCTCCAGCTTGATCTCGTCGCGCGCGTAGCCGACGGCGGTGTCGAGGCGGGTGAGCGGGCGGCGCAGGTCCTCGTACACCCACCAGTCGCCGACGGGCCCGTCGTCGCCCGGATCGCCCATGACGGGCGCGAACCTGCCGCCGAGGAACGTCATCTCCTTCAGCGGCGCCCGGACGACGCGCGGGCCGCGGTCCCGGTACCGCGCCGGGAGCCGGTCCTGCCAGACGCCCGGCGGCTCCACGGTGTGGTCGTCCACCGAGATGATCCTGGGGAAGGGGGGCGAGGGACTGTCCGCGCTTCGCTTGGTCTCCATACGAATCACCGTAGCGCTGATCTGACGGCCCGTCAGCTCCTGGCCGGGCTTGCCGTACCACCACTCGATGCGGCCGGCTCCGCACCGATCCGTGAGGAGAGCGTGTGAGGACCTTGTGCCGTACCGTGCGCCCCCCTGTGATCGCTGTCTCCCACGGCTGACGCATCCGCCATGAACAAGGCAAACTGGCCTCGTTGTCATGACGGTCGGCAGGGGGACAGCGATGGACGGTGTACCGCGAGTGCCGGAGCAGCGGAGCCCCGAGGATTCGGCGGCGCTGCGCTTCGGCGTGCTCGGACCGGTGCGCGCCTGGCGCGGGACGGAACCCCTGCCCATGGGGTCACCGCAGCAACGCGCTCTGCTCGTCGCGCTGCTGCTGCGTGAGGGACGGACGGCGACGGCCCCCGAACTCATCGACGCGCTGTGGGGCGAGGAGTCCCCGCCCCAGGCCCTGGCCGCCGTCCGCACCTACGCCTCCCGGCTCAGGAAGGTCCTCAACCCCGGGGTGCTCGTCAGCGAGTCCGGCGGCTACGCCGTCCGCCTCCCGGACCCCGGCGCACTCGACCTCGCCCGGGCCCAGCAGCTGGCCGCCGACGCCGACAAGGCCAAGCACACCGGGGACCTGTGCCGGGCCCGAGCCCTGCTCAACGAGGCGCTCGGCCTGTGGGACGGGGAGCCGCTGGCGAGCGTCCCCGGCCCCTACGCCGACACCCAGCGGACCCGGCTGGAGGAGTGGCGGCTCCAACTCCTGGAAACCCGCCTCGACATGGACCTGGAGCAGGGCTGCCACGCGGAGGCGGTGTCCGAGCTGACCGCGCTGACCGCCGCCCACCCGCTGCGCGAACGCCTGCGGGAACTGCTCATGCTGGCGCTGTACCGCTCCGGCAGGCAGGCCGAGGCCCTCGCGGTGTTCGCCGACACGCGGCGCCTGCTCGCCGACGAGCTGGGCGTCGACCCCCGGGCGGACCTCCAGGAGCTCCAGCAGCGCATCCTGCGCGCCGACCCCGGGCTCACGGAACCCTCCGCCTCGCCGGCGGAGCCTCCCCCGGCGCCCGTCCGCCCCGCCCAACTGCCCGCCACCGTCACCGACTTCACCGGCCGCGCGTCCTTCGTCCAGGAACTGGGCGACGTGCTGGCCGCCGCGTCGACGGCCGAGGGCCGGGTGATGGCGGTCTCGGCGCTCGCGGGCATCGGCGGCGTCGGCAAGACGACCCTGGCCGTGCACGTCGCGCACCGGACACGCGGCGCCTTCCCGGACGGGCAGCTGTACGTGGACCTCCAGGGCGCCGGAGCGCGCGCGGCCGAGCCCGAAACCGTCCTCGGCGCGTTCCTGCGGGCCCTCGGCACCCCGGACTCCGCCATCCCCGACTCCCTGGAGGAGCGCGCCGCGCTGTACCGGTCGGCGCTGGACGGCCGCCGCGTCCTGGTGCTGCTGGACAACGCGCGCGACGCCGCGCAGGTACGTCCGCTGCTGCCCGGGACGGAGGGGTGCGCGGCGCTGGTCACCTCCCGGGTGCGCATGGTGGACCTGGCCGGGGCGCACCTGGTGGACCTGGACGTCATGTCCCCCGAGGAGGCCCTCCAGCTCTTCACGAAGATCGTCGGCGCGGAGCGGGTGACGTCGGAGCGGGAGGCGGCTCTGGACGTGGTCGCCGCCTGCGGGTTCCTCCCGCTCGCCATCCGGATCGCCGCCTCCCGGCTGGCCGCGCGCCGCACCTGGACCGTCTCGGTACTGGCCGCGAAGCTCGCCGACGAACGCCGCCGCCTGGACGAGCTCCAGGCCGGTGACCTCGCCGTGAAGGCCACCTTCGAGCTCGGCTACGGCCAGCTGGAGCCGGCCCAGGCCCGTGCCTTCCGGCTGCTGGGCCTCGCCGACGGCCCCGACATCTCGCTCGCGGCCGCCGCCGCGGCGCTGGACCTCCCGGCCGAGGACACCGAGGACCTCCTGGAGTCCCTCGTCGACACGTCCCTCCTGGAGTCCGCCGCCCCCGGCCGCTACCGCTACCACGACCTGGTCCGCCTCTACGCGCGTGCCTGCGCCGAACGCGACGAACACCCACCGACCGAGCGGGACGCGGCGATGTCGCGGCTCCTGGACTTCTACCTGGCGACGGCGGCGGGCGTCTACGCGATCGAGCGGCCGGGGGACCGGCTGGTGGATCACCTGGAGGCGACCAAGTACCCGGGGGTGCGGTTCGCCGACCGCCACGCCGCCCTGGACTGGCTGTACGCCGAGGCAAACTGCCTGCTGGCCTGCGTCCACCAGTCCCTCGGAGACGACAGGCTGAGCAGAGCCGTCGATCTCCTCTGGGCGGCGAAGGACCTCGCGGAGTCCGGCGCGAACGCCCGTGACTACGGCACCAACGCCGTCCTCGCGCGCGACGCCGCCGAGCGCGCGGGCGATCCGCGCGCCGAGGCCCGGGCCCGCACGGCCCTCACCGAGGCGCACCTGGCCGGCGGCCGCTTCGACCGGGCGGCGGAGGAGGCGGAGCACGCCGAGGCACTCGTCCGCCGGATCGACGACCCCGCCCTCAACTGCTGGGTGCCCAACCACCTCGGCGTCACCGCGGTCTACCGCGGGCAGCACGGGGCGGGCGCCGCGTACCTCCAGCAGGCGATCACCTGCTTCCGCGCCGACGGCAACCTCGCGGGTGAGGCCAGCGCCCTGTGCAACCTGTCGCGCGCCCACCTCGCGATGGGGCAGACGGCCAGCGCGATCGCGCTCGCGGAGCAGGGCATCGGCGTCTACGACCGACTCGGGCACACCCTGCGCGGCGCCAACGGACGCTACGCCCTCGGGCTCGCACTCGCCCAGGCCGGCGACCTCGGCAAGGCCGTCGCCCAGCTGACCGAGGCGCTCGAAGTCTTCCGGGACAGCCGGCAGCGGCTGTGGGAGGGCATGTCCATCTTCCGCGTGGCCGAGGTCCGCCTGACCCAGGGCAAGCCCGCGCTGGCCGCCGCGCTGGCCGAGCAGTCGCTCGCCGTGCTGCGGGGCATCGGCGGCGACTGGCGACGCGGGAACGTGCTGACCGTCCTCGGGCGGGCGCTCAGCGCGATCGGCCAGACCGACCGCGGCCAGGCCTGCTGGCGCGAGGCCCTTACCATCTACGAGGACCTGGGCTCGCCCGAGTCCGCGGAGGTACGGAGCCTGCTGTCACCGCTGGCGGCCGCGTAGGTCCCCGCCGCGCGGACGTTCATCGTTCGTTTATCGCGCTGCGCCACTCTGAGTTCGTCGATCCGTCGCGTCGGGGGGCAGACGAATCGCCGCGAGGCCCATCACATATGGTGAACGGCCTTGTCAGCCCGCCCGGCGGCCCTCGGGGGAGTCGCCGGGCGGGCTGTCTCACCACACATAACGGGGAGTTGAACACGATGGCCCAGAAGAAGACCGACGGCACCGTCAAGCCGCTCGACACGCACATCACCGACGCCGACGCGGGCACGGTGAAGCCGCTCGACACGCACATCACCGACGCCGACGCCGGCACGGTGAAGCCGCTCGACACGCACATCACCGACGCCGACGCCGGCACGGTGAAGCCGCTCGACACGCACATCACCGACGTGCAGGCCTGACGAAGCCGCCCGTCGAGGGGATCGGCCGCGGTGGCGCGGAGGGGGCGCCACCGCGGCCGAGGCGTGTCCGGGGTGAGGGGGCCTGATCAGCTTTTGTAGCCGGGCCAGTCGGCGTTGCTGACGGCGGGGACGGAGGCCGGCAGGCGGGTGTCCTCTCCCCGCCCCCGCAACTCCCCCTTCACCACCTTCCCGCTCGCGTTGCGAGGGAGGTCCGGGACGAACTCGACCGTGCGCGGGACCTTGTAGTTGGCCATCTCGCGGCGGGACCAGGAGATCAGGTCGTCGGCGGTCAGGGTGGCGTGCGGGCGGCGTACGACGTAGGCCTTGCCGACCTCGCCGAGGCGGGCGTCCGGGACGCCGACGACGGCGACGTCGGCCACGTCGGGGTGCAGGCCCAGCAGTTGCTCGATCTCCGCCGGGTACGCGTTGAAGCCGCCGACGATGAACATGTCCTTGATGCGGTCCGTGATGCGGAGGTTGCCGTCGGGGTCCAGGACGCCGACGTCACCGGTGCGCAGCCAGCCGTCCGGGGTGAGCACGGCCTCCGTGGCGGGCGCGTCCTCGAAATAGCCCCGCATGACGTTGAAGCCGCGGACCAGGACCTCGCCGGGGGAACCAGCCGCCGCCCCGGCACCGGACGCGTCCACCACCCGAACCTCCGTGCCGGGGATGGCCCGCCCCGACGTCGAGGCGATCACCGCCGCCGCGTCGCCACGCCGGCACATGGTGACGATCCCGCTCGCCTCCGAGAGCCCGTACGCCGTCAGCACCGTGTCGATCTTCAGCTCCGCCTTCAGCCGCTCCACCAGACGCAGCGGGACCACCGCCGCTCCCGTCACCACGAGCCGCAGCGCCGAGAGGTCGTGGGCGTCCCGGGACGGGTGGTCCAGGAGGGCCTGGTGGAGGGTGGGCGGGCCGGGCAGGACCGAGACGCGTTCCGCGGCGACGTTCGCCAGCACCGTGTCCACGTCGAAGACGGGCTGCGGGATCATCGTCGCGCCCCGCATGAGGCATGCCACGATGCCCGCCTTGTAGCCGAAGGTGTGGAAGAACGGGTTCACGATCAGATAGCGGTCGCCCTCCCGCAGCCCGGACAGTTCGCACCACACGGCGTAGGCGCGCAGCGTCTGGGCATGGTTGATCACCACGCCCCTGGGCCGGCCCGTCGTCCCGGACGTGTAGACGATGTCCGAGGGCGAGGACCCGTCGAGGGCGTCCCCGCGCGCCCGGACGTCCGCCGCCCGGACCTGCCGCCCGCTCGCCAGGAAGTCCTCCAACGTACGGAAGTCGGCGGGGGCGTCGTCCGCGAGCACCACGACCTGCTCCAGGTGCGGCAGCCCCGGCAGCGGGCCCCGCCCCGCGCCCTCCCCCGCGGCCCGCCGCAGGGACGCCACGTACGACGTCCCGAGGAACGTGCCCGTCACGAACAGCAGCCTGGCCCGGCTCCGGGACAGCACGTACGCCGCCTCCGCGCCCTTGAACCGGGTGTTCAGCGGGACCAGCACCGCACCGGCGCACACGGCGCCGAGGGCCGAGACGATCCAGTCCAGGGTGTTGGGCGCCCAGACCGCCACCCGGTCACCGGCCCGCACCCCGTTCGCCAGACAGGCCGCCGCCGCCCGCTCCACGCGCGCGCCCAGCTCCGCGTACGAGACGCGCGTACGGCCCTCGACGACCGCCTCGGAGTCGCCGTACCGCTCGGCCGCGGCCCGCACCAGCCCCGGGATGCTGCCCCACTCCAGGTCCCCGCGCATCGCACGCCTCCCCATGACCGGACGACCGGACGTACCACTAGCTGACTGTCCGTCAGATTAGCTGTAGCCTGACGCCCTGTCAGCAGCCGTGACCGCGCGCGGAGGTGTGCCCATGGCGGGCAAGGGGACGGGAAGCACGGCAGGGATCAAGGACGCCACCGCCGTCGTCGGCATCGGACAGACGGCCTTCGCCAGGCAACTGGACGAATCCGAGAAGACACTGGCCTGCCGGGCGATCCTCGCCGCCCTGGACGACGCCGGAATCGCACCCGCCGAGGTCGACGGGCTCGCCTCCTACACCATGGAGGAGACGGACGAGGTCGAGGTCGCCAAGGCGGTCGGCTTCGGCGACCTCACCCACTTCAGCAAAGTGGGCTACGGGGGCGGCGGTTCGTGCGCCACCGTCGCCCATCTCGCCGCCGCCGTCGCCACCGGACAGGCCACCGTCGGCGTCGCCTGGCGCTCGCGCAAGCGGGGCAGCGGGCCCCGCCCGTGGCGGAACACCACCGTCCAGCTCCCCACCCCCGCCCAGTGGACCCGGCCCTTCGGGCTGCTCAGACCGGCCGACGAGATCGCCATGCTGGCCCGCCGCTACATGCACGAGTACGGCGCCACCCGCGACCACCTGTTCAACGTCGCCCTCGCCTGCCGCAACCGCGCCAACCAGAACCCGGCCGCCATGATGTACGAGCGCCCGCTGACCCGCGAGATGTACATGACCTCCCGCTGGATCAGCGAGCCCCTCTGCCTGTTCGACAACTGCCTGGAGACGGACGGCGCGCTCGCCTGCGTGGTCGTCCCGTCCGAGCGGGCGCGCGACTGCCGCCACCGGCCCGTCTACGTCCACTCCGCCGCCCAGGGCCTGCCCGCCCAGCACCACGGCATGGTCAACTACTGGAACGACGACCCCCTCACCGGCCCCGCCTGGACCGCCGCCCGGCATCTGTGGAAGCACGCCGACCTCACCCCCGAGGACGTCGACGTCGCCCAGATCTACGACGCCTTCACCCCCCTCGTACCGCTCTCGCTCGAGGGCTACGGCTTCTGCGGACGGGGCGAGGGCGGCGCCTTCACCGAGGGCGGCGCGCTGGAGATCGGCGGCCGGCTCCCCCTCAACACCGGCGGCGGCGGCCTCTCCGAGGCGTACGTGCACGGCTTCAACCTCATCAACGAGGGCGTCAAGCAGCTGCGGGGCACCAGCACCGCCCAGGTCCCCGGCGCCGCCACCTGCCTCGTCACGGCCGGGGAAGGCGTCCCGACCTCCGCCCTCCTGCTCAGGACCTGAGGAGCCGCCATGCCCCTGCTGCCCCCCGTCCCCGACGACGACGGCGCCCCCTTCTGGCGGTACGCCGCCCGAGGCGAACTGCGCGTCCAGACCTGCGCCGGACCCGGCTGCGGCCAGCCGCGCTTCCCGCCGCGCCCCTGCTGCCCGCACTGCCACTCCTTCGCCGCCGAGTGGCGCAGGACGAGCGGGCGCGGACGGATCTGGTCCTACGTCGTCCCGCATCCACCGCTGCTCCCGGCCTACGCGGAGCAGGCCCCGTACAACGCGATCATCGTGGAGCTGGCGGAGGCGCCGCGGATCCGGCTCGTCGGGAACCTGGTCAGCGCGCCGGACGCACGGCTCGACTCCGTGGACCCCGGCCGCATCCGGATCGGGGCGCGGGTGCAGGTGGTCTTCACCGGCGCCGGGCCCGGCGACCCGGCCGGGACCGGCATGACCGTGCCCCGCTGGGTACTGGAGCGGCCGTGAGCGGCGGCCTGCGCACGAGCACCGACCAGGACACCGGCGTCGCCGTCCTCACCCTCGACCGGCCCGAGAAGCTCAACGCGATCGACCTCGCACTCGCCGCCGAACTGGCCCGCGCCTGGCGGGAACTGCGGCTCGACGACTCCGTACGGGCCGTCGTCCTCACCGGAGCGGGCGGCCGCGCCTTCTGCACGGGGATCGACCGGAGCGTGGACGTACCGCAGCCCGGCTCGCCCTACATGACGGACGATCCGCTGCTGACGGTCGGCCCGAAGGCGAACGACCTGTGGAAGCCGGTGGTCGCCGCGGTCGAGGGGATGGCCTGCGGCGGCGCGTTCTACCTGCTGGGCGAGGCGGAGTTCGTCGTCGCGGGCGAGACGGCGGCCTTCTTCGACCCGCACACGACGTACGGCATGGTCAGCGCGTACGAGGCCGTCCACATGGCGCACCGGATGCCGTACGGGGAGGCCGCGCGGACGGCGCTCATGGGAACCGCCGAGCGGCTCTCTGCCCGCCGGGCGTACGAGATCGGCCTGGTGTCCGAACTCACAGCCCCCGGCGAGGCGTTGGAGGCCGCCGTGCGGTGTGCCGCCGTCATGGCCTCCTACCCGGCCGCGGCCGTACAGGGCACCGTCCGCGCCCTGTGGGCGGCACGGGAGGCGGCGCACGCCCACGCGTTCGCGCAGGCGCCGCACCTCATCGCGCTGGGCAATCTGCCGCCGCCGCGGCAGGCCGAACTGTTCGCCGCACGACGGCCGGACGGGTACCGGATGCGGTGAGCCCGCCCCAGCTCTGCGGCCGGGCCCGACTCGTCCCTACGGCCGGTCTCATCCCTACGGCCGGTCCGGCCCCACCCTTCTCGGTCGGTCCGGCCCGGCTGCCGGGTCGGACCGGCCCGGCTGTTCGGTCGGCCCGACGTCAGCTTCTCGGCCGGGCCGCCGGGTCGACCTCGCAGTGGTCCACCGAGTCGACGAGGCCCGAACCGCCGACCTTCACGCGGACGGTCTCCTTGCCGCTCGCGGGGATCGTGACGCGCCCGTAGCCGGAGGTGACGGAGATGTCGTTCTCGTCGAGGAAGTCGACCGTCACCGTGAACGTGCCCTTGCGGGCGTTCGGGTTGGACACCTCGACGGTCGCGTACGGAGTCTTCTCCGTCGCGCAGCTCACCAGCCGCGCCTTCGCGTCCTCCAGCGACTTCGAGCCGCTGCCCGAGGAGGAGGTGGAGCGGTGGTTCGGACGCCGGTTGTAGCCGCCGCTGCTCCCGCTGGTGCTGCTGCTTCCGTACGTGTCGTCATCGTCGTAGTCGTCACCGGAGCTCGTCGAGCCGGAACTCGTCGAGCCGGAGCTGTACGACCCTCCGCCCGACGTCGACGACGAACTGTCGTGGTTCTGGCTGGAGCTGCTGCAACCGCCGCCCCCGCCACCACTGTGGCTGCCGCCGCCGCGACCGCGCCCCGACGAGAAGCCGGTCAACGCCAGCACCACCATGGCCAGAACCGCCGCGAATCTGAGACTGCGCCCCCGTGTATGCATGTGATCAGACTACTCACCGCTCGCTCCCGGTCACCCGCCATGACGGAGATGGCCGCGCATTCTCCACACCGCATGCGGGTGCGCACTTCGCGGCGTAGCGTCGGTTGCGAGAGCAGTGAGGAGGCCCGCGATGGTCCGCAACGTTCTCGGGTCGGTACTCGCCCTCCTCGGAGCGGCGGCCGCCGTGTGGAGCCCTTTCCGTGCCTGGTACGACGGCCGTCACGGCCGGTACTACCGCGTGGGTGACCTGTTCTCCGGAGCCGGCGTCGGCGACGCCCGGGCCGGGTTGTTCGCCTCGCTCTTCCTCCCTCTCCTCGCAGCGGCGGTCCTGGCGGTCATCGGGGTGCTGCTGCGGTCGCGGCTGCTGGTCGCCCTCGCGGGCGTCGTCGTGCTCGGCTTCGCCGTGCTGTGGATGGTGCGCGTGGGTCAGGCCGAGTCCGGCCTGACCGTCGACAGCGACGGGAACGGCCTCGGCACCGGTGTCGCGGCCGCCCTCGCCGGTGGGGCGCTGCTGCTGCTCGGCGCGGCCGTGATGCGGGGGCGGGACGGGCGGCGCGAGCGCATGGCGACGCTGCCGCGGTCCGCGCCGTCGGAGGAGCCCCGGTCCTGGCAGTCCCCTCCCCAGGAGGAGCCCGCGTCAAGGCGGTCCGCGCCCCGGGAGGAATCCGGGTCGTGGCAGTCCGGGGCGGCTGGGGAGCCCCGGTCCTCGCAGTCCTCACCCCACGGGGAGCCCCGGTCCTGGCAGTCCGGGCCGACGGATCCGACGCCGGACCGGCCGCCGCCGCGGGAGCCCGGCGGCACAGGCGCGGCGGAGGACGCGCCGACGGCCACGTGGCGGCGTCCGCCGGATCAGTACTGACGGGGCGCCCCGCCGACGTCGGTTGCCGTCCCGCGGGTCGGGCTGACCTGCCCTCCCCTCACGTCGTTCTCGCTGTGCCCGTGCCCTTCTCCGCGTCCAGGGCGTAGACGCATCTGTCCTTGCTGCAGGCGTAGACGACGCCGTCCTTGACGACGGGGGCGCCGGTGATCTCGCCGCCGGTGGCGAGTTTCCAGCGGAGGCGGCCGTCGTCGGCCTTCAGGGTGTAGAGGAGATGGTCGGTGGAGCCGAAGTGGATGCGGCCCTCGGCGACGGCGGGGGCGCCGACGATGTCGCCGCCCGCCTGGAAGCGCCACTTCGGGGTGCCGGTGACGGCGTCGAGCGTGTAGAGGCCCTTGCCGCTGCCGACGTGGACGTGGCCGGCGGCGACCAGGACCGGCTCGGCGGAGGCGCGGGACTCCGTCGCGATGCGCCAGCGGTCGCGGCCGTCGGTGGCGTCGAGCGCGTACACCGTGCCGAGGTAGTCGGCGAGGTAGACGCCGCCGCCCGTCACGGCGGGGCCGGGGGCGAACGTGGGCGGGCAGAGGAAGACCGCGGGTGCCTCGAAGTGCCAGCGCACGTGGCCGCTCGTCACGTCGACGGCGAGGACCCGGGTACCGGCGGAGACGTACACATATCCGTCGGGTGCCGGGGTCAGCCGGACCGGGACACCGCCGCAGGAGGCCGCGTCGCCGATCGGGTACGACCAGCGCTCCTCGCCGGTCCGGGAGTCCAGGGCGCGCAGCCGCGCGTCCTTCCACACGTAGACCGTGCCGTCGTGGACCGCGGGTCCGGCCTCGGGGGTCTCGAAGTCCGTCTGCGCGCCGGTGATCTCCCAGAGCTTGCGGCCGTTCGCGGCCTCCCAGGCCTGGACGCCGCCGCCGCGGGTGCCGGTGACGACGGTGCCGCGGTCGGCCTTGAGGGAGTAGACCCAGGCGTCGGTGGACAGGCGCCACAGGTCCGCCCCCTCGCGGGAGTCCAGGGCGAACAGCGTGGGGCCGTCGGAGGCGTGGATACGGCCGTCCGCGACCGCCATCGACCAGGCGACGTCGCGGGTCTTGAAGCGGCGCCGGCCGGTGGCCACGTCCAGCGCGTGGACCTCGAAGGAGGTGACGTAGACGAGGTCGTCGGCGACGGCGGGCGTGCCCCACACGTCGTTCGACATGCGGAAACGCCAGGGGCGCCAGCCGGACGGGGACTCCGGGGCCCGGGCGGGCGGCGCGACGGCGGGTGCCGGGTCGGCTCCGTTCACGCCGGGGCGCGGCCGGGACCAGGACGCGGCGAGGCCCGCCTCGGGAGGGGGCGCCTTCACCGCGGCGGCGCGGGCGTCGGCGACGCGCGGTCCCGGCCCGATCGGCACCCGGGCGCCGGCCAGCCGCACGGGACCGTTGTCGGGCGCGCCGACGGCCGACGGGGCCGGGGCGTGCTGCGGGACGGGTGGCAGCGCGCCCCGGGCTCCGCCGCCGCGGCCCGACGCGGGCGCCGGCTGCACCGGGGGACGGCCGCCGCGGCGCGTCTCGATCAGGCCCACCGCCCGCTCGGGCAGCCACGCCGACGCCGTACCGCTGTCGTCGGAGCCGGAGCCGAAGAGGTGCGGTGCCAGCTGCGCCTGGAGGTCGGCCGGGTTGGGCCGGGCCGTCGCGTCCATCTGCATGCAGGACTCGATGAGGGGCCGCAGCTCGTCCGGGAGGCCTGCCAGGTCCGGCCCCTCCCGGAGCAGCATGAAGACGGTCTCGACCGGGTTCGCGCCGTGGAAGGGCGCGTGGCCGGTGGCGGCGAAGACGAGCATCGAGCCGAGCGAGAAGACGTCGCTGGCGCCGGTCACGCTGCGCGAGTCCTTGGCCTGCTCGGGGGACATGTAGGCGGGGGTGCCGACCGCGACGTTCGTCATGGTCAGCCGGGTGTTGGAGACCCCGGACGCGATGCCGAAGTCGATCACCCGGGGGCCGTCCTCGACGACGAGGACGTTGGAGGGCTTCAGGTCGCGGTGGACCAGCCCGGCGCCGTGGATGGACTGCAGGGCCTCGGCGACACCGGCCGCGAGCCAGCGCACCGCCTGGGCCGGGAGCGGCCCGCACTCGTTCACTATTTCCTCGAGCGAGGGCGCGGGGACGTACGCGGTGGCGAGCCACGGCACCGCCGCGCGCGGGTCGGCGTCGACGACGGCCGCCGTGTAGAAGCCGGAGACGGCCCGCGCGGCCTCCACCTCGCGGGTGAAGCGGACCCGGAAGAGCTGGTCCTCCGCGAGTTCCGTCCTGACCGTCTTGATCGCCACGCGCCGGCCGGACGCCGAGCGCGCGAGATAGACCAGCCCCATGCCGCCCGCACCCAGCCGTCCCAGCACCTCGAACGGCCCGATCCGCCGCGGATCGTGCTGCGTCAGCTGATCCACCACTTGCCTGCCACCTCCCCGTACGGGCCGCGTCATCCACGTATGAACACGGCCCCGTGCAGCGTCTCACCACCGAACCGCCACGGCGGCACGCACCCCGATTCTTCCTGCCCTGGCCACCGGTTGCGAACCCGGGTGCGGATCGGGGTGTCTCAGGACAAAACCATGTCGGGCGGCTTCTGCAAAGCGGCGGCCGGATGGTGGAACGCGGGCAGCGGCCCGGTCAGCGCTGTATCACCGCGAACGACGCCCCCTGATTGTCCGTGACCACCGCCACCCGTCCGTACGAGGTGTCGAACGGGGGTGCCTGTACCCGGCCGCCGAGCCGCCGGACCGTCTCCAGCGCGTCCTCGCAGTCCCGGACGCCGAAGTGGACGAGGAAGTGCGGGGGCATCTCGGCCGGGAAGACGTCGGACACGGCGGCCCGGCCGACGTCGGGCTGGGCGGGGATGCCGAAGAGGTCCTCGTAGAAGGAGCCGGACGGATCCCTGGCGTACAGCTCGGCCCAGCAGAAGGAGCCCTGCTGGTGGCGGCGGCCGAAGCCGGGGTGTCCCTCGGCCTGCCAGAGGCCGAAGACGGCGCCCTCGGGGTCGGCGGCCAGCACGGTCGTGCCGAGGGAGTCCACGGGCAGCGGGCCCGTGATCACCTGCCCGCCGGCCGCCCCGGTCCGCCGGGCGAGGGCCGCCGCGTCGCGGGTGGCGAAGTACACCGTCCACACGGTGGGCATCCGGCCGTCCCGCTTGGGCGTGAGGCCCGCGACGGGATGCCCGTCCCGGTGGGCCCACACGGAGGTGCCGCGCCGCGCGGAGGAGGCGGTACGAGGGGTGCGCGGGGTGCCGTACGCCTCCTCGAAGGTCCATCCGAAGAGTTCGCCGTAGAAGCGCTTGCCCGCCTCGACGTCGGAGAGCTGGGCGTCCGTCCAGCAGGGGACGCCCTCCGCGAACGCGGCGGATGCGGCAGATGCCGTGGATTCGGCCATGCCGCCAAGCTAACGGCCCCGCACGCACCGCGCACGGTGGGCGCACCCCTGTCCCGGGGCCCCTGAAATGGCCGTACTCCCCATTTGCAGTCGGCCGAATCGCGCTCCGATCACCCCTCGGTAAGCTGACGGCATGACAGGACAAGTGCGTACCGTCGACGGCCGTGTGGCCGGACGGCGTGGGCAGGCGACCAGGCAGAAACTGCTCGACTGCCTCAGCGAAATGCTCAGCTCCTCGCCCTACCGGGACGTCAAAGTCATTGATGTCGCCCGGAAGGCGGGCACGTCTCCGGCGACTTTCTACCAGTACTTTCCGGACGTCGAGGGCGCCGTCCTGGAGATCGCCGAGCACATGGCCGCGGAGGGCGCCGGGCTGACCCAACTGCTCGAAGGCCGCTCCTGGGTCGGCAAGGCCGGGTGGCAGACCGCGCAGGAACTCGTGGACGGATTCCTGGAGTTCTGGCGCAGGAACGACGCGATCCTGCGCGTCGTCGACCTGGGCGCGGCCGAGGGCGACAAGCGGTTCTACAAGATCCGGATGAAGATCCTGAACTCGGTGAACAACTCCCTCACGGACACGGTCGCCGAGCTGCAGTCCAAGGGCAAGGTCGACAAGGACGTGAATCCGGCGGCGATGGCCGGTTCGCTCGTCGCCATGCTCGCGGCGGTCGCCTCGCACCAGAGAGGCTTCCAGACGTGGGGCGTCAAGCAGGCTGAACTCAAGCCGAACCTGGCGATGTTGGTGCACCTCGGCGTCACGGGCAAGAAGCCGACGAAGTAGCGCCCTTCCTTTACCCCGGCACAATTCCTGTCAAGCGGGCGGCAGTCCACCGGTGTGGACTGCCGCCCGCTGCGCTGTGCGGGGCCGTCCCGCGCCGTGTCGCAGGGTCGCCGGGGGCGGTCCGGCCACCGCGCCGGCGGACGGACCTAACGCGGCACGATCCGGAACAGGCGGATCTCCCGGCTGACCCGCCGCTGGTACGTGGCGTACGGCGGCCAGAACGCCAGCGCCGCCTGCCATGCCGCCGCCCGCTCGTCCCCCTGGAGGAGGCGGGCGGTGACGGGCACGTCCCGGCCCTTCCAGCTGACCTCGGCGTCCGGGTGGGCCAGCAGGTTGGCGGTCCACGCGGGGTGTCCCGCCCGGCCGAAGTTGGAGCCGACGAGGACCCAGCTGCCGGGCAGCGCGCCGCCGGACCGGCCCTCCGGCATGCAGGCCAGGGGCGTACGCCGCGGCAGGCCGCTCCGGGCGCCGCGCGCCGTCAGGATCACGCCCGGCAGCAGCCGCGCGCTGAGCAGCACCCTGCCGCGCGTCAGCCGGTGCACGGCGCGGTCGAGGGCGGGGATCACGTGCGGCGCGATCCGGGCGAAGGCCCTGGTCGAGGACACCCTCCGCACCAGCCGGAGGCCCGGGGCGACCGGATCACCACCACTCCGGCCCCGCGGCGCCATCGGACCGCCACGCTTCCCGCGTCCCGAGGCCATCGGAGCGCCGCCTCTCCCCTGCCGCCGGGCCATCAGACCGCCGCATCTTCCCCGTCGCCAGGCCATCGGACCGCCACCTCTCTCCCGTCGCCAAGCCATCAGAACGCCGCCTCTCCCGCGTCGCCGGGCCATCCGCCGCCGTCACCGCTCACGCGCCCCGAGGCCATCAGCACGCCGCCGCTCCCCCGTCGCCGGGCCATCGGACCGCCGCCTCTTCCGCTTCGAAGAGCCGTGCCGCGGCGGCCGCGTGCGCCCGCAGGCGGTGCACCGGCCCGAACAGCAGCTCGTCGCCCGCTGCCCGCTTGAAGTACAGGTGCGCCTCGTGCTCCCAGGTGAACCCGATGCCTCCGTGCAGCTGGATGCCTTCGGACGCGGCGGTCCGCAACGCCTCGAGCGCCTGCGCGAGCGCCAGCCCGCCCGCCCGCTCACCGCCCGCGCCGCACGCCCAGGCCGCGTAGTACGCCGCCGACCGCGCCGCCTGGACCTGCACGTAGACATCCGCGAGCCGGTGCTTGACCGCCTGGAAGGACCCGATCGGCCGCCCGAACTGCTGCCGCTGCCGCACGTACTCCACGGTCCGCTCCAGAGCACGGTCCGCGGCTCCGACCGCCTCCGTGGCGAGTACGGCCGCCGCCGCGTCCCCGGCGGCGGCCAGCGGGCCGAGCACGTCGGCGTCCTCGTCCCCGAGCAACTCGGCTTCCACGTCACGCAGTTCGATCCGCGCCTGGGGCCGCGTCCCGTCCAGCGCGGTCTGCCTCACCCGCACGAGCCCCCCGCCCGGCTCGGGCGCGGCCCCCTCGCCCGTGTGCCTCTCCGGAGCGGGCCGGACCAGGAACAGCAGGGTCCGCGACCGCGCGAACCCCCCGGTGTGCGCGGCCACCACCAGAAGCCGCGCGCTGTGTCCGTCGAGCACCTGGGCCGCCTGACCGTAGAGACGCCACCCGCCGCCCGTGCGCCTCGCCTGCACGCCGCCCGCCCGGCCGCCGCCGGCCCAGTCCCCCCGGTGGCCGCCGGCCAGACCGAGGGCGGCGGCGAGACCGGGACCGGGCACGGCGAGGGCGGCCGTCAGTTCCCCGGCGGCGATCCGGGGCAGCAGGCCCGCGCGCTGGGCACCGGTGCCGAGGGCCAGGATCAGCGGAGCGGCGAGCACGGCCGTGGCCAGCAGCGGCGTAGGGGCGAGGAAACGTCCCGACTCCTCGCAGGCGAGGGCGAGTTCGGTCATCGAGCAGCCGACGCCGCCGTACGCCTCGGGGAGGGCGAGGCCGGGCAGTCCGAGCTGGTGCGCGAGCGTCTCCCACAGTGCCGCGTCATGCCCGGCGGGGGTCCGCACGGCGGCCCGAAGCTCCTCGGGACCACAGCGGCTGTTCAGCAACTCCCGCACCGTACGGCGGATCTCGTCCTGCTCGGCGGTGAAGCGGGCGTCCATGGGCGGGCTCCTCCCCCGGGGCGGCCCCCGGCCCGGGGGCTCCTCCCCCGGGCCCGATCCCCCGCCGCCGTATCTGACGGGCCGTCATGTTAGGCCCGGGCCGGACAGAAGCCCAGGGGCACGGCACCCTCCCGAGTCGCAGCGGCACGGCACCCTCTCGCGTCGCGCGGTCACCACACCCTCCCGCATTCCGCCGTGTCTGATGTACCGTCAGATTCGTGCCCGCCACCCCACGCAGTGCCGTGACCCGACCCAGTGCCGCGACCCGACGCAGCACCGTTGCGCCCCGGACGGCCGGCACCCCGGGCCGGCGCAGGGTCGCCGTCGTAGGCGCCGCCCTCGCCGACTGCGGCCGGGTGGACACGGCGACCCCGTACGCACTGCACGCCCAGGCGGCCCGCCGCGCACTGGCCGACTCGGGACTGGGCCGCGAGGCCGTCGACGGCCTCGCCTCCGCGGGCCTCGGCATCCTCGCCCCCGCGGAAGTCGCCGAATACCTGGGGCTGAGGCCCACGTGGGTCGACTCCACCTCGGTCGGCGGCGCCACCTGGGAGGTGATGGCCGCCCACGCGGCCGACGCCATAGCGGCGGGCCACGCGAACGCGGTCCTGCTGGTGTACGGCTCCACCGCCCGCGCCGACATCAGGGCGGGCCGCCGCACCGGAGATCTCTCGTTCGGCGCCCGGGGCCCGCTCCAGTTCGAGGTCCCGTACGGCCACACGCTCGTCGCCAAGTACGCGATGGCCGCCCGCCGCCACATGCACCAGTACGGCACCACCCTCGAACAGCTCGCCTCGGTCGCCGTCCAGGCACGGGCGAACGCCGCGCACAACCCGGAGGCGATGTTCCGCGACCCGATCACGGTCGACGACGTCCAGTCCGGCCCGATGATCGCGGACCCCTTCACCAAGCTGCACTGCTGCATCCGCTCCGACGGCGGCGCGGCCGTGCTGCTCGCCGCCGAGGAGTACGTACGCGACTGCCGTACCGGCCCGGTGTGGATCCTCGGCGCCGGCGAGCACGTCTCGCACACGACGATGTCCGAGTGGACCGACTTCACCGTGTCCCCGGCCGCCGTGAGCGGACGCCTCGCCTTCGGGCGCGCCGGCCTGCGCCCGGACGAGATGGACCTCGCGGAGATCTACGACGCCTTCACCTACATGACCCTCCTGACGCTGGAGGACCTCGGGTTCTGCGGGAAGGGCGAGGGGGGCGCGTTCGTGGAGAAGGGCCGGCTGACACTGCGCGGGGACCTGCCGGTCAACACCGACGGGGGCGGCCTCTCGGGCCAGCACCCGGGCATGCGCGGACTGTTCCTGCTCGTCGAGGCGGTACGGCAGCTGCGCGGCGAGGCGGGCGAGGGGCGGCAGGTGCGCAGGCCCGACGGCGGGCTGCCGCGCCTGGCGGTGGCGTCCGGGACCGGCGGCTGGTTCTGCTCCTCGGGGACGGTGGTGCTGGGGCGGGACTGACGCACGGGGGCGCCGGGGCGGTCGCCCTCGGGACCCCGGGCCATACTCGCTCCATGGAACCGGATCTTCATGAGCTGCTGCGATCGCTGCGGGTGTGGGACACCGACCTGCCCGGCTTCACGCCGGACGAGGCGCCCGGGGACCCGCTGACGCTGTTCGGCCGCTGGCTCGCCGAGGTGGTGGCCGCGGGCCAGACCGAGCCGCACACCATGTCCCTCGCCACGGCGGACGCGGACGGGCTGCCGGACACCCGCACGGTGATGCTGCACGGCGCGGACGCGGACGGCTGGTCCTTCGCCACGCACGCGACCAGCCGCAAGGGCCGCCAGCTGGCCGCCCGCCCGTACGCCGCCCTCGGCTTCTACTGGCCCGCGCAGGGCCGTCAGATCCGCCTCCGCGGCCCCGTCACGGTCGCGCCTCCGCAGGAGGGGCAGGCCGATCTGCACGCCCGTTCCACCGGCGCGCTCGCCGCCGCCCTGGTGGGCCGGCAGAGCGAGGTCCTGCCCGCGCGGGAGGAGTTGGAGCGGGCCTCGGAGGCGGCGTGGGCCCACGCCGAGCGCGAGCCGGAGGCCCCCGCCCCGACCTGGACCCTGTACCGGCTCCGTCCCGACGAGGTGGAGTTCTTCCAGGGGGACGCCCGCAGGCGGCACGTGCGGCTGAACTACCGCCGCACGGCGGAGGGCTGGCTCAAGGAGCTGCTCTGGCCGTGAGCACCGGCCGTATGCACCGGTCGTGAGCACCGGCCACGGGCGGTCACCCTGTCACCCGGTTGCCCGGTTGCCCGGTTGCCCGGTTGCCTCGCTCGGGGTGACGGGGTTACGTCGGCTCGGACTCCGGTTCAGGGTCCGGCTCCGCGTCCGTGGCGAGCCGCGCGTGCAGGTGGACGTCCCGGAAGGCGTCCTGCCGCCCCGCCTCGAACATCGCGCCCCGCAGCGTCCCCTCGTACCGGAACCCGCACCGCTCCGCGACCCGGCAGGAGACGTCGTGCCCGAGCGCGTGCCCCAGCTCCAGCCGGTGCAGGCCCAGGTCGGAGAAGGCGAAGCGCGCGGTCGTCGCGAGGGCGCGGGTGGCGACCCCGCGGCCGCGCGCCTCGGGCAGCACCCAGTAACCGACGCGGGCGCAGCTCATGACGTGGTCGATCTCGTTGACCCCGATGTGCCCGAGGATCTCCCCGCTCGCGGCGTCCGTGACGCAGAACGAGGCCGCGGTACCGTCCACGGCGCTCCCGGCCCGCGTGCGGAGCGACTCCCGCGCGGCGTCGATGTCCCGGACCGCCTTGAGCGGCGTGTTCCACCGCTGGAACTCCGGGTCGGACAGCCCGCGCAGCCAGGCCCCGACCTCCGCGTCCGAGGCGGCGTTCCAGGGGCGCAGCTGAAGACCGTGACCGGTCAGCTCGCGGAAGGGGTAGGCGGGGTACTGCTCGTGCGCGTCAGCCATCCAGCCATTGAATCCCGCCCCGCCGCCCGGCACCCACCCGGGTCGGTCCGGCACCCGCCCGGCCGGCCCGGCACCCACCCGGATCGGCGGGACCGCCCGCACCACCGGTGAGCACCGCCGGTTCCAGACTCACCCCCGGAGCCGGACTCACCCCCGGGGCCGGAAGACCGGCGCCCAGAACTCCGCCGGTCCCTGCGCCCCCGTGGCCCGGAACGTCACCTCCAGCCCCATCCCGATACGCAGCGCCGCCTCCTCGCACTCCACGATCCCGGTCATCATCCGCGGCCCCTCCGCGAGGTCGACGACGGCGGCGACGTACGGCGTGCGCCCGCGGAACGGCGGCAGGTCGTTGCGGTGGACGACGGACCACGTGTAGAGCGTGGCGTGGCCGCTCGCGGGCCGCCAGTGCACGTCCTCGCTCCAGCAGCGGGGGCAGAACTCTCGGGGGTAGTGGTGGGTGCGTCCGCAGGCGGCGCAGTAACGCAGCAGCAGCCGTCCCTCGGCCGCCGCCTCCCAGTAGGGGCGGCTGAACGCGTCGGCCTCCGGGAGATCGAACCGGTCCGGCCGCAGGGCTCCCGGCGGGCCGGCCGCCGTCCCCGCCGCCTCCCCCGCCCCCGTCACAGGAACAGCCCGAACGCGTCGTCCACCGACCAGGTCTGCCAGGACATCGCGAAGAGGCCGACGACCGAGATGAGCGCCATCATCGCGTTCTGCCCCTGCTCGGCCCAGTCGTGGATCATCAGGACGAGGTAGAGCAGGTTCAGCAGCAGGCCGCCGGCCAGGGCGACCGGGGTGAGGAAACCGGCGACCAGTCCGAGCCCCAGGGCGAGTTCGGCGTAGACGACGACGTACGCCATCGTCCGGGGCCGGGGTGCGACGACCCTGTCGAAGCCGCTGCGGACGGCGCCCCAGCGGTGCTTGGAGGCGACGTCCGCCGCCCACGCGATCCCGGTCCCCCGCTCGAACCAGCCCCTCTTGTCCTTGTGCCGCCAGCTCTCCAGCCACCACAGCCCGAGTCCGACACGGAGCACGGCGAGCCACTGCGCGCCGGTGAGCCAGATCGTGTCCATCGGCATCCACGCCTTCACTCGGCATCTGACGGTACGTCAGTTCAGCGCACCGGAAGGCACCCGCGCAAGATGCGTACGCGCCCGGCACCGACCCCCGCCCCGTGACGGCCCACTCAGGCACACGCCCCGCTTCCACCTCCGGCCCACCCGGGGGCAGGCCCTCCGCGCCCACCGTCGGCCACGCGCCGTCGCCACAGCACGGCGGCCCGCGTCACCGGCCCCACCCACCCCCGCCACAGCCGTGATCAATTCGCAACCGATTCCGGTCTTGACCGAGACCCATCAAGTCAGGACGTGATTACGCTCGCGCTCATGGCCGACTCGACAGTTTCCTCGACACCCCGCCCGGTGCCGTCCCACGAAGACCGCCCCGTGTACGTGATCGGCGGCGGCCCCGGCGGACTCTCCGCGGCGTACGCACTGCGTGCCCGGGGTGTACGAGCCGTCGTGCTGGAGAGGTCGGACCGCGTCGGGGCCTCCTGGCGGCGCCACTACGACCGGCTGCACCTGCACACCACGCGCCGCCTGTCCGCCCTGCCCGGACTCGCGATGCCGCGCTCCTTCGGGCGCTGGGTGTCCCGCGACAACGTGGTGCGCTACCTGGAGAAGTACGCCGAGCACCACGAACTGGAGATCGTCACCGGCGTCGAGGTGTCCCGCATCGAACGGTCGGGGGACGACTGGCTGCTGCACGCCACCGGCGGCCGACGGCTGACCGGCAGCGCCGTGGTCGTCGCCACCGGCCACAACCACACCCCCCGGCTGCCCGACTGGCCCGGCCGCGACGCGTACACCGGCGAGCTGCTGCACGCCGGCGAGTACCGCAACCCCGCCCCCTACGCCGGCCGGGACGTCCTCGTCGTCGGCATCGGCAACACCGGTGCGGAGATCGCCGTGGACCTCGCCGAGGGCGGCGCCGCGCGGGTGCGGCTCGCGGTGCGCACGGCACCGCACATCGTGCGCCGTTCGACGGCCGGCTGGGCCGCTCAGTTCACCGGCATCCTCGTACGCCGCCTGCCCGTCCGGCTGGTGGACCGGCTGGCCGTCCCGGTGGCCCGGGTCAGCGTGCCCGACCTGTCGGCGCAGGGGCTGCCCCGGCCGGACCGCGGGCTCTACTCCCGGGTGCGGGAAGGCGCGATCCCGGTCCAGGACGTCGGTCTCGTCGACGCCGTGCGCCAGGGGCGGGTCGAGATCGTGGCCGCCGTCGAGAGCTTCGAGGACGGCAAGGCCGTCCTCGCGGACGGCGACCGCATCGAGCCGGACGTCATCATCGCCGCCACCGGTTACCGGCGCGCGCTGGAGGGACTCGTCGGTCACCTCGGCGTGCTCGACGCGCGCGGCCGCCCCGTCGTCCACGGCGCCCGCACCCCGCGGGACGCTCCCGGCCTGTACTTCACCGGCTTCACCAACCCCATCAGCGGCATGTTCCGCGAACTCGCTCTTGACGCGCAGAAGATAGCGAAGGCGATCGCCCGGAAGGCCGCCCGAAGCGACGGCCGGCGGTAGCACCGGGGCGGCGACAGCAACCCGCCCCGGAGCACCGGCACACGCCCCTCGCGTGCCCCCGACCCCGGGGAACCGGGGAACTCCACCCGTTCCGGCCGCCCGGCGCTCCTTTCCGGACGCCGGGCCTCCGCCGGGTTCCGGTCCGGCGTCCGGCGGGTACCGACCCGGTACGCACCTCCCCGGCCCCGAGACTCCAGGCCCCCGGGAGCCCTCCGCCGCGGCCCCGCCCCCGTCACCCGCGCCGTCCCCGCGGTCCACGCCCCTCCCTCCGCCCACAGCCTTTGCCTGCACAACGGTTCCTGACGGAGCGTCAGTTACGTAATCTGACACTACGTCAGTTGAATGGCTCTCACACAGGAGCGGGCGGACCGATGCTTGGATCAACCCACGGCACCCTCACCACCGACTCCCGCCGGGCCCGCGTCATCGCCTGCGGCGAGCAACCCTCACCGGTCGTCCACGGCAGGCCCGCCGAACCCGACGACCTGGACGTCAGCGGCCGTCCGCTGTATGCCGCCGTACCCGATCTGGACCGCTTCTTCCGTCCCGAGTCCGTGGCCGTCGTCGGCGCCTCCGACTCCGACGGCCGGCCGAACGCCGGGATCACCCGGCAACTGGTCGCGTGGGCCGAGCGGGTCGGCGCCCGCCTCCACCCCGTGCACCCCACCCGCCCTTCCGTCTTCGGCATCCCCTGCTTCCCCTCCGTCGGCGAGCTGCCCGAGCGGGTCGACCTGGCCGTGCTCCTGGTCGGCGACCCCGTGCCCGTGATCGCGGAACTGGCCGACGCCAAGGTGCGCTTCGCGGTCGCCTTCGCGTCCGGGTTCGCGGAGACCGGGGCGAAGGGCGCGGCGGAACAGTCGCGCCTCACCGCCGCCGTCGCCCGGTCCGGGCTGCGGCTGCTCGGGCCCAACACCAACCTCAACGCCTTCGAGCGGTTCCGCGACGACCTCGAAGGGCCGGCGATCGCGCTCATCACACAGTCCGGACACCAGGGCCGCCCGGTCTTCGCCCTCCAGGAGCTGGGCATCCGCCTCTCCCACTGGGCCCCCACCGGAAACGAGGCCGACCTGGAGAGCGCCGACTTCATCTCCTACTTCGCCGAGCGTCCCGAGGTGGGCGCCATCGCCTGCTACATCGAGGGACTGAAGGACGGCCGTTCCTTTCTGCTCGCCGCCGACCGCGCCGTGCGCCGCGGAGTTCCGGTCGTCGCGGTCAAGGTGGGCCGCACCGAGGCCGGCGCCCGCACGGCCGCCTCGCACACCGGCAAGCTGACCGGCTCGGACGCCGTGGTGGACGCGGCGATGCGGCAGTACGGCGTGATCCGCGTGGACGGACTCGACGAACTCCAGGACACCGCCGCCCTGCTGGCCCGCGCGCGCACCCCGCGGGCGGACGGCGTCGTCGTCTATTCGATCTCGGGCGGCACGGGCGCGCACTTCGCGGACCTGGCGTCGGCGGCCGGGCTGTCGCTGCCCACGCTGTCGCCCGCCAAGCAGGCGGAACTCCACACCTGGATACCGGAGTACCTGAACGTCGCCAATCCCGTCGACAACGGCGGCCACCCGGTGGGCGACCGGCGGGGCCGGAAGATCATCGACGCGATCCTCGCCGACCCGTCCGTCGGGGTGCTGATCTGTCCCGTCACCGGGCCCTTCCCGCCGATGAGCGACAAGCTCGCCCAGGATCTGGTGGACGCGGCGGAACAGACGGACAAGCTGGTGTGCGTGGTGTGGGGGTCGCCGGTCGGCACGGAGTCCGCGTACCGCGAGACCCTGCTCGGCTCGGCGCGGGTCGCCACCTTCCGTACGTTCGCCAACTGCATCAGCGCCGTCCGCGCCCACCTGGAACACCACCGGTTCGCCGCCGCGTACCGCTCGCCCTTCGACGAGGCACCCCGCACGCCCTCGCCCTCCTTCCGCAAGGCGCGGGCGCTGATGCGCCCGGGACAGCAGCTGAGCGAGCACGCGGCGAAGCAGCTGCTGCGGACGTACGGCATCCGGGTGCCGCGCGAGCAGCTGGTGACCAGCGCGGCGGCGGCCGTCCGCGCGGCGAGCCTGGTCGGCTACCCGGTCGTCATGAAGGCGTCCGGCGCGCAGATCGCCCACAAGACCGAACTGGGCCTGGTGAAGGTCTCTCTCACCTCCGCCAGCCAGGTCAGGGACGCCTACCGCGAGCTGACCGACATCGCGCGTTACGAGGGGATTTCGCTGGACGGCGTACTCGTGTGCCAGATGGTCGAGCGGGGCGTGGAGATGGTCGTGGGCGTCACGCACGACCCGCTCTTCGGGCCGACTGTCACCGTCGGACTCGGCGGCGTCCTCGTCGAGGTGCTGCGGGACGTGGCCGTACGGGTGCCGCCGTTCGGCGAGGACCAGGCGCGGACCATGCTCGCCGAGCTGCGGGGGCGGGCGCTGCTCGACGGCGTACGCGGGGGCCCTCCCGTCGACGTGGACGCGCTCGTCGAGGTGATCCTCCGGGTGCAGCGGATGGCGCTGGAACTCGGGGACGACATCGCGGAGCTGGACATCAACCCGCTGATGGTGCTGCCCCGGGGGCAGGGCGCGGTGGCCCTCGACGCGCTGGCGGTCTGCCACTGACCGGCCGCGCGACCGGCCCGCCGGCCCACCCCGGGCCCGCCGCCCCGGCACCGCCGCCGCGACCCGCCGTACGAAACGGAGCTCCCCCATGACGTCCTCCCCCGACGCGTCCCTCTCCGACGCGTCCCCTGCCGACGCGCCCGCCCCCGACGGCTCCCCGGGTCACGGGCGCACCAGCGACCAAGGCCGCCCCCGTGCCCCGGAGAGATCCCCCGACTCATTGGTACTGCACGCCACTGACAACGCCGTCTCGTGGATCACTCTGAACCGGCCCGAGGCCATGAACGCCGTCACACCGGACCAGCGTGAACGCGTGATCGCGCTGCTCGCGGAGGCGTCCGCCGACCCCGGCGTCCGGGCCGTCGTCGTCACCGCGACGGGGCGCGGCTTCTGCGCGGGCGCCGACCTGCGGGGCACGCCGGCCGGCGGTGACCGCGTGCCCGGCGACGTGGCCCGCACCATCCGGCTCGGCGCGCAGCGGCTCGTCTCCGCCGTCCTCGACTGCGAGAAACCCGTGATCGCGGCCGTGAACGGCACCGCCGCCGGTATCGGCGCCCATCTGGCGTTCGCCTGCGACCTGGTCCTCGCGGCCGAACCGGCCACGTTCATCGAGGTGTTCGCGCGCCGGGGACTGGTCCCGGACGGCGGCGGCGCCTATCTGCTCGCGCGCCTGACCGGACCGCAGCGCGCCAAGGAGCTGATGTTCTTCGGGGACGCGCTCAGCGCCGCGGACGCGGAACGGCTCGGCCTCGTCAACCGTGTCGTCCCCGCCGGGGCCCTGGAGCAGACGGCGCGCGCCTGGGCGGAGCGGCTCGCCGCGGGCCCAACCCGCGCCCTCGCCCTCACCAAGCAGCTCGTCAACGCCTCCCTGGACGGCGACCGGGCCGCGGCGTTCGCGCTGGAGGCGGCGGCGCAGGAGATCAACATGACGACGGCGGACGCCCGGGAGGGCGTCGCGAGCTTCGTGGAACGCCGAAGTCCGCGGTACCGGGGCCGCTGAACCCACGGCGGCGACGGCCCGCCGTAACCTCTACCTGTGCCCGCACCCCGCCCGCATCGCGTCGCCGTCCTCGTGCTCGAGGGGGCGAAGCCGCTCGACGTCGGGATTCCCGCCCAGGTCTTCACGACCCGCGCGAGCATGCCGTACGAGGTGCGGGTGTGCGGGGCGGCACCGGGTCTCGTGACCGGCGGCGACGGCCTCGCGTACTACGTCGCCCACGGCCTCGACGCGCTGGCGTGGGCCGACATCGTCTTCGTCCCCGGCTACCGCTTCCCGGACCGCGACGACCCGCCCCGGGCCGTCGTCGGCGCGCTGGTCGCCGCCCACGAGCGGGGCGCGCGGCTCGCCGCCATCTCGACGGGTGCCTTCGCGCTCGCCGCCACGGGCCTGCTCGACGGCAGACGCGCCACGACGCACTGGCACTACACGCGGGCACTCATGGCCAGGCATCCGCTCGTCCAGGTCGACGAGAACGTGCTGTTCGTCGACGAGGGCAGCGTGCTCACCTCGGCCGGCGCCGCCTCCGGCATCGACCTGTGCCTGCACATCCTGCGCGGCGACCTCGGCGTGGCCGCGTCCAACCACGCGGCCCGGCGTCTGGTCGCCGCCCCCTACCGCAGCGGCGGCCAGGCCCAGTACGTCCCCCGCAGCGTCCCCGAGCCGCTCGGCGAGCGGTTCGCGGCCACCCGCGAGTGGGCGCTGCACCGGCTCGGCGAGCCCCTCACCCTCGACGTACTGGCGCGGCAGGCGGGGGTCTCGCCGCGCACCTTCTCCCGGCGCTTCGTCGAGGAGACCGGCTACACGCCGATGCAGTGGGTGATGCGTGCCCGTATCGACCTGGCCCGCGAGCTGCTCGAGCGCTCGCAGCGCGGCGTCGAACAGATCGCCGCCGACATCGGGCTCGGCACCGGCGCGAATCTGCGTCTGCACTTCCAGCGCATCCTCGGCACCACACCGAGCGAGTACCGGCGCACCTTCACCCGGGGTGAATGATCCGCTCCGGCACCGCCCGGCACCGAGTGGCACCGAGTGGCGGTGGCGGGCGGTGCCGGGCGGGATGGCGGGATGGCGGGATGGCGGGATCCTTTTGAACCATGGCGATCCCGCCACTGTCAGCGGCGAAGGCCGCGGGCGAGCCTGGGGTGAAAGGGAAGGGACCCCACTCATGATTCGCATCGCCATCAACGGATTCGGCCGCATCGGACGCAATGTGCTGCGCGCACTGCTGGAGCGCGACAGCGCCCTGGAGATCGTCGCCGTCAACGACCTGACGGAGCCCGCCACGCTCGCCCGGCTGCTCGCCTACGACAGCACCGCCGGCCGGCTCGGGCGCCCGGTGACCGTCGACGGGGACGCCCTCGTCGTCGACGGCCACCGGATCACGGTGCTGGCCGAGCGCGAACCGGCGCAGTTGCCGTGGGCGGCACTCGGCGTCGACATCGTCCTGGAAGCAACCGGCCGCTTCACCTCGGCGAAGGCCGCGCGCGCCCACCTCGACGCGGGCGCGAAGAAGGTACTCGTCAGCGCGCCGTCGGACGGCGCCGACGTCACGCTCGCGTTCGGTGTCAACAACGACGCCTACGACCCGGCCCTGCACACGATCGTCTCGAACGCCTCCTGCACGACCAACGCGCTCGCGCCGCTGGCCGCGGTCCTCGACGAACTCGCCGGTATCGAGCACGGGTTCATGACGACGGTGCACGCCTACACGCAGGAGCAGAACCTGCAGGACGGTCCGCACCGCGACGCCCGCCGCGCCCGGGCCGCCGGTGTCAACATCGTGCCGACCACGACCGGCGCCGCCAAGGCGATCGGCCTGGTGCTGCCGAACCTCGCGGGCAAGCTGTCGGGCGACTCGATCCGCGTACCGGTGCCGGTGGGCTCGATCGTCGAACTCAACACGACCGTCGCCCGCGACGTGACGCGCGACGACGTGCTGGCGGCATACCGCACCGCGGCGAACGGGCCGCTCGCCGGCATCCTCGAGTACTCGGACGACCCGCTCGTGTCGTCCGACATCACGGGCAATCCCGCCTCGTCGATCTTCGACTCGGCTCTCACCCGCGTCGACGGCCGCCACGTCAAGGTGGTCGCGTGGTACGACAACGAGTGGGGTTTCTCGAACCGCGTGATCGACACCCTCGAGTTCCTCGCCACCCGCTGACCGGACGCCGTGGGGGCGCCCCGCCGCCCGAACCGCCCTGATTCATGAGGGCGTCGGGGAACACGGGCCGGTCGCCGCCCGGCCCTTCCCATCTGACGCGTCGTCAGTTCCAATGGAGGGGTGATGGGACACGCAGGGATGGCCGCCGCCGCCGTCCGTTACCTCAGGTCGGCCGGGGCTCCCACCGTCGCGGAGCCCGCCGGGGCGCCGGTCGAGACGCTGCCGCGCCCCGAGCTGCGCGCGGTCGGCGACGACGAGCGGGCGCCTGTCGACCAGGCGGAGTTCCGCCGGGTCCTCGGGAGCTTCGCGACCGGCGTGACCGTGGTGACCGCCCCGGCCGCCGACGGCGAGGGCGGCCCCGCCGGTTTCGCCTGCCAGTCCTTCTCCGCCCTCTCGCTCGACCCGCCGCTGATCGCCTTCATGGTGGGGCGTACGTCGGCGACCTGGCCCCGCATCGCCCGCGCGGGCGTCTTCTGCGTGAACGTGCTGGGCGCGCACCAGGGCGAGCTGTGCCGCGGGTTCGCGGTGAGCGGCGCGGACAAGTTCGCCGGCGTCGCGTACGACGCGGCGCCCGCCTCCGGCTCCCCGCGCCTCGCGGGCACCCTCGCGTGGATCGACTGCACCGTCCACGCGGTCCACACGGGCGGCGACCACCTCGTCGTGGTGGGACGGGTGGCCGCGCTCGGCACGTCCGACGAGGACCGGCCGCCGCTCCTCTTCCACCGGGGACGCTTCCTCCATCCCCCGGCCTGAGCCGCCCGCCGCCCCTCCGCCGGGCTCGCCGCCCGCTCACCGCACCCGCCGCACCCCCCGCGGCTCACCCCATGCTCAGGCCGGTGCCCCGACCACCGCCGGAGCCGGCCGGACCGGCCGCCGCCGGATCACCAGTGCCATGAGCGCCGCCGCCGCGCACAGCGCCCCGGAGGCGTACCAGACGACGTCGTACGAGCCGAAGGCGTCCCGCGCGACCCCGCCGAGGAAGGCGACCAGCGCGGCGCCCACCTGGTGCGAGGCGAGGACCCAACCGAAGACGATCGCGCTGTCCTCGCCGTACTGCTCACGGCACAGGGCGAGGGTGGGCGGCACGGTGGCGACCCAGTCGAGGCCGTAGAACACGATGAAGAAGATCATCGGCGGATGCACGCCGGGCGCCAGCAGCATCGGCAGGAACAGGAGCGAGACGCCCCGCAGCGCGTAGTACACCGCGAGCAGCCGGCGCGGCTCGAAACGGTCGGTGAACCAGCCGGAGGCCACCGTGCCGATCACGTCGAAGACGCCGATGACCGCGAGGAGCGAGGCGGCCGCCGTGATGGGCATGCCGTGGTCGTGGGCCGCCGGCACGAAGTGGGTCTGGATCAGGCCGTTGGTGGAGGCGCCGCAGATCGCGAAGGTGCCGGCCAGCAGCCAGAAGGGGCCGGTGCGGACGGCGGAGAACAGCACCGTCACCGCCCGCCGCGCCGCCCCCGGCACCGGCGGGGGCTTCTGCACGAACTCCGTCGCGCCGTACGGTCTCAGGCCCACGTCGGCCGGGTGGTCGCGCAGCAGCAGCCAGACGAAGGGGACCACGGCGAGGGCGGCCAGGGACACCGTCACGGCCGCGGGACGCCAGTCGCGCTGCGAGGTGATCATCCAGGACAGGAGCGGAAGGAAGATCAGCTGGCCCGACGCCGAGGCCGCGGTGAGGATGCCCGTCACCAGGCCCCGGCGCTGCGTGAACCAGCGGTTGGTGACCGTCGCGGCGAAGGCGAGTGCCATCGAGCCCGATCCGAGGCCCACCAGGAGGCCCCAGCAGAGCAGGAGCTGCCAGGGTGCCGTCATCCACACGGTCGCCCCGGAGCCGAGGGCGATCACCAGCAGCGCGACCGCGACCACCCGGCGGATGCCGAAGCGGTCCATCAGCGCGGCGGCGAAGGGTGCCGTCAGCCCGTACAGGGCGAGGTTGACCGACACCGCCGCGCCGATCGTGCCCCGCGACCAGCCGAACTCCTCGTTCAACGGGTCGATGAGCAGGCCCGGCAGCGAGCGGAAGGCCGCCGCGCCGATGATCGTCACGAAGGTCACGGCCGCGACGAACCACGCGCGGTGGATGCGTCCGGGACGGGACGGCAGGGCGGGTCCGGATTCCGTTCCGGCGGCGGTGGCTTCGGATGTCTGGGTCACGTCCTAGAGCTTCCGGGCTGCGCTCGGCCCGATCGAGTGGCCCGAAGGACAGCATTCGCTAGGATCGGGCCATGGCCCCTATCCGTCGCCCGCCCGACGCCACCAAGGTCCCGACGACGGCGTCCCCCGAGGCCACCACGGCCACCACGGCCACCACGGCAGCGACGACCCCGGACGCCACCGCGACCGTCCCGGTCCCCGGGCCGGCCCCGCGCCGGAAGCCCCCCGCCGAGCTGCTGACGGCCGCGGCTCCAAGGACGGCAGCGGCTCCGAGCGCAGCCGCGGGAGCCGCAGGCCCCGGAGCCCGGCCCGGACCCGGCCACCGGCACCGCGTCGCCGTCCTCGCCCTGGACGGGGTGATGCCCTTCGAACTGGGCATTCCGCAGCGGATCTTCGGGCGGGCCAGGGACGCCGAGGGGCGCCCGCTGTACGACGTCGTCACCTGCTCGGTCCGCCCGCCGGGCCCCGTCGACACGGACGCCGACTTCGCCGTACTCGTCGAGAACGGGCCGCAAACGCTGGCCACCGCCGACACCCTCGTCGTCCCCACGTCGTACGAGCTGGGCCCGGTCTACGACGAGGGCGTCCTGACACCCGAGCTGGCCGCCGCCCTCACCCACGTCCGGCCCGGCACCCGGCTCGTCTCCATCTGCACCGGCGTGTACGTGCTGGCCGCCGCCGGCTACCTCGACGGCCGCCCCGCCACCACGCACTGGGCCTCCGCCGAGCACTTCCAGCGCCTCTTCCCGCAGATCAAGGTGGACGCGGACGTCCTCTTCATCGACGACGGCGACGTCCTGACCTCGGCAGGTGTCGCCGCCGGGATCGATCTGTGCCTCCATCTCGTACGCCGCGACCACGGCACGGCCGTCGCCAACGACGTGGCCCGCCGCACCGTCGTACCGCCGCACCGCGACGGCGGTCAGGCGCAGTACGTCCACCGGCCGGTCCCCGAGCCGCAGGTGGCGACCACGACGGCCGCCCGCGCCTGGGCCCTCGGCCGCCTCCACGAGCCGATCCAGCTGCGCGACATGGCGGAGCAGGAGTCCATGTCCGTACGCACCTTCACCCGCCGCTTCCGCGAGGAGGCCGGCATCAGTCCCGGACAGTGGCTCACGCGGCAGCGCGTGGAGCGGGCCCGCCATCTGCTGGAGTCCAGCGACCTGTCGGTGGACCAGGTCGCGCGGGACGCCGGCTTCGGCACCGCCCAGTCGATGCGCCAGCACCTACAGGCCGCTCTCGGCGTCACCCCCACCACGTACCGCCGCACCTTCCGTGCCGGCGCGGGCGGCCGGGACGGCGGCGGGGTCGGCACCGGCCCCGCGGGCAACGCCGGTTGACCGGTCCGCGCCGACCGGGGACCGGCGTCCCTCCCCCACCGCCCCCACCGCCGTGAGCACCGCCGTCAGCGCGACGCCGGCCAGGATCGCGGTCGACGGCGACACGAAGTGCAGCAGGACGCCGGCGAGGGAGCCGGTGGCCGCGTACCCCGCGCCGACCGCCGCGTACATCACCGAGTAACCGGCGGCCAGCGCGCTCGGCGGCAGCGCCTCGCGCAGCGACAGGTTGCGGGTGAGGATCGCACCGGCCTGGAGGACGCCCGCGACGACCAGGGCGACGGCCATCCAGCCGGTGGCCGGTATCAGCGCGACCAGCGCCACGCACGCGGAGACACCGGCCATCAGCACGACGCTCCGGGTGCGCAGGTCCCCCCGCCAGGACCGCAGCCCGTACACGAACGCGCCCACGCCGGACCCGAGCGCGAGCCCGGTCAGCAGCGGGCCCGACCAGCCGACGCCGATGCCGCGCTGCTCCAGGAGGGCGGGCAGGACGAGTTCGGCGAGGGCGAGCAGGGACAGACTCGCCGCGCCCGTGACGTACACCGGCCAGGCGCGGGCCAGCAGGCGGGGCAGGGAGACGCCGTCGCGGTCCTCGGGGTCGGCCTCCCAGCCGGCGGGCAGCAGCCACAGGCCCGCGACGGAGGACCCCATCAGGGCGGCGGCCAGCAGCAGCGGCACGGTGGGGGAGACACCCAGCGCGAGGACGGTGACCAGTGCCGGGGACAGCGCCCAGATGCCGGACATCAGCATCGACTCGGCCGACAGGGCCTGGGGGGCGGCCCGCTTCGGGACGATGCCGGTGAGCAGGGTGCGCAGGCCGCCCGGGACCGCGCCGGGCGCCGCGCCGGCGAGGAACGCGCACGCCGCGAGGACCGCCGCGGGCGCCTGCGGGAGCACGCCGAGACCCGCGAAGCCGGCCGTGCCGGCCGCGAGACCCGCGGCCAGTTGGGAACGGGCTCTCTCCGGGCGCAGCCGCATGCCCAGGAGGGTCGCGCCCACGATCTCGCCGGCCACGTAGGCCGCCGCCAGGACCGCGCCCAGCGCGTAACCGCCGGGGCGCTCGCGGACCAGGAAGACCAGGGCGAGCGGGGCCATGGCCACCGGCAGCCGGGCCCCGACGGCCACGAACGCCCAGGCCAGGACCCGCTTGGAGGCGACGTCGCGATAGCTCATGCGACGACGTTAGGGGACCTGGCCGACACCGGCCCCGGATTTTCCCCGCCCTGTGGACAACTCCGGCCGGGGCCGCCGGAGCCGGGAAGGGCGGGAGCGCGACGGCGTCCAGCCGGAACGCGAGCGGCCGGTTGCCGGAACGCGCGCGACCCGCCGCCAGAACCCGAGCTACCGGCCGCCAGAACGCGAGCGACCCGCCGCCAGAACGTCAGGACCGCCCGCTAGAACGTCAGGACCGCCCGCGCCACCCTCCCCCGGCGGGTGTCGTCCGCCGCCTTCTCGAAGTCCTCGACGGGGTACGTCCTCGTCACCAGCTCGTCCAGCAGCAGTTGTCCCCGTTGGTAGAGCCCGGCGTACCGGGCGATGTCGCGCTGCGGGCGCGAGGAGCCGTAGCGGCAGCCGAGGATCGACTTGTCCAGGTACATCGAGGAGACGAGGAAGGACGCCTCGGCGGTCGCCGGCGGGACTCCGAGGAGGACGGCCTGGCCGTGCCGGTCGAGCAGGTCGACGGCCTCGCGGACGAGTTCGGTCCGGCCGACGCACTCGAAGGCGTGGTCGGCGCCGGTGGGCAGGAGGTCCCGCACGCCGTGCGTCGAGGTGAGGAAGTCGGTGGCGCCGAAGCGGCGGGCCGTCGCCTCCTTGGCCGGGCTGGTGTCCACCGCCACGATCCGCCGGGCGCCCGCGAGCCGCGCGCCCTGGATGACGTTGAGCCCGACGCCGCCCGTGCCGATGACGAGCACGGTGTCCCCGTGTTCCACCCGCGCCCGGTTCAGCACGGCTCCGACGCCGGTCAGCACCCCGCACCCGATCAGCGCGGCGGACGGCATCGGGATGTCGTCGGGGATCCGGACCGCCTGCACCGCCTTGACGAGGGTCCGTTGCGCGAAGGCCGAGTTGGAGGCGAACTGGAAGAGCGGCCTGCCACCCCGTGTGAACGGCTGCCGCGGCATCCCGATCGCCTTGCGGCACATGGTCGGCCGCCCCCGGTCGCACTGCGCGCAGGCGCCGCAGTTGGCGAGCGTGGACAGCGACACGTGGTCGCCGGCCCGGACATGGGTGACGCCCGCGCCCACCGTCTCGACGGTCCCCGCACCCTCGTGCCCCAGCACCACCGGGACGGGGAAGGGGATGGTGCCGTCCAGCACGGACAGGTCGCTGTGGCACAGGCCGGCCGCCGAGATCGCCACCCGCACCTCGCCCGGTCCCGGGTCGCGTACCTCCAGGTCCTCCACGACCTCGGTCCGCCTGCCGTCGAAGATCACGCCTCGCATCGCACCGGCTCCCCTCTGCCCGGGGTCATCCCCTGGGCTCCTTCGGCAGGCCGAGCACCCGCTCGGCGATGATCGTGCGCTGGATCTCGTCCGAGCCGCCGTAGACGGTGTCGGCCCGGCTGAAGAGGAACAGGTGCTGGAGCGCGTCGATCCGGTACGGCTCCCGCGGTGACCAGTCCGCGGGCCCGACGGCCGCCCCGGCCCCGCGCACCTGCATCGCCAGCTCGCCGAGCTCCTGGTGCCAACGGCCCCACAGCAGCTTGGCCACGCTCGGCGCACCCGGCTCGGCCGTCCGCGAGCCGCCCAGCGTGCGCAGGGCGTTCCAGCGCATGGTGCGCAGCCGCGCCCACGCCTCGACGAGCCGGTCGCGGACGACGGGGTCGTCGGCCGCGCCGGTGGCGACGGCCGTCTCGATCACCTGCCCCAACTCCCGTGCGAAGCCGATCTGCTGGGCCAGGGTCGACACCCCCCGCTCGAAGCCGAGCAGGCTCATCGCGACGCGCCAGCCGTTGCCCTCGCCGCCCACGACGTGCTCGGCGCGCGCCACCGCCCCGTCGAAGAAGACCTCGTTGAACTCGCTCGTCCCGGTGAGCTGGCGGATCGGCCGGACCTCGACGCGGCCGGGCTGGTCCATGGGGACGAGCAGGAACGACAGGCCGTGGTGGCGGGCCGACCCCGGCCGCGTACGGGCGAGGACGAAGCACCAGCCGGCCTCGTGGGCGAGGGAGGTCCAGATCTTCTGTCCCGTGACGCGGTACGAGTCCCCCTCCCGTACGGCGGCGGTGCGCACGCCCGCGAGGTCGGAGCCCGCGCCCGGCTCGCTGTAGCCCTGGCACCACAGTTCCTCGCCGCGGGCCACCGGTGGCAGGAAGCGGGCCTTCTGCTCCGGTGTCCCGTGGGCGATGAGGGTGGGGGCGAGCAGCTTCTCGCCGATGTGGCCCGTGCGGGCGGGGGCCTTCGCGCGGGCGTACTCCTCCGCCCAGACGACCTGCTGGGTCAGTGACGCGGTCCGGTTGCCGTAGCCGTCCTCGCTCCAGCCGAGCCCGATCCAGCCGGCCGCGCCGAGTTCCCGCTCCCAGCCCCCGCGGGTGTACTCGCCCGGGAGGTGCTCCGCCAGCCAGGCGCGGGCCTCGCCCCGGAAGGTCTCGTCCTCCGGTCCGAATCCGAAGTCCACGGTCACCGCCTCACGTCGGCCGCTCTCACGGTTCGCGGCGCGTTCGGGCGTTGTTTCGCGGCGGCGGCCCGGGCCATCGCCTCGACCCGCTCCAGCAGCGGCATCGGGTCCGTCCCCACCGTCCCGGGGAGGAAGTCGGCGATCCGCTCGGGGGTCCAGGAACCCTCGGCGTAACCGGCGCGCAGCTCCCGCGGCTGGGCCCAGACCGCGATCTTGGGGCCGGCGATCGTGTAGACCTGGCCGGTGATCCGCTCCTCGCGGGCACGGTCGGAGAGGAGGTAGACGACCAGCGCGGCCACGTCCTCGGGCTCGCCGATCTCGGCCAGTTCCATCGGGACGTTCGCCGACATCCGGGTGCGGGCGACCGGGGCGACCGCGTTCGCCGTGACCCCGTACTTGTGCAGGCCGAGCGCCGCGCTGCGGACGAGGGAGATGACGCCGCCCTTCGCGGCGCTGTAGTTGGCCTGGGCGACGGATCCCTGGTGGTTGCCGCTGGTGAAGCCGATCAGCGTGCCGTACCCCTGCCCGCGCATCACCGCGGAGGCGGCGCGGAAGACCGTGAACGTGCCCTTCAGGTGCGTGGCGACGACGGGGTCCCACTCCTGCTCGGTCATGTTGAAGAGCATCCGCTCCCGCAGGATCCCCGCCGTGCACACGACGCCGTCGATGCGTCCGTACGACGTCAGGGCCGTGTCGACGACGCGCTGTCCGCCCGCCATCGTCGAGATGTCGTCGGCGACCGCGACCGCGTCCCCGCCCGCCGCCTCGATCTCCCCGGCCACGGTGTCGGCCACCGCGCTCGTCGGCTCACCGCCCTCGACCGACACCCCGTAGTCGTTGACGACGACGCGCGCTCCCTCGGCCGCCGCGGCGAGCGCGACGGCTCGTCCTATCCCGCGGCCGGCCCCCGTCACGGCGACGACCTTGCCTGCCAAGAAGTTCCCCACGCCGGCCCCTTCCCGCGGTTTCTGACGGTCCGTTAGATTCTATGACCCGCCGGACACCCGCAGACAAGCCCCGCGGAGGACCCATGTCACTGACGACGCCGCATCCGGCGTTCCACGACCTCGCCGAGCGCGTCAACAACTGGGGCCGCTGGGGCGCCGACGACGAGATCGGGACGCTGAACCTCGTCACCGACGCGGTGGTGCGGGAGGCCGCGGCGTGCGTGCGGACCGGACGCCGGATCCCGCTCGCGCTGCCGCTCCAGCAGGACGGGGTGCAGACCGGCATGATCCCGGGGCGGGTCAACCCGCTGCATGTGATGGTGCAGATCAACCAGGAGCTGTTCGGCCCGGGCACCGTCGCGTGCAGCGACGACGTCGTGACCATGGGGCTCCAGGCCGCCACCCACTGGGACGCGCTCCCCCACGTGTCGCACTCGGGCAGGCTCTACAACGGCCGGCCGGCCGACTCGATCACCCCGCACGGCGGCGCCGCGTTCGGCGGGATCGACAAGCCGCGGCACATCGTCTCGCGCGGCGTGCTGCTCGATGTCGCCCGCGCCCGCGGCGAGGACCGGCTCGACGGGGGGCACGCCGTGACCCCCGAGGATCTCGACGCCGCCGAGGAGCTGGCGGGCACGCGGGTGCGCTCCGGGGACATCGTCCTCGTGCGCACCGGCCAGATCCAGGTCTGCCTGACGGGCGACAAGCAGGCGTACGGCTATCCGTCGCCGGGGCTGTCGGTGCGCACCCCGGAGTGGTTCCACGCCCGCGATGTCGCCGCGGTCGCGAACGACACCCTTACTTTTGAGATATTTCCTCCGGAAATAGAGGGTCTCTGGCTCCCTGTACACGCGCTCGATCTGGTCGAGATGGGGATGCTGCAGGGCCAGAACTGGAACCTCGAAGAGTTGTCCACAGCCTGTGGACAAGAAAACCGCTACAGCTTCCTGCTGTCGGCCACCCCTGAACCGTTCGTCGGCGCCACGGGGTCTCCGGTCGCACCGGTAGCCGTGCTCTAGAGACGGGAGGCGACCGGAGGGACAGGCGCCGGGCGGCGGACAGCGGCTGGCGGCGCGTCGCTGCCCGCCCCGAGCACGGCACCGCGCGCCGCCATCCGGCTCCGGCGTACCGCCCCGCTCCCCTGCTCCCCCGTGGCCCTCGGGGAACCGACGCCGAATCGCGATCCGCACTCGCCGAGGGTTTCCGTCACCGAAACCCTCGGCGTCCCCTCGCGGCGCATCGCTGACCACAAGCGTGATCAAACGGACACGGTACGTCAACACCCGCAAGGGGATTCATCACCCGCGCGCCGTTCCGCGGTGGCGCGCACGGAGGCACAGCCCGGCGCATCCAACCGCGGACCCCGCCGCGGAAGCCGATTCCGTGCATGGATGCACCTCGCCATGCCTGTCTGCACCCCGCGCGGCGGGCCGCACCGTCAGGACGGCGGCGCGCTACACGGCCTCGTACGCGTATCCCTCGTACGACGGGTACGCGACCGCCCGCGTGACACCCGGGGCGCAGCGGTCCACCTCGCACCAGATGCGCTTGCCGGCACCCTCCCGGCTCCAGCCCCAGCGGTCGGCGAGACCGTCGACCAGCTCCAGGCCGCGGCCGTTGGTGTCGTCACCGTGCGCGTGCCGCGGGGCCGGGGGGCAGTCACTGGCGTCGGCCACCTCCAGGCGGACGGTGCCCGCGGGCACACCGGGGGGCTCGTCACGCGCCCCCAGCTGGAGGCGCAGCACGGCCGGGCAGCCGGTGTGCACCACCGCGTTGGTGACCAGCTCCGAGACGAGCAGGATCAGCGTCTCGGCCAGCGGCTCGTCGGCCTCTATCCCTGACACCGCGAGCCGCGCACGGGCCCAGCGACGGGCGCGACCCACCTCTGCGGGGTCGGGCCTGATCTCCAGCTGCACTTGAAGCACCTGCACCGTTCACACCATCCGAACCGGCGGACACATCGCCTCGCGCCTCACCAGGGCCACGATCGTGGCCTTCACCTGCATGGCCAGAACCAGGGTCACGGAACGTGATTCCCTTGAGAGACAGCATGGTTGACGTACAGTCACCCCAACAAGCGCTTCGGGCATATTCCAGCGCGAAGGAGTACGCGTACGGCATACTGTGCGACGCTCGTGACGGGGAGTCGAACAGGCGGGGACGACGGTCCGTCCCGCCCTGCGAGCGGCGCACATCGCCGGATCCGGGGCCGCCTCTGGGGCAGCACCGGTACGGTCCGGTCTCACAACCACTCGCATCCCACACAAGGTACCGGAGCACGGCGCCGACTCCAGGCGGTGACGAGTCACGCCTAGGACACAACCCGGTCTCGACGCTCCGTGATTGCGGGCTGCCACGATCCGCGACATCCCGCCGGGCGGCCTGTACGCACTCCCCTGCACAGAGCCTCATCGGGAGGATTCGGACAGCAGATTTTCGGCCAACATCTCCTCACTCTCCGTAACGGGACCCGCGCGCTGTGTGCGGACCCAGGCCCGCTTCAGGTACAGATGCACGTCGGACTCCCAGGTGAAGCCCATGCCGCCGTGCACCTGGAGGCAGTCCCGGGCACCGCGCACGGCCGCCTCGTCGGCGAGCAGCCGGGCGGCGGCGATGTCCAGCGGGTCGGCGGTCACGGCGGCCGCGTAGACCGCCGCGCGTGCGGTCTCCACCCGGACCAGCAGCTCGGCGCACAGATGCTTGACCGCCTGGAAGGCCCCGATCGGCTGCCCGAACTGCTCGCGCGCCCGGGCGTGTTGCACCGCCAGCTCGCAGGTGCGGGCCGCACCGCCCAGCTGTTCGGCGGCGGTGAGCAGGACGACGACGGGATCGGGCGGTACGCGGACGGGCACCCGGTGCAGGGGCGTCAGCGGATCCACGGACGTCAGCGGTACGGCTCCCCGTACCGGCGGGAGCAGGGTCCCCCCGGCGACCGCACCGGCGGAGTCCGCCTGCGCCGGGCCCCGTACGACGTCCGCCTCCTGGAGCCACTCCACGAGGCCGCCGTACGCGGCCGTCACCACCGTCTCCCCGGTGGCGGCCCCGGGTACCGTCCCGGCGGCGAGGTGCGTGGCCACCAGCGGTCCGGGCAGCAGCACGCGCCCGGCCTCCTCGAAGGCCAGTACGGCCTCCGGCAGGCCGAGGCCGACGCCGCCGTCCGCCTCCGGCAGGCGCAGCGCGAAGAAGCCCGCCGCGCCTAGCTCGCGCCACAGCGCGCGGTCGAGACCGCCGCGGGCCACCGCCGCCCGTAGCTCCCCGGCGCCGAAACGGCCTTCGAGCAGCGCGCGCACCCCCGCCCGCAACGCCATGTGGTCGTCGGTGAGTTGGAAGTGCACGGGGAGCCGTCACCGTCCCTTCGGCAGGCCCAGGATGCGTTCGGCCACGATGTTCCGCTGGATCTGCGAGGTGCCGGCCGCGATGGTGTACGACAGCGACGACAGCCGGTCGAGGGTCCACGCGTGCCGTACGTCCAGCGCGCCGGGGCCGAGCACCTCGGCCGCCGCGTCGTACAGCTCCTGCCGGGCGTGCGAGTACCGCAGCTTGAAGACGGACCCGCCGACGCCCGGCATCCCGCCGGTCCGCTGCGCCTCGCTCACGTTCCACTGCGTCAGCCGCCACAGCGCGCGGAACTCGGCGTCCAGCCGGCCGAGGCGGCGGCGCAGCACGGCGTCGTCCCAGCGGCCGTTCCCGCGGGCCTTGCGGGCCAGCTCGCCCAGCACCCTCCGGCAGGCGACGACTTCGCCGACGAACGCCGTGCCGCGCTCGAAGGACAGCGTCACCATGGTCACGCGCCAGCCGTCGTTCTCGGCGCCGACCCGGTTGGCCACCGGGACGCGCACCTCGTCGAGGAACACCTCGGCGAACTCGGTGGAGCCGGCGAGCGTGCGCAGCGGGCGGACCGTGACGCCCGGCGCGTCCATGGGCAGGGCGAGCCACGAGATCCCGCGGTGCTTCGGGGCCCCGGGATCCGTGCGCACCAGCAGCTCGCACCAGTCGGCCACCTCCGCGTGCGAGGTCCAGATCTTGGCTCCGCTCACCACGTAGTCGTCGCCGTCCCGCCGGGCGCGCGTGCGCAGCGCCGCGAGGTCCGAGCCCGCGTCCGGCTCGGAGAACCCCTGGCACCACACCTCGTCGCCGCGCAGCACGGGCGGCAGCCAGCGCGCCCGCTGCCCGGCGCTCCCCTCGGCGGCGATCGTGGGCCCGGCGTGCAGCAGCCCGACGAAGTTGGCGCCCACGTAGGGCGCGCCCGCCTTCTCGGTCTCCTCCAGGAAGATCAGGTGCTGGGTCGGGGTGGCGCCCCGGCCGCCCGCGTCGACGGGCCAGTGCAGCCCCGCGTACCCGGCTTCGTACAGCATCCGCTGCCAGCCGAGGTCGTAGGCGCGCCGTCCGGGCCAGTCGTCGGGCGACGGTCTGGGGGGCAGCCCGGGAAGCACCTCGCGGAGCCAGGCGCGCAGCCGGGCGCGGAAGTCCTGCTCCTCCTGCGTGTACGCGAGGTCCATTACGTGTCGAGGTCCAGGTCCAGCATGCGGATCGCGTTGCCGCGCATCAGCTTGTGGACGGTCTCGTCGTCGAGGCCCCGCACGTGGTCGAGGGCGACCTCCCTGGTGTGCGGGAAGGTCGAGTCGACGTGCGGGTAGTCCGTCTCGAAGGTGGCGTTGTCGCGGCCGACGACGTCCAGGGACGCGATGCCGTGCTTGTCGCGGAAGAAGCAGCAGAAGATCTGCCGGTAGTAGTACGTCGACGGCGGCTCCGGGATCAGGTCCTTGACCCCGCCCCAGGCGCGGTGCTCCTCCCAGACGTCGTCGGCGCGCTCCAGGGCGTACGGGATCCATCCCATCTGCCCCTCGGAGTAGGCGAGTTTGAGGCGGGGGAATTTCACGAGCACGCCGGAGAAGAGGAAGTCCATCATCGAGGCCATGGCGTTGTTGAAGCTCAGCGATGCCTGCACGGCGGGCGGTGCGTCCGGGGACGCCGCGGGCATCTGCGAGCTGGACCCGATGTGCATGTTCACGACGGTGCCGGTCTCCTGGCAGACCGCGAAGAAGGGGTCCCAGTAGCCGGAGTGGATCGAGGGCAGCCCGAGGTGGGTGGGGATCTCCGAGAAGGTCACGGCCTTCACCCCGCGGGCGGCGTTGTGCTCGATCTCGGCGACCGCCAGGCCGATGTCCCACAGCGGGATCAGGCACAGCGGGATCAGCCGGCCGCCGCTGTCGCCGCACCACTCCTCGACCATCCAGTCGTTGTACGCGCGGACGCAGGCCAGGGCGACCTCCTTGTCGTGCGCCTCGGCGAAGGTCTGCCCGCAGAAGCGGGGGAAGGTGGGGAAGCAGAGACTGGCCTCCACGTGGTTGAGGTCCATGTCCTTGAGGCGCTCGGCGGGATCCCAGCAGCCGCGCCGCATCTCCGCGCGGGTGATGCCCTCCAGCGTCATCTCGTCGCGGTCGAAGCCGACGGCGGCGATGTTGCGCTTGTACGGGAACTTGAGGTCCTCGTAGATCCACCAGTCGGTGGGCGGCCCTTCGGGGTCCATCGTGATCCGGTACTTGCCGGCGACGTAGGCGAGTTCGCCGATGCCCGCGGTGAGCGGTCTGGGGCCGCGGTCCCGGTACTTCTGCGGCAGCCAGGTCTCGAAGAGGTGCGCGGGCTCGATCACATGGTCGTCGACGCTGACGATCCGCGGCAGTTCCGTCATGGGTCCCCTCCACCGTGGGGTGCATGTCCGGTGACGTATCTGATGACCCGTCAGAAACGAGGCTAGCCCCGCACCCCTGGACCGACAAGGCGGTGCGCCCTACGCTCTGCCCATTATCTGACGCCTCGTCAGTTCATGGTCGCAGGGGACCGGCAGTGACGGGCCGCAGGGCACCGGCAGTGAGGGGATCGCCGTGACCGACACCGCACACGCACTCGCCGCGTCGCACACGCTCTGGGAACTGGTCTGCCGTCGCGCCGAGCTGACCCCCGACCGGCCCGTCCTGCTCCAGGGCGACCGCCGGCTGACCTTCGGCGAGCTGCGCGGGCGCGCCGAGCGGGTGGCGGCGGGCCTGCACGGCATGGGCGTACGCCCGGGCACGGTGGTCGCCTGGCAGCTGCCCACCCGGATCGAGACCGCGCTGCTGTCCTTCGCACTGGCCAGGCTCGGCGCCGTGCAGTCACCGGTGATCCCCTTCTACCGGGACCGCGAGGTCGGCTTCGCCCTGCGGGCGTCCAGGGCCGAGTTCTTCGCCGTACCGGGCGTGTGGCGCGGCTTCGACCACACGGAGATGGCGGGCGCGCTCGGCGCGAAGGGCGTCTTCGAGGCGTACGGCGACCTGCCGGACGGCGATCCGTCCGTGCTGCCCGCCCCGCCCGCCGACGGCACCACCGTGCGCTGGGTCTACTGGACCTCGGGCACCACCTCCGACCCCAAGGGCGTGCTGCACACCGACCGTTCACTGATCGCGGGCGGCTCCTGCCTGGCGCACGCGCTGCGCCTGTCGGCCGACGACGTGGGCTCGATGGCCTTCCCGTACGCGCACATCGCCGGGCCCGACTACACGGTGATGCTGCTGCTGTGCGGCTTCCCCGCGGTGCTGTTCGAGCACTTCGCGCTGCCCGCCGCCCTGGACGAGTACCGCCGGCACGGGGTGACGGTGGCCGGCGGCTCCACCGCGTTCTACTCGATGTTCCTCGCCGAGCAGCGCAGGCAGCCCGGCACGAAGGTGATCCCGACACTGCGGCTGCTGGCGGGCGGCGGGGCGCCGAAACCACCCGGGCTCTACCACCGCGTGGTACGCGAGATGGGCGTCCAGCTCACCCACGGATACGGGATGACCGAGGCCCCGATGATCACGATGGGCTCGCCGGACGACACGGCCGAGAACCTGGCGACGACGGAGGGACGGCCCCCCGAGGGCATGCGGATCCGGATCGTGGACGGGGAGGTGCGGCTGCGCGGCGAAGCCGTCTGCCAGGGGTACCTGGACCCGGCGCAGACGGCGCAGGCCTTCGACGAGGAGGGCTTCCTGCGCACCGGTGACCTCGGCCGGCTGACCGACAGCGGTCATCTGGTGCTGACCGGCCGCCTCAAGGACGTGATCATCCGCAAGGGCGAGAACATCTCGGCCAGGGAGATCGAGGACCTGCTGCACCGGCATCCGGCCGTCGGCGACGCCGCCGTGATCGGCCTGCCCGACGCCGAACGCGGCGAGCGGGTCTGCGCGGTGGTCGAACAGCCGCCCGGGGCACCCGCGTTGACCCTGCCGGCCGTGACGGCGTATCTGCGCGGGGAAGGGCTGTCCGTGCACAAGCTGCCGGAGCAACTGGAGGTGGTGGACGCCCTTCCGCGCAACGAGACCCTGCGCAAGGTGCTCAAGTACCGGCTCAGGGAGCGCTTCTCCGCGTGAGGGCCGAGCGCGCCGCGGCCCTCACTCGGGCACCGTGAAGTAACGGGCGAAGGCGGTGACGACCTCCGTCTCACCGATACGTCCGTCGGCGTCCGTGTCGAGGCTGCCGGCCGCGGCGGCGGCGACGTCCTCCGGGGCGCCCAGGGCCTGGAGGACCCGCGCCGTCTCCTCGAGAGTGGCGGCGCCGTCCCCGTCGGTGTCCGCCACGGCGAGCGCCGCGTGCAGGAAGGGGCGGGCGATCTCGGCGAAGCGGTCGGGGTTGTCGCGCAGCCGCTTCGCCGCGCCGTTCACGAACTCCGCGCGCGTGATCCGCTGGTCGCCGTCCCGGTCCGCGATGCCCGCCATGCCCTGCCAGAACGCCTCGGCGCCGCTGTACAGGGCCTGGCCCTTGTCCGACCGGGCCGCCGTGTCGAACTGGGCGAGGACGGACTTGGCCGCCGCGTTGAAATCCTCGCGGTCGATGTAGCCGTTGCCGTCCTGGTCGAAGGTGGCGAACCGGGCGGCGATCCTGCGCTCGTACTCGGTGCTGACCATGGTGTTCGGACCGCCTTACATCAGAGCCGGACTTTGAGCCGGACTGCGCGTTCATCTGGCAGGGAGCGTACGACGCCGGCACCCTCCCGGGAGCGGGAAACCGGCGCTTGTACCAAGACCGCGGGAATTCCGGGACAACTGTGTGGCACCGCGCCACAGCGAGGTGACCCGGTTCTCACGCGGACATGGGGCGCGACTCCTCGTCGAGGGCGGTGACGAGGTCGGGGAAGACGTCGAACAGACGGCGCACCCCGAGGGCGGCGAGCACCCGGTTGACGTGCGAACCGTCCTCCGCGCCCTGCGCGGGCAGGATCAGCCGCAGCCGCCCCTGGCAGGAACGGATGAGCCGACGGGTCGCGATGAGCACGCCCACCCCGCTGGAGTCGCAGAAGAAGACCTCGGACAGGTCGAGGACGAGACTGTGGCGGCCGTCGGCCACCACGTCGTGCACCCGCTGGCGGACCACCGGTGACGTCACCAGGTCCATCTCGCCCGTCACCTGGAGCACGGCCCAGTCGCCTTGCTCCCCGTCGGTCACCTTGAGCGTCACCCGCCACGCCTCTCGTCGCTCGCCGGAAGCGGAATGCGCTCCCTCGCTTCTCCTGCGCGGCTGCCCGGCAGCCTTTTCCATGAAACACCCGCCGGTGATCGAAAACCCGCCCCGGTCGAGCCAATCCGTTCCTGGTCGATCTGCCCCGGTCAGGCCTGATCGGGGCGGGGACGGGTAGGCGCCGCGCCGACGGGAGTCCACTATCAAACGCCGCTCGTCAAGGGGCGCACATTGCCGTAAAGGGGCGTGCGTCGTCGGACGTGCCGACTACATTCAAGACAGCGATGCGCACAGGCTGGACCCAGGACGGGCACCACGACAAGCAGGGGTGAGGGGCCGTATGGCGAAGGACGCACCGCCCCGCTGGGACCGCAGGATGCAGCAGCGGCTCGCCCGCGGGGAGGCGGCGGCGCTCGGCGAGCTGTACGACCGGTTCGCCTCGCTCGTGCACGGACTCGCCCACCGCGTCCTCGGGGACGAGCACGCGGCCGACGGCATCACCCGCGAGGTCTTCACCCACGTCTGGGAGAACCCGGACGCCTACGACCCCAAGCAGGGCCCGCTTCGTTCCTGGGTCGCCACGCTGACCCACCGGCTCGCCGTGCAGCGCCTGCGCGTCACCGAGACCGCCGCGCTCGCCGGCGGCCCGGGCAGCGCGGAGGAGCTGGAACGCCGGGTGCGCCGCGCCTCGGTGGCCGCCCGCGCGGACTACATCGTCACCTCGATGCCCACCCCGCTGCGGGCCGCCCTGGAGCGGGCCTACTTCCAGCGCCGCGACTACCGCCAGACCGCCGCGGACCTGGGCATCACCGAGGACGAGGCCCGCCGCCGGCTGCGCCTCGGACTCCAGCTGCTGTCGACGGCGCACGACGCCGGCCGGTCCGGGACCCCGCCCGAACCGGGGAGCACGCGGTGAGCGGGGACGCCGAGCGGTTCGACGGCCCCGGCCCGGAGGGCGCGCACGGGGGACATGGTGAACCCGGCGGCGCGGAGGCCGGTCCCGGGGAAGGGCCCGGCGGTCCCGGGGAGGGGCCCGGCGGTCCCGGGGAGACCGGTCCCGGGGAAGGTCCCGGCCGGCCGGCGCTCATCCCGCTGCCGCGCGCCTCCGTCGAGGACACCGGACTTCCGCTTCCCGAGCTGGACCCGGCCGCGGCAATCCGCTCCCCCGCGCCGCTGCTCCTGGAGCACCGTGTCCTGAAATCGCTCCTCGGCGCCTGGGCGCTCGCCGCCTGCTCCCCGGAGGAGACGCTGACCGTCGAGGAACACCTCGGCGAGTGCGGCGCCTGCGCGGACGAGGCCCGCCGGCTCCGCGAGGCGGTCGGACTGCTGCACCCGGCCGAGATCCTCGACCTCGACCCGACGCTGCGCACCAGCGTCCTGGAGGGCTGCCTCGGCCGGCGTCCGCCGCGCATCCCGGTGCCCGACTGGGCGACCCCGTACGACGCGGAGACCGCACGGCTCGACGCGCTGCTGCAGGACATCGGCGGCGCCGAGTGGCACGCGCCCGTGCGGCTGCGCTGGTTCGACGGCGAAGGTCCCGTGAGCCGCCGTACGACCGTCGCCGGAGTGATCGCCCACCTGCTCAGCGTCGACGGCATGGTCGCCGTCGCGCTGGGTCTGGACGATCCGCTGGGCGAGACCCGCGCGGACGAGGGGTCGCCCGCCGGGCGGACCGAGGCGTACTGGGCCGCGTCGCACTTCCCGCCCACCCGTGCGCTGCGCGGCCCCTGGCGGGAGCAGAGCCACAACCTGGTCCGGACGGTGTCCTTCGCGGGCGGCGGCTCCGGGCTCCTTCCCGTGCCGTACGGCGGCTTCGAGCTGCCGCTGCGCGACTCCATGCTGGACCGGGCGTTCGAGTGCTGGGTGCACGCGGGCGACATAGCCGAAGCGGTGGACTACCCGTACGAGCCGCCCGCACCCCGCCATCTGCACCGGATGATCGACCTGGCGGCCCGCATGCTGCCCGAGTCGCTGGCCGAGCGGCGCCGCGCGGGTCTGTCGTCCCCGCCGGCCCGGCATCTCGTCGCCGCCGGCACGCCCGGCCGCAGCCTGCGGCTGGAGATCGAGGGGGCGGGCGGCGGGGAGTGGCTCGTCCCGCTCGACTCGCCCGGCGCGGTCGCCTCCGCCGAGCGGGAGGTCGCGCACGTCGCGCTGGACGGGGTGGAGTTCTGCCGGCTGGCCGCGGGGCACGTGCCGCCCGAGGAGGCCGCCGCCGGGCAGGACGGGGACCGGGAGGCGATCAAGGACGTGCTCAGCGCCGTGGCGTCCTTGAGCCGGATGTAGCCGGACGCAGCCGGATGCAGCCGGAGGCAGGCGCAGACATGCGGACACGGGCGGAGGCGGGGTGCCGCCCGGGGTGTGCCCGCCCGGAGGCCGCTGCTACGCGAAGACCACCGTGCGGCGGCCGTTGAGCAGGATGCGGCGTTCCGCGTGCCACTTCACCGCGCGGGCCAGGGCCTGGCACTCCACGTCGCGGCCGATGGCGACGAGCTGGTCCGGGGTCACGTCGTGGCCGACACGCTCGACCTCCTGCTCGATGATCGGGCCCTCGTCGAGATCGGCCGTCACGTAGTGCGCGGTGGCACCGATGAGCTTCACACCGCGGGCGTGCGCCTGGTGGTACGGCTTGGCGCCCTTGAAGCTCGGCAGGAAGGAGTGGTGGATGTTGATAATGCGCCCGCTCAGCTGCTTGCACAGGTCGTCCGAGAGGACCTGCATGTAGCGGGCCAGGACGACCAGCTCCACGTCCTCGGCGCGCACCAGCTCCAGGAGCTGCGCCTCGGCCTCCGCCTTGGTGTCCCTCGTCACGGCGATGTGGTGGAAGGGGACGCCGTACGACGCCACGAGTTCGGCGAAGTCGGTGTGGTTGGAGACCACGGCGGCGACGTCGACGGGCAGCGCGCCGATCCGGGCGCGGAAGAGCAGGTCGTTCAGGCAGTGGCCGAACTTGCTGACCATCAGGACGACCCGCATGCGGTCCTCGGCCCGGTGGATCTGCCAGTCCATGTGGAAGGCGTCGCCGATCGCGGAGAAGCTCGCGCGGAGCTTGTCCACCGTCACCGGTGCCTCGGCCGAGAAGTGGACCCGCATGAAGAACAGGCCCGTGTCGTGGTCGCCGAACTGCTGGCTGTCCTCGATGTTGCAGCCGGTCATGAAGAGATAGCTCGACACGGCGTGCACGATGCCCTGCTTGTCGGGGCACGAGAGGATGAGGACGTACTGCTCGGCGGGCGCGGGGGCGGGAACGGACTGCTCACTCATGCACGCCAGGGTCCCATACCCGGCAGCCGCGCCGGGCGGGTGTATCGCTAGGCGGACCGGGTCAGGATCCGGAGCACCTCCAGCGTTCGGGGCGGCACGTCGGGGTCGTCCCCGTCGCTCGTCGCGAGGCGCACGTGCGCCTCGCGGGCGGCGCGGACCGCCTCCGGCCACGCGTGGTGGTCGAGATAGGCGGAGACCGGCGCGTCGGGGCCGACCTGGTGCATGATCCGCAGGACGCGCAGCACGGCGGTGTCGACGAGGGCCGCCTCCTGCGAGTCGCGGAGGATCGTGCCGACGTACTTCTCGGCGGACCAGCTGTCCAGCCAGGTGTCCTCGACCAGGCGGTACACGGCGTCGGTGACGTCCCCGTACCCCTCGACGCCCGCGAGCCAGACGTCCCGCTGGAACCCGGGGTCGGAGAGCATGTGCAGCGCGGAGCGCACATTGCTGCGCCAGCGCCACCACGGCATGTCGTTCAGTGGCATGCCGCCCATGGTGGATGAGCGGTACCCGCGACGGGAAGACTTCTCCGAACCTTGCACGGTCGTCGATCGTACGTTCCCTTCACGCGGGCGCTCACCGCACCCCGTTGTTCACCCGCATGTCACCTTGCGTTGACCAATGGTCACTCCCGGGTTGGTGATGTGACGGAATCGTGCATGGGCATGACCGGCAGGCGACGCACCCGCAGTTCCTCCCCCTCCCGACCGTCCCGCCCCCTCAAGGCCACGCTGCTGGCGGCGGGCGCTCTGGCGGTGTGTGCGTCGATCGCCGTCGGCTGTGGAGTCGTCCCCGGTGTCACAGGGGGTTCCGGGGGCGACTCCATCACCGTCATGACCTGGGCGCCCGAGGAGACCGCCGCGACGAACAAGCCCGGCATGCCCGCCATGGCGCAGGCGTACGCCCGCTGGGTCAACTCCCGCGGCGGCATCAACGGCCGCGAGCTCAGAGTGCTCACCTGCAACGACCACAACGACTCCGTGGACGCCGCGAAGTGCGCCCGGCGCGCGGCCAGGGAGGACGTCGTCGCCGTCGTCGGCTCCTACAGCCAGCACGGCAGTTCCTTCCTCTCCCCGCTGCAGGGCGCCGGCATCCCGTACATCGGCGGATACGGCCTCACCGACGACGAGTTCAAGAGCCCGCTCTCCTACCCCGTCAACGGCGGGCAGCCCGCGCTGCTGGCCGGCCTGGGCGAGGAGCTCGGCGAGACCTGCGGGCCCGTCGTGCTCGTCCGCCCGGACACCATCGCCGGTGACGAACTCCCGGTGCTCATCGGCGCGGGCCTGGAGCGGAAGCGGCACGCGCCGGCCGTGGACATACGGGCGGCGGAGGACTCCACCGAGTACTCGGCGCAGGTCTCCCAGGCCCTCGGCCGGGCGACCTCAGACCCCGCCAAGCGCGGCTGCGTGGTGTCCGCGCTCGGTGACCGCACGGCCGCCTTCATGGACTCCTTCCGCCACCACCGGGACGACTACCCGAAGGTGCGCACCGCGTCCGTGCTGGGCAGCGTCGACCAGACGGTGATCGACGCCACCGGCGGGCCCTCGGGCCCGTACGAGAACGCCTACGTCACCAGCTGGTACCCGGCGTCGAGCGACGCGCGCTGGAACGCCATGAAGGCGGTGATCCGCGAGCAGGCCTTCGACGACAACCGGATCGACCCCTCGGACGCCGGGGTGCAGACCACCTGGATCGCCTACAACGTCCTGCACCGGGCCCTGGAGGCCCTCGGCGACGGCGAGGTGAGCGCCCGCACCGTCCGGCGCAAGCTCGACGACGGCCTCAAGGTCACCACGGGCCGGCTCACGCCCACGCTCAGCTGGCGCTTCGGGGACCTGCTGGCGGCGGTCGACTTCCCGCGTCTGATCAACGCGGACGTGACCGTCCAGGTCGTACGCCAGGGCCGGCTGGTCTCCGCCAGGCGCGGGTTCGTCAACGTGTCGAAGACGCTGGAGAGCGCGGCCTCGAACTCCCTGTGAGCGCGCGGCCGCCGGCCTCCCCCGGCGGCAACGGGCCTCAGAGCTGGGTCGACTGACGCTGGGTCAGTCCGTACGTGGACGCGATGGAGTTCCACAGCCCCGCGGCCTTGTTCTTCTGCGCGCTTGCGGTGCCGCTCGCCCGGTCGCCCGCCTGGGACTGTGCGGTGGTGCGGGCGCGGTGCTTGTGGCAGCCGTGCTTGCCGGCGACCTGGTCGGCCCACGCCGCGTAGTGGTTGTCCGCCGACGCGGACGCCTTCCACGCGTTGGTGAGCGCGGTGGTCAGGTCCGCGTGGTTCGGCAGCTTGTCGACCTTGAGGCGGGCGAGCCGGGTGACGAGGTTGTTGCGCTGACCGGCCGCGGCACGCAGGTCGGTGGCCGCCTGGCCGAGGTTGTTGCACGCCCGTACGTTGCCGACGGCCTTGATCACGGAGTCCCGGCTGCCATTGCTGTCCGCCAGGAGCTTGTCCAGCGCGACCGCCTGCGCCTTCGCCGGGTCGGCGGAGGCGGACGGCGGCTGTGTCCCGGTGGACGCCGCCGCCGAGACGGGCTCGCCTCCGCTCTTCTCGTCGCTGCCCGAACCGGTGCTGAGCAGGGCGCCGGCCCCGATGCCGAGGACGGCGATGCCGACGCCGACGGCGACGATCACCGGCACGCGCGAGCCGGTGCGGCTGCGCCCGCCCCCGCCGCTGCCGCCCTCGGCGCCGCGCCGCGCGGCGGCCCGGCCGCCCGGCGCGCCGGGACCCGC